>JBEDEQ010000162.1:0-2523 GCA_041175645.1 Actinomycetota bacterium | reverse complement strand
AACCATGGTGCGGTCTACAGCCTCGCGACGAGCCAAAAACTCGCTCTCGGTGATTACCGAACGGCGACGACCTGCATCGCGTCCATCACGGCGGCGCTGCTTCTTTGCTTCTAGACGAGTCGAACCCTTGACGCGCTGTGGTTCATTACTCGGAGCCTTTGGTTCGCGCGGAGAGCGAACCTTGACAATCACGTTTTCTGGAAGGTCACCAATGTTGGCCTCTTCACCGGCGCGACGGCGGCTGCGACGACGTAGGTGACTCTCACCATCGCTCGGAGCATCCACGATTTTGCCACGCTTCGGGTCAACCACAGGGGTCGGCAGATCAGGCGCTTGAAAGAGCAGGGATGTCGCCGACACGATCGGCGGAACAGCCGGGGCTTCGGTGGCAGCAGTCTTTGATCTCGAGCGGCCAGAAGTTTTCTTTGGCGCGTCGTTAGTCTCAGCCGAAGCAACGGTTTCTACCGCTGCGGTTTCGCTTTTGGACTTAGCTGCTCGCGCTGGGGCCTTCTTGGCGGCAGGCTTTGACGCAGCCTTAGCCACGGGCGCATTCGCATCTGCTTTGTCGGTAGCCTTCGCGCGTGAGCGAGTTGGTTTGGTTTCAGCCGCGTTGTTAGCGTCTAGGTTAGTTTTCTTCTCCACCATTTATTGGCTCAAATCTCCGTGTTATCCGCCTCGGCGAATAACTAAATCTTCAAACTCGAGTCGGATTTCAAAACCAGCTGCTGCCCGATGGGTCTTATACATGGCGTGGTTCGCGCTCGATAAACCTTCAGTCGTTTCTGGTGTGGCCAGAACAACTTGCTTCAAGTATGGCAGTTACTCCCCCAAAAGTCACCCAAGCAAGTGGGATACTTGAAACCATGAGCAACGCAAGTGGAATCGAAACGATCGAATCGCCTGGCAAGAAGTTTGCCATCACGATGATCTGGGCCGGCATCCTCGGCTGGTTAGCAGCATTTTCTCTGGTAATCGAACGAATCCACATGCTCACCAACCCTGGTCAAGCGCTGTCGTGTGATGTCAACCCATTTATCAGCTGTGCATCCGTGATGAAAAGCGCGCAGGCTTCAATGTTCGGCTTTCCCAACCCAATCATCGGCTTGGGTGCTTTCGTAGCGCCTATTGCCGTCGGCGTAGCCATTTTGGCAGGAGCAAAATTCGCCAAATGGTTCTGGCGCTTGTTTATGACCGGCGTGACCCTCGGCTTTATCTTCGTGATCTACCTGTTCATCACCAGCACGTTTGTGCTCGGCGTGCTGTGCCCTTATTGCATGCTCGCCTGGGTTGCGATGATCGCGATCTTTTGGGCTACTTTCCTCTGGTCGGCGGCCGAAGGTGTAATCGAAGTGCCGACTAGAACCTTTGGCTTCTTTATGCGCTGGTCCGGCTCTTCATGGGTTTTTAGCCTCACCACCGAGGTGCTCGCAGTGGTGATTATTTTCTTCGCGCTTACTTAGGCAGAATTTCGCGGTGCTCCGGCGTGCTGGTTTCGAACAGGTAGTTCAACAAAATGATTCTTCGCTGCAAAAGCAGAGCCTTGGCCTCGTAGTCGGTGTGCTCTGGAATCGGGCGAACCGAGGCATAGCCAGACTTGAGCGCGGCATCCTGTTCAGGAGTGTCTAGGTAGTACAACGCCGTATAAATATCTTGAATTGGCAGGCCGATACCGCAGTCATCAAAGTCAAAAACGCTCAATGCGCCGTCGTGCCAAATCAGGTTCCAACCATGCATATCAGCGTGGATGAGGCGAACCGAGTCTCGCTCAAACAAACCTTCAATCACGCCGTCGATTTTGCCTAGCCCGGCACGCACCAGTGCCTGGTCTTCGCTCGAAAGCTGCGACGCTTCGGTGGTCAATAGGTCGTCAGTTAACCAAAGCACGTCGCGCAGATTCGGCAGCTCCGCGTCTTTGCTCAATTCAAAACCAGCCGCGGCATCGTGCATTTTTGCCATCACAGCGCCAAGCGCAAAGAGCTGCTCTTCGGCAGGTTCACCCCCTAGTTCTTGACCTTCGAGCCATGAGAACAAGACCGACAAAAGTGCTTTGCCCATCTCTTCGTTTGAAACAACTGTGAAGTAATCGCCCGACAGGTTGGCAATCGGCGACGCAAAATTTAGGTCGGTGTTGGCCTTTAGGTGGTTAATGAACTCGAGCTCGGCTAGCGCATTAGCCGTGCTGCGATGCGAATTGATGTTGATGCGCAGTGCGTAGCGGTTTCCATCAGCGGTTGATATGGCAAACGTTGAGTTGTATTCGTGGTTGATTGATTCGATCTCGGTGACTTCGCCGAGATCGTAGTGCTTCAAGACTTGGCCCGCGTGATCGGTGAGCAACGACACTTGGGCATCGGTGTCAAGGCTCGCAAAGTCAACCAAGTGTCGTTCCTTTGATGTTTTCTCTTGGTTTAGAACCAGAGGGCAAGCTCACGCGCCGCAGACTCTGGTGAGTCCGAACCGTGAACCAGGTTCTGCTGAACCTTTAGGCCCCAATCGCGACCGAGGTCACCACGAATGGTTCCC
>JBEDEQ010000161.1:0-2578 GCA_041175645.1 Actinomycetota bacterium | reverse complement strand
CGGGCATCTGGGTCGCTCAACACCTCGTAGGCGTGAGTTACCGTCTTGAACCGCTCCTGTGCCGACGGTTCAGGATTCACATCTGGGTGCAACTCGCGAGCCAGCTTGCGGTAAGCCTTCTTGATTTGCTCATCGGTGGCGTCACGTTCGACACCTAGGGCTTGATAGTGGTCGCTCAAGTTATTCTCCGAGAATCTTGGTTAGGTAACGGGCAACCGCTCTGATGGCTGCAATGTTTCCCGAATAGTCCATTCGAGTTGGGCCGAGCACGCCGAGTTTGGCTACTTCAGCGCCTTGGTTTTCATAACCGGCCACCATGAGTGAGGTTTCGTTCAAACCGACGACACCGCTCTCACGGCCGATTCGCACGCCAACTCCGTGCTGCTCTGACTGCATTTCGCTCATCAAACGAAGCAGAACCACTTGCTCTTCAATAGCGTCCAGCACCGGGGTGATCGATCCGGCGAAGTCGTTCTCACGTCTGGCAAGGTTTCCGGTTCCGGCGAGAAGCAGCTTTTCAGTGCGGTTAGCGTCAACGCTCTCAAGCAGGCCATTCACTACTCGCGCAACCAAGGCGCGGCGGTCTGGTGAAAAGTTGTCGGCAAAGGTGGCTAGTAGCCCTTCAACGCTGGCAAGTTGCTTACCGGCCAGAACGGCGTTGAGCCTCGCCCGAATCTCGGCCAAGTCGTCTAGCTGATACCCGCCAGGGGTTTCAATCATGTGCTGTTCGATACGACCGTTGTCGGCAACCAAGAGAATCAGCACTTTGCTATCGGTAATAGAAAGCAGCTCAATGTTTCTGACCTGAGATTTACCCAGAGTTGGAAACTGAACCATCGCAACTTGATTGGTCAGGTGCGAAAGCAGTCGCACGGTCTTCGACAGCGTGTCTTCGAGGTCGCTGCTAGCGGTGAGCAGCGTCTCAATCGCCGATCGCTCGGCGTTTGAGAGGGGTTTGACCTCGCTGAGGCGGTCGACGAAGAGTCGGTAGCCCTTGTCGGTCGGCACACGCCCGCTGGAAGTGTGCGGTGCGACGATTAGCTCTTCTTCTTCGAGAAGCGCCATGTCGTTGCGAATTGTTGCCGAAGAAACACCGAACCGAAATTGTGTCGATCAACCAGGGTTTTTGAGCCAACCGGCTCTTTGGTGTTGATGTAGTCCTGAACAATGGCGCGTAGCACTTCTAGGGTGCGGTCTTGGAGCATCTTCACCTCGTTAGCACTTGGGGGCCTTGAGTGCCAATATTACCCCAGAGGGTCGGGGCGAGCTAGATTAGGCGCCGCACTACCGCATCGGCTAGCAAGCGACCCTTTAGGGTCAGCACCAGCGAACCCGCGAGCGCGGTGGATGCTTCGACTAAGCCATCTGCAATCAGAGTCGCTACAACCCCTGTTGCCTTCGGGTTAATGGCTTTGACGACCTCGATAGCTAAGCCGGAGCGCAACCGAAGCTCAAGAAGGAGTCGTTCTTCTAAACGAGTGGTGTCACTCAACAACTCTCGCCCGGCTGCGGGGGTAACACCCTCGGCGAGCGCTGCCGCGTAACCGGTTGGGTGCTTCTGGTTCCACCAGCGCACTCCACCCACATGGCTGTGAGCGCCAGGCCCATAGCCCCACCAGTCTTGAGTGTTCCAATAAGCCAGGTTGTGAGCCGACCTCGTCTGAACATTTCGACTGAAGTTGCTCAACTCGTACCATTCGAAACCGGCGGCGCTGAGCGCAGCATCCAAGTATTCATACTTGTCGGCAGTTAGATCATCATCTGGCTCGGCTAGCTCACCAGAGCGAATCTGTCTAGCCAACTTGGTTCCGGGCTCAACAATCAAGGCATAGGCAGAGATGTGGTCTGTTTCTAGCGCCAGAGCACTATCTACGGTCTGCTGCCACTGCTGCATGGTTTCACCGGGTGCGCCGTAGATCAGGTCTACCGAGGTTCCAAGGCCCGCCCGCTTGGCAGATTCCACCGCAGCTGGCACATTCTCTGGCTTATGGGTGCGCTCTAGGGTCTTTAGAACCTCTGGAATGGCTGACTGCATGCCAAACGAGACTCGAGTGAACCCGGCCTCAGCCAAAGCTCTCAGATAGGCGTCGTCGACATTGTCAGGATTAGCCTCTGTAGTTATCTCAGCATCAGCTTTGATACCGAATGCGTCTTTTAGCGAAGAAAGCGCTCCGGTTAGTTGACTGGGCGCTAGCTGTGTTGGGGTGCCTCCACCAAAGAACACGGTAGAGAGTTTGCGATTGGCTAGCCCAGCGTTCTCAAGCACTTGCTGCGAAAAGGCCAGTTCTGCGCGCAGGTTGCCGACGAAGTCGCCTGGGCTGTAACCAGGCAACTCTGCGGAGGTATAGGTGTTGAAGTCGCAGTAGCCGCAGCGAACTCGGCAAAAAGGCACATGAACGTAGGCGTGAAAGGTTTTATCGGCTGAAATTTCAAGCACGGATGCTGGCAGTGTGCCATCGGCGGGAACAGCCTCGCCAATCGGCAGCGGGCCAGCCAACTACTTGCCCTTCTTCTCGCCCTTTTTCTCACTGTCTGATGAGAGCGCGGCAATGAATGCTTCTTGCGGAACCTCTACGCG
>JBEDEQ010000160.1:0-2750 GCA_041175645.1 Actinomycetota bacterium | reverse complement strand
GCTTGGGAAAAACACACCGACATGGATGAGGCGAGAAAGAACTTCTACGAGTACCACTCGATGCTCATGGAACCTTGGGACGGGCCTGCCGCGGTTATCTTCACCGACGGTTCGCTTGTCGGTGCCACACTTGACCGAAACGGCCTCAGGCCAGGGCGGTACGTAGTAACCGAAGACGGCCTAGTCATTCTTGCTTCTGAAATCGGCGTAGCAGACATTGACCCCGCAAAAATCGTCAGGAAAGGTCGCCTACAGCCAGGAAAAATGTTCCTCGCTGATACCGCTAACGGCCGCTTGATCGATGACGAAGAGATCAAAGCCGAGGTTGCAGCTCTCGAACCTTGGGGAACTTGGCTCAGCGAAAACCGCATTGAACTTGCCGAACTGCCTGAGCGTGAGCACATTGCCCACACCTCGGCATCGGTGAACCGCAGACAGCGCACCTTTGGTTACACCGAAGAAGACCTGCGCATTCTTCTAGCCCCGATTGCCCGTACCGGTGCGGAGCCAATTGGTGCCATGGGGTCTGACACGCCGATTGCGGCGCTCAGCGACCGACCTCGCGTGTTGTTTGACTACTTCGTGCAACAGTTTGCTCAGGTCACCAACCCGCCCCTGGACAGCATTCGTGAAGAAGTAGTCACATCGTTGGGCACTGGGTTAGGTCCTGAGAGAAATCTTCTCACCGCAACGCCAGAGCACGCGCAACAGATCACACTCGATTTCCCCGTTCTTGATAATGACGAGCTCGCCAAGATAAAACACATCGAATCGAAGCCCGGAGTCGGTAAGTCGCACACCATCAAGGGTCTGTATCGCATGGATGCGGGGGCCGAGGGTCTTGCCGCGCGCATCCGTGAAATTTTCGACGAGGTTGACGCTGCTATTTCAAACAACGTCACTTACCTGATCCTCAGTGACCGCGACAGCAACCGCGAACTCGCGCCAATTCCATCTCTGCTTCTGACCTCGGCAGTTCACCACCATTTGATTAGAACCGGAAATCGCACCCGCTTGGGATTGGTGATCGAAGCCGGAGACGTTCGTGAAGTTCACCACGTAGCCGCTCTCATTGGTTATGGTGCAGCTGCCATCAACCCATACCTGGCGATGGAATCCGTGGAACAAATGGTTCTAACCGGAGAGCTCGCTGGCCTGACGGTCAAGAAAGCCCATGCAAACCTGATTAAGGGTCTTGGCAAGGGTGGACAGTGTCTTCATACTCTGGTGCCCAGGTGTTCGAAGCTATCGGCCTTAGCCAAGAGTTCGTAGACACGTATTTCACTGGCACAGTTAGCCAACTAGGTGGAATCGGCATCGAAGTTATTCATGCCGAAATCGCCTCAAGACACAAGACGGCCTACCCGCTAGAGAGAGCAACGAACCCTCACACCGCTCTCGAGACAGGCGGAGAGTACCAGTGGCGTCGTGACGGTGCGCCGCACCTGTTTAACCCTGAAACCATTTTTAAACTTCAGCATGCAACAAAGAGCAAGAGCATGGACATCTTCAGGCAATACACAGCCTCGGTAGATAACCAAGCCGAACGGCTTATGACGCTCCGCGGACTTTTCACACTTAGAGAGGGCGTGAGACCTGCAGTTCCAATCGATGAGGTCGAACCAATCTCGTCAATCGTCAAACGTTTCTCAACCGGCGCTATGTCTTATGGCTCCATCTCGCCTGAAGCGCACGAAACCCTTGCGATAGCCATGAACCGTCTGGGTGCGAAATCGAATACGGGTGAGGGTGGTGAAGATGTTGAAAGACTTCTAGATCCGGCGCGACGTTCGAGCATCAAGCAGGTTGCATCGGGTCGATTCGGTGTGACGAGCATGTATCTCACGCACGCCGACGACATTCAGATCAAGATGGCTCAGGGGGCGAAACCTGGTGAAGGAGGCCAACTTCCGCCAAATAAGGTTTACCCGTGGATCGCCAGAACTCGTCACGCCACTGCTGGCGTAGGCCTGATTTCACCACCTCCACACCACGACATTTACTCGATCGAAGACCTCAAACAGCTGATCTTCGATCTAAAGCGCGCTAATCGCGAAGCTCGAGTGCACGTGAAGCTTGTTAGTCAGGTTGGCATTGGAACGGTCGCTGCAGGCGTTGCAAAAGCGAAGGCCGACGTCATCCTGGTTTCGGGTTTTGATGGCGGCACTGGAGCATCGCCATTGAACTCTCTAAAGCACGCGGGAACTCCGTGGGAGCTCGGTTTGGCTGAGGCTCAGCAAACACTTATGGTCAATGGGCTGCGAGGTAGAGTCTCGGTTCAAGTCGATGGTCAAATGAAGACTGGTAGAGACGTGATTATCGCTGCCCTGCTGGGTGCAGAGGAGTATGGCTTCGCTACGGCACCACTGGTTGTTTCTGGTTGCATCTTGATGCGCGTTTGCCACCTAGACACCTGCCCTGTCGGTGTGGCAACACAAAACCCCACCCTACGTGAACGATTCACCGGTCAGGCGGATCACGTTGTGAACTTCTTCGAGTTCCTGGCTCAGGAAGTTCGCGAATACCTCGCCGCTCTTGGCTTTAGGAGCCTCGATGAAGCCATCGGTAGAAGCGAATTAATCGACGTTAACCGAGCAATCACACACTGGAAGGCAGACGGTCTAGACCTAACGCCGATTCTTGCGGCACCGAGTGTTCCAACTGACTCACCGCGACGCAGAGTTAGCAGTCAAGACCACGAACTCGAAAAGCACTTCGACTTCAAACTTCTCGAACTAGCCAATCCGGCT
>JBEDEQ010000159.1:0-2873 GCA_041175645.1 Actinomycetota bacterium | reverse complement strand
TGGTCGCTCCAGAACGATGGAATCGGCGCAAAGGGCTCGGCCAACAGCGCATCGGCGTCTTCGCCGGCGAGCTGCGCGGCGAGCACTTGCCCAACTCTCTTAGCGCTATCGGTTGGAATGTTCCAGTGTTCGACGCGCCTTGGCACATCGTCAAAGATTGGGTTAGCGAATCTCGCCACGTCGCCCACCGCAAAGACATTTTCGGCTACCGACCCGTCGGTTCGCACCGCACGCAACGCGCCATCGGTCAGTACCCCGTCGGTCAACTCAAGGTCGTTGCCCTCGAGCCACTCGGTGTTGGCGTGTGAGCCAATCGCCTCGATAAAAACATCGCAGGGCAGAACTTCGCCCGAGTCAAGAATCACGCCGGCAACGCGGTCTTCGCCCACGAGATCAACCACGGTGCTCTTCATGCGAAATTGCACACCCTCGGCCTCGTGACGACGCTTGATTTCGGCGGCTAACACGCGCCCCAGCGGCCGATTGATCGGGTTGCTACCCGGTGCGACGACCGTCACCGAGCATCCGAGCAGTCTTGCCGTGGCTGCAACCTCGCAGCCGATGAAGCCAGCACCGAGAATCACAACATTTGCACCCGGCACGAGTTCGGCGCGGAGTGCGATCGCGTCATCTAGGGTTCGAACCGCGTGACGGCCAGCCAGATCGCCGTTTGCTACCTGCAGGCGCTTTGGGCGAAGCCCGGTGGCGATAATCAATGCACTATACGGATGCACGAGCCCGGTGTCGTCGGTAACGGTGCTGTTTGCGACATCCGCGCTCGCCACTCGAGTACCGAGAACCCAGTTCACGTCGGCGGTTGCTGGTCGCTGCGCAAATGCCACTGCCTCGTGGCTCACCTCGCCCTTGAGCACCTCTTTCGAAAGTGGAGGACGGTTGTAAGGGGCATATGGCTCATCGCCGATTGCGGTGATCGGGCCGAGATAGCCGAAACGGCGAAGTGCCTCGGCGGCGCGCAGACCACCCATGGATGCACCGACAATAACTACCGGCTTAGTCACGTATGCCTAACGAGAAGTCGTCGAAATTACTCGACGATGCGAATGGCCTGCATCGGGCAGATGTCGATGGCTGCCTCAATGTTGCCGCGTTCGCTCTCGTCGGCTTCGGCGGTGTATTCGAGCTTGTCGTCGCTGTTTAGGCGAAAGATGTCTGGTGCTTCGAAAACACACTGACCGTAGTGCTGGCACTTAGTCATGTCGACGTCGATTTTGATTGTCATTATTTTTCCTCCACTGTAGATGGGTAAAGGTCTTTAGATGTAGATGGGTAAAGGTCTTTAGATGGGGTGCGAATTCCTCTGAACTCCCAGTCGCCACCAAGTGCGGTAGAGACAACCTCTTCGCTTTCGGTTGGCTGTGCGCCAACATCCGTGCGAATTGGGGTAGGGCCTTCGACGATGTGGTTGGTCAAGCGGCCGAGGCCTTCAACCTCAACCTCAACAATGTCGCCTGGTTCGACCGGGCGGCTAAAGGCCGGGGTGCCCGAGAACAACATGTCGCCAGGCACCAGGGTGATGGTACGAGCAATGTCGGCAACCAGGTAGTGCATGTCCCACTCCATGTTGTCGGTGTTGTCTTCTTGCTTGACGACGCCGTTCACATAGGTGCGAATCATCTTGTTTCTAAAATCCCAGTCGGTGACCATGCCCGGACCAACCGGAGCCAAGGTGTCGCTACCCTTCACGCGCAGCATCGAACCGGCATCGGTGTCTCTAAAGTCGTGCAGGCCGTAGTCGTTACCCACCGAGTAACCCGCGATGTATTCGCCAGCTTCTTCGGGCGAGATGTTGCGACAGGTCTTGCCGATGATGATGACGATTTCGCCCTCGTAGTTGAGCCACTTGCAACCGGATGGGCGCACGACAGCACCCTTGTGGGTGTTCAGCGCGGTGATTGGCTTGTGAAAGTAGGTCGGCGCCGGCGGCAACTTGGTCATGAACTCTTGAGTGCGCGAGTCGTAGTTCAAGTGCACAGCGATGATCTTGGTTGGCTCGGATGGCGCGAGGTGCGTGGCATCTTCAATCGCGATGCGTCGGCCGTCGGGGGCAACCAGGTGCTCACCATCTCGAACTACCTGAATCGGGTAGCCATCGAGCAGGATGCGTCTAATTTCAGTCACGGGATAGCACCAGGTCTTTCGGTCTTGGGAACCCACCCTCAGGCTTGTCGAACCAGATGTGCACCTGGCCGGTTCCGATTGAGTTTTCGTATTCGCTGTAAAGGCGGCCTACCGACGTGTTGTCTTCTTCACCAAGTGCCCCAGCCATCGCTAGGTAGTGGTAAAAACCAGCTTCTGGCTTGTACTTCTTGAAATTGTCGAAGTCGTCGAGCACGGCCTTGTGGTCACCTTGCGCGAACCATTCCATTACCTTCTTGTCATACTCGTAGGCCTCTGGGCTGAAGATGTGAATCGGGTCGCTGGCCTCGTGCTTGCGAAGATCGCGCAACTTGTGGAACGTGTGCGATAGCGCACCCGATCCGAGTAGCAGCACCTTGCTGTCGCTGTCTCGAATGGCCTCGCCAAGCGCGCGACCGGCACGCTTGAAGTCTTCGGGAGTCGCGGTCTGACAAACCGACATCGAAACCCACTTCTTGTCGTCAAGGCCGCGGCCTAGGTAGTGCCAGAGGTTCACGGTTGCATAGAAAATCGGCAGGTGTGGGTCGCTGATCGGGGTGATCCAGGTGCCATTCTTCTCGTCGTATTTGCTGAGGCTGTTGGCCAGCTCTGGATTTCCTTTGAATGCGTAAGGAATCTGGCTCATGCCACGAGGCAGCTCTTCGCTGGTGAACAGGCCCGAGCGCTCGGCATGTGAGGTAACAACAAATTCAACAGTGGTAGCCCAGTGGCTATCG
>JBEDEQ010000158.1:0-3006 GCA_041175645.1 Actinomycetota bacterium | reverse complement strand
CGATGAATCGGCATTCAACGCGTCGATCCAGGCAGGGTAGGCGACCGGGCGCTCATAAACCGGACCGTCGTGGGCAACCGTGCGCGGTGGCACGTTGACGATTTCTTCGTCGCCCCAGTTGATATAGAGGCGTGGCTCGCGAATGACTTCGCCGAGCACCGAATACTCGACTTCCCACTTCTCCACAATTTTCTTGAAAGCGGCCAGATCGCGCTTTGGCACGATAGCCATCATGCGCTCTTGCGACTCTGACATCAGAATCTCTTCGGGGGTCAGCGACTCGTCACGCAGCAGCACGTTGCGAAGCTGCACGCGCATACCGGCCTGACCATTCGAGGCCAACTCGCTGGTGGCACAAGACAGACCGGCACCACCCAAATCTTGGATGCCCGCCACAACGCCAGCGGCATAAAGCTCTAGGCAGCACTCGATGAGCACCTTCTCGGCGAACGGGTCGCCAACCTGAACGGCCGGGCGGCGGCTTGGGCCATCGGCGTCAAAGGTCTCGCTTGCGAGCACCGAAACACCACCGATGCCATCGGCACCGGTTCGCGCACCGAACAAAATCACCTGGTCGCCAGGGTTCGACGCCTTGGCAAGCTTCAAATCTTCGTGACGCAGCGCGCCAACCGACAGCGCGTTCACCAGCGGGTTGCCCTGATAAACCTTGTCGAACACGGTCTCGCCACCGATGTTTGGCAGGCCGAGGCAGTTGCCATAGAACGAGATTCCACTAACCACACCGTGCACAACGCGCGCGGTGTCTGGGTGCGAAACGTCGCCGAAGCGAAGCTGATCCATCACGGCAATCGGGCGGGCACCCATGGTCAAAATGTCGCGAACAATGCCACCAACACCGGTTGCAGCGCCCTGAAACGGCTCGATGTAGCTCGGGTGGTTGTGGCTCTCAACCTTGAACGTGACGGCCCAGCCCTCACCAATGTCGACCACTCCGGCGTTCTCGCCCATGCCCACCATGAGGTGCTCGCGCATCTCGTCGGTAACCTTCTCACCAAACTGGCGAAGGTAAATCTTGCTCGACTTATAGCTGCAGTGCTCAGACCACATCACCGAATACATCGCGAGTTCGGCGCTGGTCGGGCGGGCCCAAGTTCTTTCCACGGCTGTGCCTTCTCGGGGGTAGCCTTGGCGTTTTTGGTGGTGTCGACCGCGATAACGTTGCTCATCTTTAGGCCTCCACTAGCGACTTGAGTACCGAGGTGAAGAACTTGAGGCCATCAACACCCGAGCGCATGGCCACCGAGGTGTCTGGGCCAAAGCCAGCCTCAACTGCGTGCTCAGGATGCGGCATTAAACCAACCACGTTGCCGCGCTCGTTGCGCAAGCCCGCGATGTCGTTCATCGAACCGTTCGGGTTGAAGTCTTTGTATCTAAAGGCCACCAGACCTTCGCCTTCGAGGCGCTTCAGGGTCTCAGCATCCGCTATGTAACCACCTTCACCGTTTTTTAGCGGAATGGTGATTTCTTGACCGAGGGTGAACTCGTTGGTCCACGGGGTGTCAACATTTTCGACCACGAGCTTCTGGTCGCGGCACACGAACGTCTGCACGTCGTTGCGAATCAGGCCACCGGGCAGCAGGTGGCTCTCGACGAGCACCTGAAAACCGTTGCAGATGCCGAGCACCGGCAAGTCGCCGGCCGCAGCCTTGATGATGCTCTCCATCACCGGAGCCTGCGCGGCAATCGCGCCGCAGCGAAGGTAGTCGCCAAACGAGAATCCGCCTGGGAGCACCACGGCATCGACCTTGTGCAAGTCAGTGTCGGCGTGCCATAGAGCAACCGGCTCGCCGCCGGCTAGTCGAACCGCGCGCTGTGCGTCACGGTCGTCGAGGGTTCCCGGAAAAGTTACAACGCCAATGCGCATCGCCGCCGGCCCCTTAGTTCTCGATGGTGACCGAGACCACGTCTTCGATCACTGCGTTCGACAAAAACTCTTCGCCAATCTTTTGGGCGGCAGCCACGTCGGCTTCGGTTACGGCGCGGTCGAAGTGCAGTTCGATTCGCTTGCCGATGCGCACATTGGCGATTTCGTTGTGGCCGTTGCGGTGAAGCGCGTTGCTCACAGCTTTGCCGGCTGGGTCTAGCAGGTCGGCTTTTGGCATAACTTCGACGATGATTTTTGGCACGGATGGCTCCCAAAATGGTGTGGCA
Source organism: Actinomycetota bacterium (assembly GCA_041175645.1). Taxonomy (GTDB): domain Bacteria; phylum Actinomycetota; class Actinomycetes; order Actinomycetales; family Microbacteriaceae; genus Rhodoluna. The sequence goes on along the minus strand of JBEDEQ010000158.1, from coordinate 834 downwards.
CGTGGCTTGTTTTTGCGCCCGACAACTGCGGCGAACACCTCTAGTTTAGTGGGGCTCGGATGCCCGTGGCTGATGCTCGCCGGCCACCAAAGTTCTAGTGAACCGTGACTTGCCCTACCCCGTCGAGCGAATACACGCGCACGTGGTCGATCGCCATCTCGGCGTGAGTTAGAGCCGGGTCGATGTCACCTGTGAATCCGCCGCCCATCGCCAAGTTCATGATGATGTAGTGCGGGTGTTCGAAAACCCAGTCGCTAGGCGCGACATCCGCTGGGGTTTTGGTTTGGTAGTGGCGGTCGTCGATGTACCACGAAATCGAGCCCGGCAACCATTCGACTGCAAAGGTGTGAAAACCGTCGCTCATGTCGGCCTCAACCGAAATCTCAGTGCCAGAACCGTGTTCGCCCGAATAGCCAGGGCCGTGGATGGTGCCAACCAGCGTGTGCGGGTCGCGGCCGCGCACCTCGAGAATGTCGATCTCGCCGCAGGTCGGCCAGGTTACCTCGACGAGGTCGGTGCCGAGCATCCAGAATGCCGGCCAAGTGCCAGCGCCCTTTGGCACACGAACGCGCGCCTCGATTCGGCCGTGTAGCACCGAAACTTTGCCGGCGGTGTGCAGCTTGGCGCTCGCCCAATCGGCGGGGGTGCCGTAGTAGGCCATATAAGAGTTGTCGGCCGGCAGCTTGGTGGCCGTGATTACGAGCGAGCCGTTGCCATCGGTGGCCGCCTGCTCGGGCAGGTACCACTCGCGCTCTTGGTTGCCCCAGCCAGGAATGCCCACTTCGCTGCCGTCGCCGATGTCGAAGTTCCAGAATGTGCGGTCAACGCTAGAGC
>JBEDEQ010000157.1:0-2763 GCA_041175645.1 Actinomycetota bacterium | reverse complement strand
GACTCGGTCACATCAACCCCGCTTCGCTGCTTCGCTCATTTGAAGACCTCTACAAGGTCATCGAAACCTGCCCTCGTGACTGTTCACACCTTGCCGAATCGCCAGACTGTGAACTCGACGCCGCCATCACAGACGGGCGTTTGGGTGACACTGGCACTGCCCGTGTTGACAGCCTGCGCCGGCTGATTGTCTCGGCCTCGTCAGACTAGGCTTTTGAACATGCCTTCGTTTGAATCTGACCTCGCGCTTGCCCAAAGGCTCGCCGATTTAGCCGATTCGATTGCGCTGCCCCGATTCTTGGCGCAAGACCTTGTGGTTGAAACGAAGCCGGATGCATCGCCGGTGACCGACGCCGACCGTTCGGTTGAGGCTGCCCTCAAACAGGTGCTGGCCGAGGAACGTCCCGAAGACGCTCTAATCGGTGAAGAGTTTGGCAACACCGGCTCAGGCTCTCGAACCTGGATCATCGATCCAATCGACGGCACCGCCAATTTCATGCGTGGAGTCCCCGTTTGGGGTGCGCTCATTGCTCTGGCGATAGACGGCAAGCCCGTTTTGAGTGTTGTCTCGGCACCGGCGTTAGGTAGGCGCTGGTGGGCTGCACCGGGAGTTGGGGCACACACCAGAGACGTGGATGGATCGGAGCGAAGCATCCGTGTATCGAAGGTTTCGGCTCTCGAGCATGCCTCGCTGTCTTACAACAACCTTCAGCTTTGGGACCGAGCCGGTTATTTGAACGAACTGGTCGAGCTTTCTCGCAGGGTTTGGCGCACGCGCGCATACGGCGACTTTTTCTCTTACATGCTGCTTGCCGAGGGCAGCGTCGACATTGTCGGTGAGCACGACCTAAAGATTTATGACATTGCTGCCCTGGTGCCAATCGTCGAGCAGGCTGGTGGCTCGTTCAGTGCGCTCGATGGTGAACTTACCGACGAAACTTCATCTGTTCTGGCAACGAACGGGTTGTTGCACTCACTCGCTCAGAATGCGTTCTCCAAAAACTAGCATTTTTGAAGCTGAATCAAATGCCCCAGAGCTGAAATCGGCGCACCGCGATTAGCTTTTCAACAATTTCGTCGGGAAGCGGCGTATCAATCTCAAAGTGCAGTGAACCTGTGGTTTTCGTGTAACTGTCCAGTTCTGGAATCTCTTTAAAAACTCGACCGCTGTGCGGCAGGTAGGCGAGATGATTTTTGAACGCCGCGAAACCAGCTAGCACTTTGCCGTCAACCCGAAAGGCGGGCATCCCGTATGAAATGCACTGCTCCGCATCAGGAATTACAGCGAGGATGCTGCGCCGAAGCGCTTCGAGCGTGGCGCGTTTTGGCTCTGGCACAGTAGCCAGATAGTCGTCGATTTCTTTGGCTGCCATTTACTGCCAGGCGGCGAGAATGGCACCGGCGGCTGCTAGCGCAACCACGTCGTTACCAACTTCAACCAACCAAACCTTGAAACCTTGACCTGCGAACATGCGGTGGCTCAGCGAGGCTCCTCCGCCGATAAGAAGACCGAGGGCTGCACCAACTAGAGCACCGGTGGCAACACTTAGTGAACCGTGCGCAACCGTGATCACCTCGAGCACGAGAGCTAGACCAAAGGTGTAGCCGAGCACACCCAAGAATGTCATGCCGAAGACGTAGGCCATGTTTGATGAGCCGGGCTGCTGCTCTGGGGTCTTGCCAATCAGCTTCCACCAGACCGGAAAGAAGGCCTTCGGGCTGAACCAAAGCGCGCCGATTACGTTCGCGACCAAGGCGGCCACCAAGATGGCTAGGTAGTTGAGTTGATCTAGTTCCACGAGATGTACCTTCTTCGTATCGTTAGGGGTTGTGTTTTTTGAACACCTAAAACAATAGTGTTAGCCGCATTCAAATCATTGGCAGCGTTGAATTGTGCCTAAACTTTGGCTATGCGCACTCCTTTGCAATTCTTCAAAGGCATTTTTCACCCCGAAGCTTTTCACGGCCATGGCCGTAGCAAGCGTTACTTCGAGGGTTGGTACGTAAAGGTTGTCGCCGACCAAAAAACTCGCTGGGCGGTCATCCCCGGAGTTTTTCTAGGTCTTGACGGCGGAGTGAACGAGGCGTTCATTCAACTGCTCGACGGCAGCACCGGTCGCTCTTGGTACCACAAGTTCGATACCAGAGAGTTTTCAGCATCGGCCGGTGAGTTCGACGTGACGCTTGGCAACAACCACTTCAGCCGCAAAGGTGTGACCCTCGACGTGCCTGAATTGAAAGGATCGATCACCTTCGAGAGCGAACTCGACCCATGGCCGGTAAAGCCACTGTCGCCGGGAATTATGGGTTGGTTCGGTGCGGTGCCATTTATGGAGTGTTTTCACGGCATCGTCTCGTTTGGTCACGACCTGGCCGGCGAGCTGGCAGTGGAGGGTAAGCAGGTTTCGTTTGCTGGTGGTCGAGGCTACATCGAAAAAGATTGGGGCCGCGCGTTTCCGAGTGGCTACGTTTGGCTCCACAGCAACCACATCGACACCGACCCAGAGGCCAGTTTGATCGGCTCGGTCGCCATCATTCCTTGGATCGGTCGCCCGTTTCGCGGCTACATAGTTGGCCTCAAGCACAGCGGAAAGCTGCATCGCTGGACCACCTACAACGGCGCTAAAGAGATCGAACTTACTATCACCGACACACACGTGCAGTGGCAGTTGAGCTCAAAAGACGGCCTTCTCACACTCAGTGCCGATCGAGTTCGAGGCGGGCTGCTTCATGCGCCGATTAGAACCGAGATGCACCAGCGCGT
>JBEDEQ010000156.1:0-2819 GCA_041175645.1 Actinomycetota bacterium | reverse complement strand
GGAACCATTACCTCGAATGAAAGCAACTTGGCAAAATATGCCGAACTTGAGGTTCGTTCACTTACCGGTGCTGCCATCGGCAAGGCCATAGAACACTAGAAAGCAAGGTCAGTTCGTTGCGGGGCTCTCGGTTACGAGAGCCCCGCTTCTTTTCAAAGCTCCTTGGTTCGTGCTAGTTTCAAATACTGATAGCGCAAGTTTTGGCGCAGAAATGATAGATTTCGCAGAGTGCAAAAAGTCAGTCAGGCTAAAAAGGCTCATCCGGCGCGAATCGTCGCCGGGGTTTTTGGCCTTGCCATCTCGGTTGGCACCTTAGTTCTCAGCCTTCCCGTTTCACGCACCGCAAACAACTTCGGTGGCTTTTTAGAAGCCGCGTTCACTTCTGTTTCGGCCGTCTGCGTGACGGGCCTTTCGACAGTCGATGTTTCAACCTATTGGACCCCATTTGGGCACCTAATGATCATGCTTATGATCAAACTCGGTGGCCTGGGCATAGTAACTTTTGCTGTTTTTCTTGGAATTCTGCTCATTCGCCGGGTGGGTTTAAACTCTCGGATGCTCGGAAATGCCGAGATTCCCGGTCTAGACACTGGTGACCCTAAGAAGCTCGTTCTAAAGATTGTGCTGTTTGCCGCTGCTTTTGAATTTCTCACCGCCACGTTTGTCGCTCTGCGCCTTTGGCTCGGTTACGGCTATGAGTTGAGTGCTGCAATCTGGGAAGCAGTTTTTCACGCTATCGGGGCTTTCAATCACGCGGGGTTTGCCCTTCACTCTGACAGCATGGTGAGGTTCGCCACCGACCCTTGGATTCTCATGCCATTGAATTTCGCAGTTGTTGCGGGTAGCCTCGGTTTCCCAGTGCTTATCGAGTTGCTACGCAGGGCCAGTGGGCGTGTCAAGGCATCTCAGTTGGGCGGTGCGATCGAGTCAGCTCTGCACTGGACTCTCGCGACTCGCTTAGTGCTGTGGTCTAGCTTCATATTGTTAATTTTCGGAACTCTTTACGTTGCATTGATCGAGTGGTTCAATCCGCTGACTCTCGGGCCAATGGCTGATGGCTCGAAAATAATGAATGCCTTGACTTTGTCAGTTATGGCTCGAAGCGGAGGCTTTAACACCTTCGACATTGGTGACAGCTACCCTGCAACACTGATGGGAGTCGATCTCTTGATGTTCATCGGTGGTGGCTCTGCCTCTACGGCGGGTGGTATCAAGCTGACTACTGCAGCGGTTTTGATTTTTATTGTCTGGACCGAGATTCGCGGAGAGACCGCTGTCAACGTGGGCAGCCGTAGACTTCCACGCTCAATACAGCGTCAGGCCTTGACCATCATCTCGCTCGCTTCTTTGGCTGTGATTGTTTCTACGATTTTGATTAGCCTCACGACCAAGTTCAGCACCGATGAAATTTTCTTTGAGGTTGTTTCGGCATTCGGTACCGTCGGTTTGAGCACCGGAATTACGCCCGACATGCCCCCGTTAGGCCAGATCATTTTGATGGCGTTAATGTTCGGTGGGCGGCTCGGCCTTGTTGTGGTTGCCACAGCCCTGGCCGTGCGCCAAACTAAAGTGCACTTCGAGTATCCGAAAGAGAGGCCGCTAATTGGCTAGAAGACTAAAGACCATGGGTGGAGAACGTGTCGAAACCCCCGTTGCGGTCATCGGTTTGGGGCGATTCGGCTCTGCCCTTGCGCTCGAGCTTCAGAGCCTCGGGCATGAAGTTCTTGGCATCGATCTTGATACCGACTTGGTGCAGCAGTTTGCCCCGCTTCTCACTAAAGTTGCAACGGCCGACAGCACAAGCCCTGATGCAATGCGTGAACTAGGTGTCGACACCTTCGAACGCGTAGTGGTTGCCATCGGTGTTGACCTTGAGGCGAGCATCCTGACAGTTTCTATGCTCAAAGAAATTGGTGTTGCCGAGATTTGGGCCAAAGCCATGAGCGATTCTCACGGCCGCATCTTGAGCCAGCTTGGCGTTGACCACGTGATCTTCCCAGAGAAAGACATGGGCAAGCGTATTGCTCACTCGGTTGGCGGTGACCAGTGAGGGTTTCGCTATGGCAAAGACCATTGCCTCACCGTCGTTCGTGGGAAAGTCACTGACTGAGCTAGCCATTCGCCGTGAATACGGCGTGATTGTGGTGGCGACAGCATTTGGAGACGTGAACTACATTCCGGCTACGCCAGACACCATCATCGGTGAGGGCGAGTGCCTGATCGTGGCTGGTCCAAAAGACAAGCTAGAGAAATTCAGCCGCGTTAAGTAGTGGTTTAGCTAAACGTCGCCCAAAGCTTCGGCGATGGCCAATTTTGCGCGATGTAGTCGCGTGACCAGTTCAGCCTGGCGCAGACCTAGGGCTTGAGACACATCTGACATGGTGCGCTTATCAACCAGTAGTGCTTTCGCGACAGGTTTGATTGCATCGGGCAGGTTCTCAATGGCTGTGCGGATGCTCTGCTCGTCGTAACCCGACAAATCTGGGTCGCCGTCATCAAAAGTCACGTCTAAATCGAACTCACGATTTTGCATTTAGCCCTCCAACTTGAATTCCGAACGATAGCCCTGAACTACGCTGCGCATGCCTATACCGGCAACGCCAACCATTTTCGATTCTCGGAAATAACCGAACACGCAGTCGCCTTGAACCTCGCCGTGTAAGAGTTTGATTTCGTCGGCTAGCGCGAGCAGACCGAATGCGAGCAGGTGAATGTCGTACTGGTCGCTCCAGAACGATGGAATCGGCGCAAAGGGCTCGGCCAACAGCGCATCGGCGTCTTCGCCGGCGAGCTGCGCGGCGAGCACTTGCCCAACTCTC
>JBEDEQ010000155.1:0-2517 GCA_041175645.1 Actinomycetota bacterium | reverse complement strand
AGCGTTACCAAACCTTTGGCCCTCCAGCGGTAACTGCTTGTCGCTGGTTACGCGAACCACCTTGCGAATGAAAGCGCCGTGCGAGACAGCCAAGACGCGTTTGCCCGCATACTTCGTGGCAATGTGAGCCAGAAGCTCACGAACTCGAACCTCGAGCTCAGGCAGGGTTTCGATTCCGGGAATCAGTGCGTGGTCGGTGTGACCCGATTTCCACTCGGTGTACTCCATGCCCTCGGCCTCACCAAATGAACGCTCGGTCAGCAAAGGCTCTACCTCGACGGTTTCAAATCCGTGCCGGTCAGCCACAATCTGAGCCGTGTGCAAAGCGCGACTGAGTGGCGACGCAAGAATGACGCTTGGGCAATGCCGGTTTCATTCAACGGGATGTCGCTAGAACCCTGAATGCGAAAAGTTATGTTCCAGTCGGTTTGACCGTGACGTAGCAGGCCGAGAACAGTTTCAGTCATGAAAGAGCACCTCCAGTGCATCCGAGGTGTTTGCATCTACCTTGGCAATGGCTAATTCATCGGCCTTGGTTGGGCCGATGTTGACGATAATGATTGGTTTTCCGGCCTTGTGGGCCATTCTGGCAAAGCGCATACCTGAGTTGACCGCCAGCGATGATCCGGCAACGACCAATGCGTCTGCGGCTTCAACCCAAGCTGTCGCTTCGTTCACTCTCGCAAGCGGCACCTGCTCGCCAAAAAACACCACGTCGGGCTTGATAGTGCCGCCGCACTTCTTGCAAGTGGGCACAACGAACGTGTCGGTCAACAAGACCTCGGCATCGCCGTCTGGGGTAAATTCGATGCTTTCATCGCGTTCGATTGTCGGGTTTAGCTCGGCTATCCAGTCGTCAACCAGCACACGCTCAAAAACCTCGCTGCATTTCATACACACAACTTTGTCGAGGCGACCATGCAAGTCGAGCACCTGCAAAGAACCAGCAGCCTGATGTAGGCCATCAACGTTTTGGGTGATCAAACCAACCAGCCGGCCAGACTTCTCGGCCTTTGCAAGGGCAAAGTGACCCTGGTTCGGTTTTGCCATGGCGATTCTGCTGAAACCGACGAAAGAGCGCGCCCAATAACGCTGTTGCGCCTCTATGCCGCTCATGAACGAGTCAAAAGTCATTGGGTGCCTAGCGACCCGGCCCGCACCACGGTAGTCCGGAATTCCAGAATCGGTGCTCAAACCTGCACCAGTCAACAGAACAGCCTTGCCGTCCGACAGAATCTCTCTGGCTGCCGCGAGCGCATACAGTGCTGCACTGCTGAGACGCTCTTCTGGCTTATTCACTAGTCAAGTGTAACTTTGGAGAGTGATTAAGTATCTTGGCTCGAAGCGCACGCTGGTGCCGCTGCTTAATCGCATCCTGGAGGAGTCGGGGGCCACCACCGCTAGCGACCTATTCACCGGTACTACACGCGTTGCAAGGGGATTCAAGCAGGCTGGCGCTTTCGTTACCGCTGTCGATACGGCTTCATACGCTCATGTGTTCGCGAAGACCTTCATTGAACTTGACGCCAGCACCTTGCCTGTCGCAGAGCTAGCCGAAGCAATCGAGCGTCTAAATGCATTGAGCGGTAAGCACGGATACTTCACCGAAACCTATTGCGTCACATCCCGCTATTTTCAACCAGCAAACGGCGAGCGCGTAGATGCTATTCGTGACGTCATCGAGTCTGACTACCGCGATACCTGGCTGTACGAGCCACTAATCGCCTCGCTATTGCTCGCAACAGACAAAGTCGACTCGACAACTGGAATGCAGATGGCTTATCTGAAAACCTGGTCAAAGCGGTCTTACAACGACATAAAGCTACTACTGCCAGATCTGCTCAACGGGCAAGGTTTAGCCCTTCAGGCAGACGCCTTAGACGCGGTGAGAGGGCTTGCCGAGGTACAACTGGCCTACCTAGACCCGCCTTATAACCAACACCGATACTTCGCCAACTACCACATCTGGGAAACACTGGTTCGGTGGGATGAGCCCTCTACCTACGGCATAGCCAATAAACGCTTGGATGTTCGCACCAAAGATCACCGCAGTGCGTTCAATAGCAAGCCAGCCATGCCACTAGCGCTACGAGAGTTGGTAACAGAAGTTAAAGCCGAGACCGTTGTGCTCAGCTACAACAACGAATCATGGTTATCTCGCGATGAACTACTCGACATCTGTAGCGTCAAGGGCCACGTCGAAATCATTGACGTCGATTTCAAGCGCTATGTCGGCTCTCAAATTGGTGTTTACAACAAGGCGGGGGAGCGTGTCGGTGAACCGGGGGCAAGGCGCAACACCGAGCACGTGGTTATCGCAGGCGAAAAGTCTATGGTTCAGCGGCTAATGCAGGCGCTCCCTCAGTAGCAACCGACACCGGCCATCAAAAAACCCCCAATCTTTCGACTGGGGGTTTTTTAATAAGCTGTCTCAAGCTTCGTGTCCGAAAGGGGACTTGAACCCCTACCCTCTAACGAGGACTAGCACCTCAAGCTAGCGCGTCTGCCATTCCGCCA
>JBEDEQ010000154.1:0-2609 GCA_041175645.1 Actinomycetota bacterium | reverse complement strand
GTCAACCTCTTGACCGTTATAGATCAAGGGGATGCCAGGCACGGTGAACGTGAGCACAGCCAAGGTCTTGGCACCGGTACCGAAGTTTTCTTTGAGCGAGCCTGTCCATGAGTTTTCGTCGTGGTTGGTGACGAACAGCATTGGGTAGGTGTTGGTCGGGTAGTTCAACGCCTGCTGGCCCATGTAGCCGGCAAAGTCAGACTTGCCCGCGATGCCTAGACCGAAGTCCATCAGTAGGTCTTTGAACTTCCAGCCGTAGTCGCTCAAGAAGGCGTCTTGCAGCAGGGCTGGGTTGCCGTCGGCCTCGGCGAGCATGTAAACCGGCTTGATCTGTCGAAGCGCTGCGGTTGCATCGTTCCAAAAGTCGACCGGCACTCCCCAAGCAACGTCGCAGCGATAGCCGTCGACCCCAAACCGGCGCGCATCTCTGGCACATCGAAGTTGAGGTCGGCAACGTCTGTCCAGTCGGCGTTCGGCGGCACCACATTGCCCTGGCCGTCTTGGGTGTACCAATCTTTGTGGTCGGTGATCCACGGGTTGTCGAACGAAGAGTGGTTGGCCACCCAGTCGAGAATCACCTTCATGCCCTTGGCGTGTGCGCCATCGACTAGTTCGCGAAAGTCTGCCTCGGTGCCTAGGTCTGGGTTCACACCGTAATAGTCGGCGACCGAATAGGGCGAGCCCATGGAACCCTTGCGGGCTACCTCGCCGATTGGGTGAATCGGCATGAGCCACAAGATGTCTACGCCGAGCTTTTGCAGGCGGCCCAGGTCTGCAGTCACCGCGTCGAATGTGCCGGCGGCCGAATATTGGCGGGTGTTGATTTGGTAGATCACGGCGTTTTTCATCCAGCTCGGGGCAGTGCTGGCAGCGCTGGCCGCCTGAGCCTGGTTTGCACCGGATGCTGCGCCAAAGTCTTTAGTTGAAGCCGTCGATGCGCCCGAAGAAAGCCCAAGCAAGCCGGCACTCAGCGCGAGGGTGGTGAACAGGGCGAGTGATTTGCGAGCGAGTTTCGACATAACTAGAGCCTAAATCGTGCGAGCGAATCGCAAACGCTTGCACTCGCAACTTGTTGGTAACAAAAAACGGGCCAACTCCCGATTACTCGAGGGTTGGCCCGTTTTCGTTTAAGTCAAACGGTGCGAACCGCCATCAACGTTTTTTAGGCGTCTGATGGGCGACGGTCGCGTGGACGGCCAGCGCCAGATGGGCGATCAGCCCAACGACCCTTGCCGTTACCGCCAAAGTTGCCGCCACGGCGAGCGCCGCCACGGTTGTCACGGTCGCCACCACGGTATCCACCGCGGCCGCCAGAACCGCCATCGCGTGAACCGCCGCGAGCGCTTCCGCCGCGTGAGTCACCGAAGTCGAGAACCTCAGGAGCCGGAGGTGGAGCGATCGGGCCGGCAAGCTCTTCTAGAAGAGGGTTGCTCGGGCGAACATCCGTGAAAATGCCGTCGCGGTCTGCACGACGAAGAAGATCTTCGAGGCGACGACGACGACTGCGAGGAATCAGAGTAATAACGGTTCCCTCTTTGCCTGCACGACCGGTACGGCCAGCACGGTGTAGGTAGGTCTTGTATTCCTCTGGTGGGTCAACCTGAATAACTAGAGCAACGTCATCAACGTGGATGCCGCGAGCAGCGACGTCGGTGGCTACGAGCACACGCACATAGCCCTTAACGAAGCGCTCTAGGTTTCGGTTGCGCTGGTTCTGGTTCAAATCACCGTGCAAACGAGCTGCAGGAACACCGGCACCGGTTAGTGATTCGCTCAAACGCTCAGCGGTCATCTTGGTGCGGGTGAAGATTAGGGTCTTCTCGAAGCCCTGGGTTAGACGCAACAGAACATCGCTGCGGTCTTCTGGGTCAACGATCAACACACGGTGGGTGATGTTCGAGTGGTCTTCTTCTTCTTCGTTGACCTCATAGATGTATGGGTCTGGCAAGAATTCGCGAACCAGCGAGTCAACCTCGCGGTCGAGAGTTGCCGAGAAGAGCAGCTTCTGCGAGTCACCAACGGCGCGAAGAATGCGGCGCACTGGCTCGATGAAGCCGAGGTCGCACATGTGGTCGGCCTCGTCAACGACTACTGCCTCGACGGCACTTAGGTCAACGATTCCCTGTGCCATCAAGTCTTCGAGACGACCCGGGGTTGCGACGATGATGTCGGTTCCGCGGCTCATGGCGATTTCTTGACGACGCTGAGGCACGCCACCGTAGATTGCAACGGTGAAGAAACCTACCGGGCGAGCAAGCGCCTTGACGGTGCGCTCGATCTGGTCGGCTAGTTCACGGGTTGGGGCCAAGATCAAGGCACGTGCCTGACCAGGCTTGCGTGGCTGAGAGCCACCGTTAACCAACTTGGTTACAACTGGCACTGAGAACGCAACGGTTTTACCCGAACCGGTCTTGCCTCGACCAAGAATGTCGCGACCCTCGAGTGCGGCAGGAATGGTTGCGGCCTGAATTGGGAACGGAGTAACTGCACCCATGCCGATTAGGCCTGCAAGTAGCTTCTCGTGAAGGTTCATCTCTTCGAAGGTGCCGGTAATCATGGCGTCTTCGTCGGCTAGGCCGGTTAGGCGCTCAAGAACGACGTCTTCTTGA
>JBEDEQ010000153.1:0-2512 GCA_041175645.1 Actinomycetota bacterium | reverse complement strand
GCGGTCACCAATGTGGCAACCACCGAGGTCTGGAATGAACGCTTCACCGAGCTGGTGCAGCAGCGGGCCACAGAACAAGATTGGAATTCGCGACGAACCAGCGTGGGCATCGATATCGACCATGCGAGCCGACTTTACGTTCGTTGGGTCGAGAGTCATTACGCCGTGGTCGTCGTGAGTGATCTTGACGCCGTGCAGCTGAAGCAGGCTCGAAACAACCTCTACGTCGCTGATGTGTGGCACCTGACGCAACTCACTGGCGGTGTCGCCAAGCAGCGCGGCAACCATGGCAGGTTCTTAGCTCCGCGAACATCGACACGTCCAACTAGCGGCTTGCCACCTTTGACGGTGATTTGACTCATCAGGCTCCCTTGGCTGGCAAAGTCTTGGGGCGCCAAGACTCTCGTTTCGCCTCAAAGTCGGTGATCGACTTCTCGTCTCGCAGGGTGAGCCCGATGTCATCGAGCCCTTCAAGTAGACGCCACCTAGTGTATTCGTCAATCTCGAAATCTACGCGGATGTCGCCTACGCTAACGGTCTTCTCGACTAGGTTCACGGTGGCCGAAGCCCCCGGGTCTGCCTCAAGAGCCTGCCAGATGCGCTCGATGTCTTCGTCAGACACGATGCCGGTGACCAGCCCCTGCTTGCCAGAGTTGCCTCTGAAGATGTCGGCAAACTTGCTCGAGAACACAGCCTTGAACCCGTAGTCGCGCAGTGCCCAAACGGCGTGCTCGCGGCTCGAGCCGGTGCCGAAGTCTGGACCAGCAAATAACACCGAACCGCTGGCGTAGGCCGGCTGGTTGAGCACGAAGTCGGGGTCGTTACGCCAGGCTGCGAATAGAGCATCCTCGAAGCCGGTTTTTGTGATTCGTTTTAGGTAAACCGCTGGAATGATCTGGTCGGTGTCGACATTGCTGCGACGCAGCGGCACTCCGACGCCGGTGTAGGTTTCAAACTTTTCCATTAGTTGCCTCCCTCTAGGTCGGCTGGGCTAGAAAGGGTTCCGCGAATGGCCGTTGCTGCTGCTACGAGAGGCGAGACCAGGTGGGTTCTAGAACCCTTGCCCTGGCGACCTTCGAAGTTGCGGTTCGAGGTTGATGCTGCGCGCTCGCCCGGGGCTAGCTGGTCTGGGTTCATGCCGAGGCACATCGAGCAGCCGGCGAAGCGCCATTCGGCACCGAAATCTTTGAATACTTTGTCGAGACCCTCGGCTTCGGCTTGCAGGCGCACACGGGCCGAGCCTGGCACCACCATCATGCGAACGCCATCGGCCTTGGTTTTGCCCTTGATGAGCTCGGCCGCGGCACGAAGATCTTCGATGCGGCTGTTGGTGCAAGAGCCCAAGAAAACGGTGTCTACTCGAATGTCTTTTAGTTTGGTGCCCGGGGTGAGATCCATGTATTCGAGCGCACGCTCTGCGGCTGCGCGCTCGTTCGGGTCGGCGATGTCGGCAGGGTTTGGCACGACGTCGAGCAGCGAAACGCCCTGACCAGGGTTGGTGCCCCAAGTAACGAAAGGGTCAAGGGTGTTTGCATCGAGGTTGACCTCGGCGTCGAACGTTGCGCCCTCGTCGGTCGGAAGGGTCTTCCAGTAGGCGACGGCGGCATCCCAGTCGGCACCTTCTGGAGCGTGTGGGCGACCCTTTAGGTAGTCGAAGGTGATCTGGTCTGGTGCAACCATTCCGGCGCGAGCACCGGCCTCAATCGACATGTTGCAAATGGTCATGCGGGCTTCCATTGAAAGCGAGCGGATGGCGCTGCCACGGTATTCGAGCACATAACCCTGACCGCCACCGGTGCCAATTTTGGCAATGACGGCAAGGATGATGTCTTTGGCGGTGACTCCAGGGCGCAGAGTGCCCTCGACGTTGATTGCCATGGTCTTGAAAGGCTTTAGTGGCAGAGTCTGGGTAGCGAGCACGTGCTCAACCTCGCTCGTGCCGATGCCCATCGCAAGCGCGCCGAATGCGCCGTGGGTCGAAGTGTGTGAGTCGCCGCAGACCACAGTGATGCCCGGCATGGTCAGGCCAAGCTGCGGGCCGACCACGTGAACGATACCCTGCTCGATGTCGCCGAGCGAGTGGATGCGAATGCCGAACTCTTCGGCATTGCTGCGTAGCGCGTGAATCTGAGTGCGGCTGGTTACGTCGGCAATTGGCTTGTCGATGTCCCAGGTTGGCGTGTTGTGGTCTTCGGTGGCGATGGTTAGGTCGGGGCGGCGAACCGGGCGACCGGCAAGGCGCAAACCGTCAAATGCTTGCGGGCTGGTGACCTCGTGAACGAGGTGAAGGTCGATGTAGAGCAGGTCTGGCGAACCATTCTCGCCCTTGACCACCAAGTGGTCATTCCAAACCTTTTCGGCCAGTGTTAGCGGTGTAGACATTACCCACCTAAGTAAAAAACGGATGAACCTAAAGTTTACCCGTCAAGGGTTAGGCTGGGGCGGTGAGCAATGAAGGTCTAGAGTTTCTGCAGCGCAGAACCGTGCGGGTTTTGACGGCCGGTCAGGTGCT
>JBEDEQ010000152.1:0-6308 GCA_041175645.1 Actinomycetota bacterium | reverse complement strand
GCTGGCGACCAGAAGATCGCAGTTATCAAGGAAGTTCGCGCACTAACCAACCTAGGTCTTGGCGAAGCCAAGGCTGTTGTTGACGGCGCACCTGCAACCGTTCTTGAGGGTGCAAACAAGGAGACCGCAGAAAAGGCAAAGGCTGCTCTAGAAGCTGCTGGCGCAAAGGTCACCCTGAAGTAAGTTTCAAACTTCAAAATAGAACCCGCTCTCGCCGATTGGCAGGGCGGGTTTTATTTATGCTTGGTCAATGGCCAAAAAACGCAAAAGCTCCCAGCGCTTCGACGACGATGCTCCACGAGGCGTGAAACCCTGGGTTCGAATCGTGGCACTCACGGTTGCTTTTGCAATGATTCTTTCGGTGCTGGTCGGCGCCCTTAGTGCAGCGGAGTTCTAACCAATGGCAAAAGTTCTAATCATTCACGGATGGACCAACCGACGCCCGGTCGGCCACTGGCAGCGCAGCCTCGCGGCCGCTCTTCGCGACCAGGGTCACCTGGTTTCTTACCCGCAACTGCCCAACCCCGACCAGCCGATTCTCGACGAGTGGCTCGAGGTTCTGTCCGCCGAACTCGATCAGTTCGATGAGGTCGCGTCACGGGCATCCGAGCCATTAATTGTGTTGGCACACTCACTCGGTTGTGTGGCGTGGATGCAGTTGGCCGACCGCGGCCTGCTCAAGCAGCCCGCCGACCGCGTTCTGCTAGTTGCCCCACCAGAGCCGGCACCGATTTCACCGGTGCCTACCTTTGTGATGGACCTGAGCGACGGTCGGGCCGAGCGCGTGGTCAAGAGTTCGGCTCGCGAAGTGACCTTGGTTGGTTCAGATGCCGACGTGTGGCAGCCGAGCGGAATTCAGGCCGGGGTCGGCGACATGATTGGGCTTGAGGCCGTTGTGGTGCCTGGCGCAAAACACTTCTCGACTCTCGATGGCTTTACCCAGTGGCAGGGTGTCATCGACTGGGTTCTTGACCCGAACGCCGACCTGACCAAGCTCTAAACAAGCACCACGTTGATTCGGCTGCAGTTGCATGCCGGTTGGTAGAGTGAAAAGGTCGTCGCCGACATCCGCGTGGTTTTGGTGACGAGGCTCCCGATTCTTCCCACGGAGCAAAACACGGCGATTTGAGAAAAATCAAATGAGAATCCTTCTAGTTGGCGCCGGTGGCGTTGGCGATGCAATTGCAAAGATCGCGGCAGAACGCGACTTTTTCGAAGTAATGGTAGTTACCGACTACGACCAATCACGTGCCGAGCGAACCGTTGAATGGATTCGCAACAAGCACGGCGACGAGGTTGCAGCGAAGTTCTTGGTGTCAAAGATCGACGCCAGCTCGGCTGACAACGTGGCAGAAGTTGCCCGCAAATACGAGGTTACCCACGTGCTCAACGCGGTTGAGCCAAAGTTTGTGCCAACCGTCTTCTCGGGTGCTTTCACCGCTGGAGTGAACTACCTCGACATGGCAATGAGCCTCAGCGAGCCACACGAAACCGACCCAACTCGCAAGGCTGGCCTAAAGCTCGGTGACCAGCAGTATGCGTTGAACGACCAGTGGGAGCGTGCCGGTTTGCTCGCCCTAGTTGGAATCGGTGTTGAGCCTGGTCTTTCAAACATCTTCGCCCGCTACGCGGCCGACCACCTGTTCAGCGAGATCGACGAGATCAGCGTGAAAGACGGCGGAAACCTGGTTGTTCGCGACGAAGACGGCAACGAGATTTTCGCCCCTTCGTTCTCGATCTGGACCACCATCGAAGAATGCCTCAACCCGCCACTGATGTGGGAGGCGAGCAAGGGCTGGTACACCACCCCTGCATTCAGCGAGCCAGAGATTTTCGAGTTTCCTGATGGCATCGGCGCTGTCGAGTGTGTGAACGTTGAGCACGAAGAAGTTTCGATGCTTCCGCGCACCATGAACGCCAAGAAGTACTCGTTCAAGTACGGTCTGGGCACCGACTTCATCAACGTGCTCAAGACTCTCAACCTGCTCGGCCTAGACCGCACCAAGCCGGTGCGCGTTCGTTCTCGCGACGTTGTCGTTTCGGTTTTGCCAGACCCAGCGCAACTGGGCTCTCAGATGGAAGGCAAGACCTGCGCCGGAACCCTGGTTACCGGTAAAGACCATGACGGCAAGGCTCGCGCCACCTACATCTATCACGTAGCCGACAATCAGTGGGCTTATGAAAACTACGAAAGCCAGGCCGTTGTTTGGCAGACCGCATTCAACCCGTTGATCGCACTCGAGCTCATTGCCACAGGTGTTTGGGCAGGCCGCGGAGTCGTTGGCCCAGAGGAGTTCGACCCTAAGCCGTTCCTAGACCTAATGGCTTCGTCAACCGGCTACAACCAAAAGTGGGTTGCTCAAGAGCGCCTACCGGCTAGCCCGCTAAGAAACCCTTCAGACAGCTAAGCGCGTCAAGTCATGATTACATCTGTTCGAGTTCCCACGAGGGCAGATGCAGCCGCGCTGGCAGCGTTGGTTGATTCGCAGGAGCTCGGCGTCGACCCAAACGCGACACCAATGACCGAAGCGAATGCCATCGACTTGATGACTGGTTACGTCGACCCTAGCGAGGGCTATTTGCTGTCAGTCGATGGTGAAGAGGGCTTTTCTGCTGCTGTGATGTTGCACCCAGACTCGGTCAAGGCAAAATTCTTCACAGACGTCTATGTGCATCCGAGCATTGAAGACTACGGGCAGGTGATTGATTGGGCGACTGCCAAGGCTGCGGAGTTGCACCCTGATTGGCCAATTTGGCCAGGTTTGAACTCCAAGGATGCTCGCCTACAAGCAGCTTGGGAGGCTGCGGGTTATTCGTTCAAGCGCAAGTACAACACCATGCGCGTTCACTTCAGCGAACCCCAGAAGGCTAGACACATCGATGGGTTAACCATCGAGGCTATTGACCCGCATGACGATGCTCAACTGCGTGAATTGCACGCGGTGCACCAAGACGCGTTCTCGGGGCACTTCGACTTCACTCCAAGGCCCTTCGAAGCTTGGCGAACCTTGATGGCGGTTGACGAAGATAGTTCTGACCAAAACGGCTATTTCTTGGCCAAGCTCGGTGGAGTGCCGGTTGGCTTGTGTGTTTGTTCGAACGAAATTCTCGAGCTAAACCGTGGATTCATCTGGGTTCTGGGCGTGGCCCACAGTGCTCACGGCCAAGGATTGGGCGAGGCGATTTTGCGTCATGCGTTGGTCTATTTCGAGTCGCGTGGTTTGGTCGGCGCAGACCTAACCGTAGACACCGGCAACGAGTCGGGCGCTTTGCGCCTTTATGAAAAAGTCGGATTCAACCCCGAGTCTTCTTGGATTCAAATGTGGAAGCCGAACGAGGCGAAAAACTAGCCGTGAACACCAGCCCAGAGTTCGACGTTGCCATTATTGGCTCGGGCTTTGGCGGCTCGATTGCAGCGCTGCGTCTGGTCGAAAAGGGCTATCGCGTGCTGGTGATCGAAGCTGGTCGTCGCTATGCCGATCACGAGTTCGCCAAAACCTCGTTCGACCTCAAGCGGTTTTTGTTCTTTCCGCGCTTGGGTTTGCGGGGCATCCAGCGCATTGACTTTCTAAAAAACGTGATGGTCATGTCGGGCGCTGGTGTTGGCGGCGGCTCGCTCGTTTATGCCAACACGCTCTATCGCCCGCCGGCTGAGTTTTTCACTACCGGCAGTTGGGCTGGCATCACCGATTGGCAGAAGACGCTGGAACCATACTTTGACCAGGCTGAGCGCATGCTCGGCGTTGAGGTCAACCCGTTTTTTAGCCCGTCAGATGCCGCGGTGAAGGCCGTTGCCGAACGCATGGGTCGCGGCGACACTTTTCGAATGACTCCGCTCGGCGTGCACTTTGGCGAAGCGGGCAAGACGGTTGAAGACCCGTATTTCGGCGGTGTCGGGCCGACTCGAACCGGATGCACCAACTGCGGTGAATGCATGACGGGTTGCCGCCACGGAGCTAAGAACACTTTGGTAAAGAACTACCTCTATTTGGCCGAGCAGGCTGGCGCGCAGGTGGTTGCCGAGACTACCGTTGCCGACATCCGCGAGCTTGCCGAAGGCGGTTTTGAACTTTCGGTTCGAGGGTCTTCGGCCTGGCGCGGTTCGGGCCAGCGCAGCATCCGCGCGGGTCAAGTGATTGTTGCGGCAGGTGCTCTGGGCACCGCGAAGCTGCTGCAGAAACCTGCAGGGCTTGAGCGATCGCCTCGGTCACTTGAGTCGAACCAACAGCGAGAGTTTGCTGGGTGTTGTGGCCCGCGGCAAAGACGTTGATTATTCGCAGGGTGCGGCCATTACGTCATCGATTTTTCCGAGCCCAGACACCCACATTGAGCCGGTTCGCTATGGCAAGGGCTCGAACTTCATGGCTCTGATGCAGAGTGTGATGGCCAGTGGCAAGGCGGGGCAAAACCCGAATGTGCTGAGGCTGCTCTGGGTGACGCTAACTAACCTGCACCGCCTGCCTAAGTTTTATAACCTGCGCGACTGGTCAGAGCGAACGCTCATTTTGCTCGTGATGCAGGCTCGCGACAACTCGCTCGTCACTAAGTTGAAGCGCGGGCTGTTTGGGCGTCGACTGACTTCGGCGCAGGGTCACGGCGAGAAGAACCCGGCCTGGGTGCCGGCTGGTCACGAGGTTGCTCGCGAGCTTGCCAAAGACATGAACGGAACCCCTGGCGCAGTGGTCACCGAGCCGTTCGGAATTCCGATGACCGCGCACTTCTTGGGTGGCTGCGTTATCGGAGCCGATGCCTCGACCGGCGTAGTCGACCCATACCTACGCGCGTTCGGTGTTCCCGGCTTGCACATTCTCGACGGCTCCACCCTGTCGGCCAACCCCGGCGTGAACCCTTCGCTTTCGATCGCAGCGCAGGCCGAGTGGGCGATGGCTCATTGGCCGAACAAGGGTGGGTCTGACCCACGCCCCGGTCTGGGTGAAAAGTTTGCCGCGGTGCAACCCGTGCCTCCGCTAAGGCCAGTCGTTCCGAAAACCGCCAGCGGTGCCTTGAGACTGCCGCTAACGGTCAAGCGCTCCCGCTAACCGAAGTCATCGCGGCTAAACTTGCGCGGCGGCCATACCTTCGCGGTACCGTCGCTCGATTCCCTGACCTACATAGCTAGCGCCGATGATCACGGCGGCACCGACATAGCCGAGCCATCCGAGTAGTTCACCGCCGATTGCCGTGCCAATCACAACTGCCCAGATTGGTTCGGTGCTGAGCAACAGGCTTGCGCGGCTGGCCGAAGTTTTTTTGATTGCCCAAAGTTGGGCGGCGAAGGCGAACACGCTGCAGAAAAGCACCAAGAAAGCCATGATGGCCCATTCTCGGCCGTCGAAGGTGGTTGCGGCAGCGACGGTGCCGGCCGGGTCGGCGATTAGGTAGCAGACCCCGCAAACCAGGCACTGCATCATGATGGCGTTGAGCGAGCTGACCTTGCGCCCCTCGGTTAGTCGACCTTGTGCGGTCACGTGAAAGGTGCGCACGAGAGCGGCGAGCAGCATCAGAGCATCTCCGTAATTTGGCGCGGTGATACCGTTGCCGCTCACCAGCAAAATGAGCCCGAGCAGTGAAACGACGGTGGCAATGAAGAATGACCGCGGCAGCCAACTGCGCTTCCAGGCGCTTTCGAGCACGGGGGTGAACAAAATAGTGAGGCTGATGATTACGCCGGCGTTGGTCGAGGTGGTGACCGACAGGCCCCAGGTTTCGACCCACATGATCGAGGCTTGGGTGAGCCCGAAAACCGTGCCGAGCAGCACATCGGTCTTGCTAAAGCGTTCGCGCTTATAGAACCAGATAAGACCTAGAACCAGGCCGGCGAGCAAGAAGCGCACGGCGAGCAGGCCGCCGATCGATGCAACCTTGGTGAGCTCGCGAGCCGCTAAATAGCTAGCGCCCCACACCACGGCAACGGCCAAAATGGTGATGTCGACTCTAGATTTGTTTAAGATTTTTAGCCCTGACCGTTCGCGATTATGGTTGAAGCCTATCGCCAGATTTGCGTAGTTCGGGTTCGCGGAATAAAAATTGTCAAGTGGGGCTTTACTAAAAGACCACAACGAAGGGATGCTCATGCCAGCAGTATTCGCTGACCCATCAACCTTGCCGCACCTTGGCCTAGCCACCGGTCGCGCCCGCACCGTAAAGTCGGTCACCTTCGGCCCTCAGGCCTATGAAGGCGAAGGCTTTCCGGTAACCCGCGCTTTTGCCGGTGTTAGCTACGCCGACCTAGACCCTTTCATTCACATGGATGAAATGGGCGAAGTCGAATATGCCCCACTCGAGCCGCGCGGCACCGCTTGGCACCC
>JBEDEQ010000151.1:0-3238 GCA_041175645.1 Actinomycetota bacterium | reverse complement strand
TGCGGCAAAACTCTCTCGGCGGCGCTGGTTGTCTGCGTGCCAAAGGCCTGTGAGATAGACATGGATGCTCCTAATTGGGTCAAGCGTTAGCGAAAAGTGCCTACTAGACATCTCTAGCAAACACCCCTGACATCGAAATTCGAAATGGCCTTGTGCAGTCACCTGTGGATAACTTGCTCAACACGCCGAAGCGGTTGTGAACAACTTGTGTAGAAACCTGTGTGAATGAGGCCAAAAACACGCCTACATCCCAGTATCTAAAAGAAAGTTGCCTTGTGGATAACTTTTCTTTTCAAACCCTAAACGTGAACCTTAGAGTTGTGGAAACGACACGCCGAAACATCCGCGTTTTGGGTTTTCCACAAGTTATCCACAGGTAGATTCGGCATAAGAAAAGGGCGACAGACCCGAAGATCTGCCGCCCTTGAGCGCTAGAAGCGCTTACTTCTGGGCAACCACCGCAAGGGTGATTGTTGCAACTACGTCACCGTGTAGGCGAACGGTCGCCTCGTGGGTTCCGGTGTTGCGAATCGGTGCGACGAAAGCGACCTTGCGCTTGTCTAGCTCACCGATGCCGGCTTCGACAACTGCAGCGACAACGTCAGCGGTCTTTACAGCACCGAATAGACGGCCCTCTTTGCCAGCCTTGACAGCCAGGCGAATCGGAGCCTGCTCAAGGCGAGCCTTGAGGGTGACTGCCTCTTCAACGGTTGCTAGTGCGCGTGCGTTACGAGCGGCTTTGATCTGCTCGATCTGCTTCTCGCCACCAACGCTCCAAAGAACTGCGAAGCCCTTTGGAATGAGGTAGTTGCGAGCGTAGCCGTTCTTAACTTCAACGACATCGCCAGCTGAACCGAGGCCTGAAACCTCGTTGGTCAGAATTAGCTTCGACATTCGATGCTCCTTAGCTTCGGCCAGCGCCAGCGTATGGCAATAGAGCCATTTCGCGAGCGTTCTTGACGGCACGGGCAATGAGACGCTGTTCCTGAACAGAAACACCGGTGATGCGACGGGCGCGAATCTTGCCGCGGTCCGAGATGAACTTCTTTAGGGTTGCGATGTCTTTGTAGTCAATGACACCAACCTTGATTGCCTTTACGGGAGCGAGCTTGTCTAGCTTGCCCTTGCGCATTGGCTTTTTACCAGCGCGGTCGCTGTTAACTTTTGCAGCCATTAGATACTCCTAGGTTTATTGAAATTTAGAACGGGGTGTCGTCGCTTGCGGCAGCGGTGCCTGGGTTTGCCCAAGCATCGTTTGCCTTTGCGGCTGGGGCGGCAGGGGCTTCGTTCCAAGGTGACTCAGAAACGGCTCCGGCACCACCCTCGCGAGCACGACGAGTGACAGCGGCGGTTGCATAACGCAGCGATGGACCGATTTCTTCGATCTCTAGCTCGAGCGAGGCGCGTGCCTCACCGTTTGCCGACTGGTATGCCGAAGGCGCCTTTAGTCGACCGGTAACGAGAACGCGGCTGCCCTTGGTGAGCGACTGCGAAACGTTTTCGGCAACTTCACGCCAAGCGGTGCAACGAACCCAAACGGTTTCGCCATCTTCCCAAGCGTTGGTCTGACGGTTGAAGGTGCGAGGGGTTGAACCCACACGAACCGAAACAACAGCCACTCCACCCTGGGTGTAGCGAAGCTCTGGGTCATCGGCAAGGTTGCCGACGATCGTTACGTTTAGCTCGCCAGCCATCGTGACTACTCAGCCTTCTTGGCGGCAGGCTTCTTTGCAGGAGCCTTTGCAGGGGCCTTGTCGGCAGCAGCCTTAGGAGCGGCCTTCGGAGCAGCAGCCTTCTTGGCTGGCTTCTCTTCAGCGGCGTCTTCGGCCTTTTCTGCTGCAGAAACTTCTGGAACAACAACCGGCTTGATTGCAACTACGGCTTCGTCGGCACGCAGCACCTTGGTGCGCATGACGGCTTCGCTTAGGCGAAGCTGACGGTCGAGCTCAACCACGTCGGCCGACTTGGCCTTCAGGTTGACCACGGCGTAGATACCTTCGGTCTTCTTGTTGATTTCGTATGCCAAGCGACGACGACCCCAGATGTCAACGTTGTCAACGGTGCCTCCACCGTTGCGAATGACGTTGAGGAATTTGTCGAGGCTTGGAGCAACTGTGCGTTCGTCGACCGACGGGTCGAGGATCACCATGAGCTCATAAAGATGCATGACTAACCCACCTCCTTTGGACTTAGCGGTCATGGGACTTCCATGACAGGAGGGTATTGGCATCTGTTACCCGAACTGCACCATTTAGTGCTTCAGAGCAACCTCACTAGTCTAGCGAGCAGACCACCAAGCAAGCAAGCGCTTTTCTGCTTCTTCTGTGAAGCGACGGGCTTCACCCACTTCGCGGCCGGGTTTCAAATCGAGGATGCGCATGATGTCTTCACCGCTCAGATCTGGCCTAATCGCATCTAGCTCTTCTTGTTCTTGCAACGCGGCAATGCGCTGCTCAAGGTCGTCGTAGGCGTGGGCGAGGCGGTCTGCCTTGCGCTGGTTGCGAGTGGTTACGTCAGATCGGGTAAGTGCATGTAGACGGGTAAGCAGCTCGCCAGCATCCCGCACATAGCGACGCACCGCTGAATCGCTCCAGGCCTGATCGCCGTAGCCGAAAAAGCGCAGGTGCAGCTGTGTCGTTGTCGAAGCGCAGTGCCTGCAGGCGTTTTTTGGCTAGACGCGCGCCAACTAGGTCGTGCTGGTGAAAGGTAACGCCACCACCCGGCTCGAGTCGACGGGTGTTTGGCTTGCCGATGTCGTGCAGCAGCGCGGCGAAACGCAGCACAAAGTCGCCCTCGAGACCGTAATCGGCCTCGTACGAAATGGCCTGTTCGACGACGCGCAGGGTGTGCTCGTAGACATCTTTGTGGTGGTGGTGTTCGTCAACCTCAAGCTTGAGCGCCGGAAGTTCGGGCAGCACACGCTGGGACAAACCGCTATCAACCAAGGCTTCAAGACCTCGACGCGGATGCGCGCCCAGCATCAACTTCACAAACTCGGTTTGCACGCGCTCTGCCGAAATGATCTCGATGCGCTCGGCCATTGCAGTCATCGCAGCAAAGGTCGCCGGCTCGATCTCGAAACCGAGTTGCGATGCAAAGCGCGCACCGCGCATCATGCGCAGCGGGTCATCGCCGAATGAAACCTCTGGAGCGCCGGGGGTTCGAATGACCCCGTCGATCAAATCTTGAAGGCCGTTGAATGGGTCAACGAAGGTTTTCTCTGGCAAGCGCAACGCCA
>JBEDEQ010000150.1:0-3891 GCA_041175645.1 Actinomycetota bacterium | reverse complement strand
GCGATCCAACCGAGCATCCGCTTGTTTTTGAACACGGCCGCGAGTGAGCCCCAAGTGCGGGTGACCGAGATGAGCACGACGGCGGTGGCGAAGCCGAAGACGATGCGCCAGACGACGATTTCCCACGGGTTTGCGAAAGTGGCGAGGCCGGCGATGATTAGCGGAAACGAGCCCCAGATGAAATAGGCGGTGAGGCCGAGGCCTAAGCCCTTGGCAACGTTTTTCTCGCGCACTGGGCTGGCAGCGGTTTCGGTTTCACTCACCCCTTCAACCTAGCGGTCTGTCTCGGTGGCGAGGCGAGAACCTGCGAAAATGTAACCGAAACGATTTGCACGAGAGGCGCGCATGACCCCCAAGAAACTCTTCAACACCTTCGCACGAGCCGAGGCGGTGCCCGCGCTCTCGGCATTGACCCGCTTGTCGTCACAGCCGCCGGTGGCGTGCACGGTGCGGTGTTCTTGGGGTACGCGGTTACCGCTGCGCTCGTGGGCGTAAACCAGCGCTGGGCACTTGGCAAGACGGTGTTGGCTGTAGCTCTGGCGATTGTGCCGTTTGCGACCATCCCGTTTGAAATCAAATTGAACAAGGATGCTTCACTCGATGGCCCTTGGCGCGTGGCAGCCGGCGCTGACCCGCGTGATGCGCACTGGTTCGACCGACTATTTCGCTGGTTCATCGCTCGCCCGCTGGTGTTGGTGCTCACGCTGTTGGTTGGCCTGACCGCGGTGTTCAGCTTTTTGCTCGCCCTCGGTTCACCGACCGAGTGGTTCAAGAACTAGTTCTATTCAGCGCACTCGAGAATAAGCAATTTCGCAACCTCTTGGGAGGCCTCGCGAATTAGGTCGTGGCCAAATGGCCAACTCTCAACTCTCCAACCGAGTGCGCCACTTGCACTCAAAAAGCTATGTCTCAGAGGGCTGACCACAGCTGGGTTGTGAAACCACTTCTCGGCGTAGATGAAAACTTTATCGAGCGCATCGAACTTCGACTGGTCGTAGTAGATGGGTTGAAGTTTTGTACCTATCGGGTGCGGATTGACTCGCGACTCGTATTCACGCAACCAGGCATCAGGATAGATTTTGATTCCATCAAGGCACATGTTCAGCATGCTCTCACGATCTGCCTCGGGCATCAGGTCCCACTCGCGTTGACCTGAGTTTGGCAGTTGCGCATCTAGATAAATTACTTTTCTTACTGCAGCTGCAGTTTTATCTGCAACCCCGGTGATGACCATCCCTGCATAACTCCAGCCCACGAGCACCACATCATCGAAGTCGTTTGCTGCAATCAAATCGAGAACGTTCTGAATGTGGGTATCGAGGTTGACAGGTGAAACATTCACCGCTTCCGTGCTCAATCCTTCAAGCGTTGGGGCACAGACAACATGACCCTGATTCTCGAGCATTGGAATGATTGGGTCCCAGTACCAACCGCCGTGAAAAGTACCTGCCACCAGAATGATGTTTGCCATGAGTCGAGCATAGAAGGTAACTAAAAAACCCCAGCCGTGGAGGGCTGGGGTTTCGTGGCTAGTGAGGGATTAAAAACCCCAGCCGTGGAGGGCTGGGGTTTCGTGGCTAGTGAGGGATTCGAACCCCCGAAGGCTGAGCCGGCTGATTTACAGTCAGATCCCTTTGGCCGCTTGGGTAACTAGCCTTGCCGCAAGCTTTTGCAAGCTAAGCGAACTAGTAAAGGATACAAGAACTTGTGCCCCAGCGCTAACCGGCGGTTGTGAGCATCCACATTCTGCAAGTAGATTTGTAAAAACTGTACGTTTCGAGAGATTTTCGGGTTTTTACATGGTCGGCATTGAAGAAGTTGCAGCCCTCGCCGGGGTCTCTACGGCGACCGTCTCTCGCGCTCTTCGCGGCAAAGACCATGTGAGCGCCAAGGCTCAGAAAAAGGTCGAGGATGCTGCCGCCGAGCTCGGCTATGTTGCCTCTTCATCGGCCGCAACCTTGGCCACTGGCCGAACCCAAAACATTGGCGTAGTGCTTCCATACATCGACCGCTGGTTCTTCTCGGTGATTCTTGAGGCAATCGAAACCGAGCTCATCGACCACGGCTACGACCTCACCCTTTATAACCTCAGCGGTGGAGAGAAGCAGCGCAAAAAGATTTTCGACGAACTGCTGCTGCGCAAGCGCGTCGACGGCGTGCTTGCGATTGCCGTGAACCCAACCGAGGCAGAGCTGGCGAACCTCAACCGCATGCACAAACCGATCGTTGGCATCGGCGGCCCGGTCAAAGGCGCGCGTTCGATCACCATGGATGACGTTGCCGCCGGCAAGCTCGCCACCGAGCACCTGCTGTCGCTAGGCCACACCCGCATCGGAATGATCGGTGGTCTGCCGAACGCCGACGAAGAGTTCGGCCAGCCGGGTCTTCGCTACTACGGCTATGCCGAGGCGATGAAAGAGGCCGGCCTCACCATCAACGAAAACTGGGTTGCCGAGTGCGACTTCACGATTCCTGGCGCATACGTTGTTGCCAAGCAGTTGTTCACCGACCTTCGCAACGCGCCAAGTGCCGTGTTCTGCGCCTCTGACGAAATGGCGTTCGGTGCCATCATGGCGGCCAAAGACCTAGGGCTAGAAGTGCCGAAAGACCTCTCGGTGGTTGGCATCGACGATCACAACCTGAGCGAGTTCTATGGTCTGAGCACCATCTCGCAGAAGCCAGCCGAACAGGGTCGCGCAGCCGTGAAGACCTTGCTCGACATTCTTGCGCTGCCGAATGCAGAAGACCACGACAACGTCGAAGAGAAGAAAGAATGGCCGGTGAAGTTGGTGGTTCGCGCCAGCACCGCCAAGTTTGCCAAGCGATAAACTTTCACCTATGGCTGATTCCTCATTTGACATCGTTTCTAAGGTCGACAAGATGGAGGCCGACAACGCCCTCCACCAAGCACAAAAAGAGATCGAGCAACGCTACGACTTCAAGGGCGTAGGCGCCGAGATCAACTGGTCTGGCGAAAAGCTACTCATGAAGGCCAGCAGCGAAGAGCGCGTCAAGGCTGTGCTCGATGTGTTTCAGTCGAAGCTGGTCAAGCGCGGCATTTCGCTAAAGAGCTTGGATGCTGGCGCTCCGTTTGCCTCAGGCAAGGAATACCGCATCGAGGCGACGCTCAAGAATGGCATCGACCAAGAGAACGCCAAGAAGATCAGCAAGATCATTCGCGAAGAGGGCCCAAAGAGCATCAAGTCTCAGATTCAGGGTGACGAGCTTCGCGTTAGCAGCAAGAGCCGCGATGATCTGCAAGACGTTATCGCCCTGCTCAAATCGAGCGACCTACCAATCGACGTTCAGTTCACCAACTACCGCTAGGCGTTTTTGCCGCTGCGGTTTGTCGCGCCGAGCGCTACCTACGGCCGCTGCTCAAGCGTCGATGGTTGAAATCGGACCGGTTGGCGGGTAGGCCTTGGCGTTATCGGCCCTAAGCTGCTTTGACTTTTTCACCACAACTCCGGCGATGATTCCGGCCGCCAAGAATGACACGATCGGAAACACGAAAGCCTCAACGATGCCGGGCCCTTCGGCGATGGCACCCATGATCACCTTGGCGAGCATCATCATCAGTGCGTTGGCAAGGCTCATGCGCGAGAGTGCCTGTGCGGTTGAGAGCCCACGTATGTCGCCGGCGGCGCTATAGAACGACGGCACCATCGAGGCAATGCCGAGACCAGCCAACGCGAAGAAAACCACCTGAACGGTGAGTGCCGCGTCGACGCGGTCGGCGAGAGTCGAGACATCCCCGTTTGCAACAATCGCGGCCGGCCAGAACACGCCGATCGACATCATTACCGAACCCAAAATGCCACCCCACTGCGACATGGTGCTGAAGTGGATGCGCTTGGTGATGTGCACCACCGAGAAACGCCCCACGATCAT
>JBEDEQ010000149.1:0-2894 GCA_041175645.1 Actinomycetota bacterium | reverse complement strand
GCAGGAGTCGCGTCATCCTTGCGATACTTGGCACGCTCGCTCTCGTCACGCTCCCAGTTGCCATAACCAAGCTGCTTGGCGCGACCCTCGGCCTCGTTGCGGGCGTCAATGTCTTCGCCCGTCATATACGACTCATAGAGGTGGCCGGCTGCCTTGAGCTTTTCGATTACCTCTAGGTAAATGTCGGTGCGCTGCGACTGGCGGTAAGGCTCGTTTGGTCCGCCGACGCCGACGCCTTCATCCCAGTTCAGGCCTAGCCAGTTCAGGGCCTCGAGAATCATCTCGAATGATTCTTCGCTGTCGCGCTCGGCGTCGGTGTCTTCAATGCGAAAAACACGTGCGGGGTGCCGGTCGGTGACGGGCAAAAGCGCACCACAACGTCAGAGCCGGTTGCGGTCGAAAAAGGCGCGGTGATTGAAGTCAAAGTCATGATGACCTCAAGTTTAGGCGAACGGGGCTAAGCGGTCACCTGAAACAACCACTGAGCGGCGTTGAGATAAAGCGGGATGCCCAGAATCAGGTTGAACGGAAAGGTCTTCGGCAGCGCAACCGACACCGCAGCCGGTGCGGCGATGTAGCTCGCGCTGGCGGCAAGCACCGCAAGCACCGTCAAGTCGCCAACGCCAAGACCGGCAAGGCGACCGAGGCCGATGGCGAGCATCCCCGAGAAAATCGGAAAAACGATGCCGAAGCTGATGAGTTTGAAACCGACACCTTTGAGCTTTTCGAGTTGCGAGCCGGCCACGAAGCCGAGGTGCATGAGAAACAGCGCTAGAACACCTGGCAGCAAATCGACGAACATCGGTGTGACCTTGGCATAACCAGACGCTCCCGTGACATAGCCGATCAGCAGACCACCAACCAAAAGCACGATCGACTTGCTGAGCAGAATTTCGTGCAGCGTGGCCGACCAGTTTGGGTTCGCGCCAGCGGCTTTGTTCTCTGGGCGACGCGAGCCAAGGTAGATGCCGATGATGAGCCCGGGAATCTCCATCACGGCGAGCAACGCGGTGGCATAACCGCCGTAACTCACGTTCAGCGTTTCAAGAAACACCAGGGCAGCCGAGAACGTAACGAGAGAGGTTGAACCGTAGTGGGCCGCGATAGCACCGAGGTCGATTCTTTGCAGTTTGGTTAGGTAACGCAACACCACATAGGCAAGAAACGGCACCAGGATGCCCAGGCCGATCGTGATCGCAAGTGGCACGAGTGCCGTGGTGAGGTTTGCATTGCTGAGACCAACGCCACCTTTGAGCCCGATGCCGAATAACAGAAACATCGAGATAAAGGTGTAGATCTGGTCGGGAATGCGAAGGTCGCTTTTGAAGCGAGCGGCTAGAAAGCCGAGAACGAAAACTAATACCGAGACCGAGGTGAGGCTCGAAACTGCTGCGGATAGGTCAAGCACGATTAGAACAATACCAGAAAAAGAAATCAGGTATTTTCGTTCAGTCTTTTTTCGTAACGTGTCTAGAATTGCTCTCATGAGCTGGACATTTCTTTCGAACCACGGGCACGTTCTGGTGCAGATTGCCAAGAATCCAGACATCCGTGTCAAAGAAATTGCTGCCGCAGTTGGCATCACCGAGCGCGCCGCCCAGGGAATCGTGTCAGACCTGGTTGCCGGCGGTTTTGTTATCGCCCAAAAGTCCGGGCGTCGCAACACCTACTCAATCAGCGCGGATGCTCACCTCAAGCACCCCGCCGAGGCTAACCTCACCATCGCCGAGTTTGTCGCGGTGTTTGGTCGGGTCTAAGCGGCGAAAGGTTTCGGCCGAGAATCAGGCCGAGCGAACCGGGTTGGTCAACGTGCCGATGCCCTCGATCGAAATCTCGACCACCTGACCGTCTTCGATACGACCGATGCCAGCAGGGGTTCCGGTAAGAATCACGTCGCCGGGTAGCAAAGTCATCGCTTCAGATACATGCGCGATGATGCGCGGCACCTTGTGAATCAACATGTCAACGCTCGAGTGCTGACGAAGTTCGCCGTCGACACGAGTTTCTAGGGTCTGGCCATCCACTTCGAATTCGGTTTCGATCCAAGGCCCGAGCGGGCAGAAGGTGTCGAAACCTTTGGCGCGAGTCCACTGGCCGTCGCGGTCTTGAATGTCGCGCGCGGTCACGTCGTTTGCAATGGTGAAGCCCCAAACATAGTCGAGTGCTTCGGCCTCGCTCACGTTCTTGGCCACATCGCCGATGACAATCGCCAACTCACCCTCGTGGTCGACTCTTTCGGCAATCTTGGGCAGCGCGATGGTCTCACCGTCACCGATCAGCGAGGTGGTCGGCTTGAGAAAAATGAGCGGTTCTTTTGGCGCTTCGCCACCCATCTCGGCTGCGTGGTCGGCGTAGTTCTTGCCGATGCAAACAATCTTGGATGTCGGCAACGTAGGTGGCAACAGCTGAACGTCTTTGAGTGCCACGCGCTCCCCCGTGGTTTCGTAGCCCGAAAACAGTGGGTGACCTTTGAACACGACCAACTCTGGGCCGTCGACTAGACCGAAGCGAACTTCGCCGGCAACTGTGAACTTGGCGATACGCATTAGGCCAGGCGAAGCATCCAGTTGTGGCGATCTTCAACGCGGCCATATTGAATGCCGGTTAGCTCTTCGCGCAGGCTGACGGTTAGCGCACCAGGCTCGGCGTCTGCCGAACCAATGGTTTCGACTCGACTCTTGAACTGGCCAACCGGAGTGATTACGGCTGCGGTTCCACACGCGAAAACTTCGGTGATGTCGCCCGAGAGCAAGTCGGCGCGCATTTCGTCGAGCGTGATCTTGCGCTCTTGAACCTCGATGCCGCGGTCTTTGATGAGCTGAACGACCGACTTGCGAGTGATGCCTCGCAAGATTGTGCCGTCGAGGCTCGGGGTTGCCACGTGGCCGTCTTTG
>JBEDEQ010000148.1:0-4109 GCA_041175645.1 Actinomycetota bacterium | reverse complement strand
CCGCTAGACACCGCCACCATGATTGGTGCTCAGGCCTCGAACGAGCAGATGGAAAAGATCCTGAGCTACATCGAGATCGGCAAGCAAGAAGGTGCCAAGCTGCTCATCGGTGGCAAGCGTGCCGACCTAGGTGGCGACCTCTCGGGTGGTTTCTACATCGAACCAACCGTCTTCGAGGGCAAGAACTCGATGCGCATCTTCCAAGAAGAGATCTTCGGCCCGGTTGTATCGGTTGCCAAGTTCGACGGTTGGGACGAAGCCATGGAAATCGCCAACGACACCCTCTACGGCCTCGGCTCTGGTGTTTGGACTCGCAACATGAACACCGCTTACCGTGCGGGTCGTGAAATTCAGGCTGGCCGCGTTTGGACCAACTGCTACCACGCCTACCCAGCCCACGCTGCATTCGGTGGTTACAAGTCATCGGGTATCGGTCGCGAGACCCACAAGATGATGCTCGACCACTACCAGCAGACCAAGAACCTCTTGGTCAGCTACAGCGAGAGCAAGCTCGGCTTCTTCTAAAAGAGCTGACTAGTCAAAAGGCAGGGGCGATTCGGTTTCGGGTCGCCCCTGTCTTCTATTTCACGGATTCAAAACAAGGAGTATCTTCGAACCATGAGCGTCACACGAGTTGAGTTCACCCACGCGGCTGAAGAGTTGCTGCGCAAGCTTTACCCCGCGCATCCGATGGGTTTCATGTTTCACCAATCTGGAGGGTGCTGCGACGGCTCGGCCCCGATGTGTTACGAGGCCGGCGAGTTCAGGGTTGGCGGCTCCGATGTGCTGATGCAGAGCATCCAAGTCGAAGGCATTGAGCAGCCGGTGCTCTTTTATATGTCGCTCGAACAATTCGAAGTTTGGGCGCACACGCACCTAACCATCGATGTAGTGCCTGGACGGGGTTCGGGTTTCTCGATTGAATCGCCTGAGGGTGTTCGCTTTTTGACTCGCTCTCGAATCTTTACCGACGAAGAGTGGTTTGCACTCGAACCTGTGGTTACCGGCAATGGCGATCTGGTGCCTTTGAATCGTTAGTTGCGGTTGGGCTGATTAACCGCGGTAGTTGCCGACTAGGCGCACCGCGCCACCGTCGGTGCCCTTAGCGCCTTGAACCCAGCCATCTAGGTTGTTTGGCTGTTCGGTGATGACACCCAGCTTGAATCCATCGATTGCAGCAGCGATTTCGTCGGCTTTGTCTGCCGACACCACGAGCGCTTGGCCGAGACCAAGGTTCCAGGTGCCTTCAACCGACTCGAGTGAGAACCCACCCCAGCCGGCCAGAACGCGAAACACATCTTGCGGAGCCCAAGCCGAACGCTCAACCTCGAGCGCGACTCCCTGAGGAAGAACGCGTGCGAGGTTGGCCGCGATACCGCCGCCAGTGATGTGGCTCATCGAGTGCACGCCGGCACCCAGCTCGCTCTCGAGCAACTTGTTGAGCACGCCCGTGTAGAGGCGGGTTGGCTCGAGCAGAACCTCGCCGAGGCTGCGTGAGCCGAATTCCAAAACAGTCTTGTTGTAGTCGAGTTTTGAGTCGGCCACAATCTTACGCACCAGCGAGTAACCGTTCGAGTGCAAACCACTCGATGCCATGCCGATGACAACGTCGCCAACTTGAACCTTGTGTGCACCGAGCAACTTCGAGGCCTCAACCACACCGGTTGCCGCTCCAGCAACGTCGTAGTCATCTGGGCCAAGCAAACCAGGATGCTCTGCCGTCTCGCCACCGACGAGTGCGACATCAACGGCGGCACACGCCTCGGCGATGCCCCGAACAATGTCGGCGATGCGCTGTGGAACAACTTTGCCGCAGGCGATGTAGTCGGTCATGAACAGGCTCTTTGCACCAACCACGACAATGTCATCGACAACCATGCCGACTAGGTCTTGGCCAATGGTGTCGTGCTTGTCGATTGCTTGGGCGATGGCAACCTTGGTGCCAACACCGTCGGTTGAGGTGGCAAGCAACGGGCGTTCGAATGACTTTAGAAACGAAACATCCATCATGCCTGCGAAGCCGCCTAGACCGCCCACGACTAGAGAGTTGTGAGTGGCGCCAACGGCGCGCTTCATGAGTTCTACAGCTAGGTCGCCAGCTTCGGTGTCAACGCCGGCTGCTGCGTATGCGTTTGGTTCGGTCACTAGTTCGAACCGCCCTCAGCCTCGCGAATAATCGCATCAAGTTCGCTGTCTGGGCCAGGGTTGCAAGCGGCAGGGTCTTCGGTGCGCTCGAGAGGCAACTCGATCGGGTAGGTGCCAGTGAAACATGCGGTGCAAAGCTCACGCTCGTGCTGCCCAGTGGCGGCAATCATGCCGTCTTTGGTTAGGTAACCAAGGCTGTCTGCGCCAATCGATGCTCGAACATCCTCGACGCCAAGGCCCGTGGCAATCAATTCGGCGCGGGTGGCAAAGTCGATGCCGTAGAAGCAAGGCCAGGTGATCGGTGGCGATGAGATGCGCACGTGAATCTCGGCTGCACCAGCTTCTCGAAGCATTTGCACAAGGGCCCGCTGGGTGTTACCTCGCACGATCGAGTCATCGACCACGACGATGCGTTTGCCGCGAATAACCTCTTTGAGCGGGTTGAGCTTGAGGCGAATACCACGTTGGCGAATGGTCTGCGACGGCTGAATGAAGGTTCGGCCGACATAAGCGTTTTTCACCAGACCGTGACCAAACGGGATGCCCGATTCTTGGCTGTAACCGATGGCGGCCGGGGTGCCTGACTCTGGTGTTGGAATCACGAGGTCGGCTTCGACCGGATACTCGCGAGCTAAGGTGCGACCCATCTCGACTCGGGAGTCATAGACATTCTTGCCGTTGATTGCGGTATCTGGGCGAGCTAGGTAAACGTATTCGAAGACGCAACCGGCGCGCTTGACGTTGGCGAACTTGCTCGAACGCAGACCGTTTTCGTCAATCGCGATTAGCTCGCCTGGCTCAACCTCTCGCACGAACGATGCGCCGACAATGTCGAGGGCCGCGGTTTCAGAGGCGATCACCCAACCACGTTCGAGGCGACCCAAAACTAGAGGTCGAACACCCTGTGGGTCACGAGCGGCATAGAGTGTCGTCTCATCCATGAAGACAAGACAAAAAGCGCCCTTCACCTTTGGCAACAGTTCGAGAGCGGTGGCTTCAAGGGTGTGGTCGAGGTCGCCTGCCATCAGTGCCGTAAGCACGGCCGTGTCGGTCGTGTTGCCGCCGGTGATCTCGTTGTTGGTCTGGTCTGGGTATTTTTCTCGAAGCATTTCGAGCAGGTCGGCGGTGTTGGTCAAGTTGCCATTGTGGGCCAGGGCAACGGTGCCCGAAGAGGTGCGGCCAAGAGTCGGTTGGGCGTTACGCCAAGAAGAAGAACCTGTTGTCGAGTAGCGATTGTGGCCAACCGCGATGTGACCGGTGAGGCTCTCAAGTGCACTCTCGCTGAACACCTGAGACACAAGACCCATGTCTTTATAAACCAGAATTTTGGTGCCATCTGAAGTGGCGATACCGGCCGATTCCTGGCCACGGTGCTGTAGCGCATAGAGCCCGAAGAAAGTTAATTTGGCAACTTCTTCACCGGGTGCCCAAACTCCGCGTCTGGAAGAAGGTCGTGATTCAGAAGTCCGTCGCCACGAATCAAGGGAGTCCTTCGTTTGGGGTGCTTGCGGGCAGAATCTGCCCCATCGCAAGCCCGACTACCCCTTTAGTTTAGTGGCTTCAACCTGCTTGGCACGAGCCCTAGAAAGCCAGTCTGCGCCAAGTGAAACAACGGTTCCACCCAAGAAGCCCGCACCACCGATGTAGACCACCAAGAACCCTAGGATGCCCGGTTGCGCCTTCTGCGAATCGCTCGAGACGGCGAACATAACGAATGCCAGAACGATGCCGACGAATGCACCGGTTGCCATGAATGCAAACAGCTTTGGTGCCCGACGCACTGATACCACTTCGATGGTTTCTTCCGGTTTAGATTTCTTCGAGGTTTTTGCCATGGTTCAATTCAACCCGAAATTCAGGGGCAAAACTTCCGAAAGATCGGCACGAGTTCCAGAGGCGCGAATGCGACCGCCGGCAACAGCGTCTTGCCAAGACGTTTCGCCAACCGCAATCGCAAACCACGT
>JBEDEQ010000147.1:0-3336 GCA_041175645.1 Actinomycetota bacterium | reverse complement strand
CCGTCATCGAGCACGAAGCGCTCAACACCGATTTCGGCAGCGGCATCGGCAAGCGCGGTGAGCTTTTCTAGGTTGTGGTCAAAATAGACCGCCTCCCAGACGTTCAGCGTGACCGGTCGAGGGCGGATGTTCGTCGGGTGGGTCGCACGCGCGCGCACCGACTGGTGAAAACGTGCGCTCGCTCCGTCGATGCCTTCGGCCGAATAGACCGCCCAAACTTCTGGCGCGCGGTAGGTTTCGTTCGACTGCAAAATGACTTCACCCGGCAGCAATAGTTCGCCGGCACCAAGGCTGGTGCGGCCGATCGGGGTGCGTTCGAGAATGTGGCGGTTGTTGCCGCTCCAGGCAAGTGACAGACCCCAAGCTTCGCCAGACTGAAAGCCTGTGCCCGCGGTTAGTGCAAACTGCACGATCGTGTAGTCGTGACCGGTGCGACCTTCGCGACCTTCGCGCATCCACGAACCAACACCAATCGGTCTGCGCTGCGGGTTGCGTTCGTTCAGCCAGCGCCCGGTGAAATCGAGTGACTCGGTGGTGTAGTCGGGAACCGGCACGAAGCTGTTTAGTGATTCAAGGTTGAACGGCACGAGGTTGAGGTTGGTTACCGACTGGCTGATGCGCAAGATTCCGGCAGCGTCGAGGGTGAACCTGGCGCAAACTTCTAGCTCTGCGTTTGCGTCTACCGAACAGAACTCAACACTGTGCTCGTCGGCCTGCTTGGTTTCGCGCAGGTCAAACTTTTGGGTGAAGTCGGCACCTTCGCGTGAACCGATGATGGTTGGGCGACCAAGGTAGCCGCGTGCGTTTTCACGCCAAATGCCGATGGTCTGCGGGTCGTCGAAGTCGCATGGTGGGGTGAGTTCAAGCTGGGTGCGAACTAGATCTTCGGCAGCGTGGATGTCGGCAACCGCCGCACCCCAATACAAAATGGCAGGCGTACCCGAGGAGGTGTCGAAAATGACCGAGACGCCGGCGCGACGAAGATGAATGAGCTGCATAAAAAGAAATTTAGTCGCTCAAACCTGTAAGCGTTTACCGCCTGCGGCTTCGCGACGAATTAGCCCTTCGCTACGCGCAAAAAGTCTTCACGCTCAACGAGCTTGATTCGCTCGCGGCCTTCGGCCTCGCCAAGAGCCTTCTCTTGTGCGTCGATCAAAAGCCACTGTGGCCAGCCAACGAATTCGACTCCGCGCGAGTTCAGCAGAGCATCCACGGCGCTTTCATCAGCGTGCTCAGGAGACCACCACTTGTCGCGGTCTGCGATGACGTGACCGATGGTTTCGAGGGCGTCGCTCTTGGTGTGACCAATTAGGCCAACCGGGCCACGCTTGATCCAGCCGGTGGCGTAGATGCCGTCGATTTGCTTGCCGTTGGCATCGAGAACGCGACCGCCGTCGTTCGGAATCACGCCGTACTTGGCGTCGTAAGGAATCTGGTCGAGTTCTGAACCGAAGTAGCCAACCGCGCGATAGACGGCTTGAACCGGAATCTCGCGGAACTCACCGGTTGAGGTGACTCCCCCGCGACCATCTAGCTCGGTGCGCTCGATGCGAATGGCAGCAACCTTGCCGTCTTCGCCGAGCACCTCGACCGGGGCCGAGAAAAAGTGCAGGTGCAGGCGGCGAGGTGCGCCGGTGTTTTGTGGCTCGGCGCGCAGGGCTTCGAGGGTGTTTACCATCACGCGAGTCTGGTTGTTCGAGTCGATGGCTTCTTGCGAGCCCTCGTCATATTTGAAGTCTTCGTCATAGACGATGCAGTCGACGCCCTCGATGTGGGTCGCTTCGCGCAACTCGAGCGGGGTGAACTTGACCTGAGCTGGGCCACGACGACCGAACACGTGCACGTCGGTGACTGGTGAATCTTTGAGACACTCGTAGACATTGGCGGGGATGTCGGTCGAAAGCATGTCTTGCGGGTGCTTCACCAGCACGCGCGCGACGTCGAGCGCCACGTTTCCGTTACCGATAACGGCGATTTCGCGGGCGTTCAACGGCCAAGTGCGCGGCACGTCTGGGTGGGCGTCGTACCAGTTCACAAAATCGGCCGCACCATAAGAACCGTCTAGGTCGATGCCAGGAATGTTCAGGTCGGCGTCTTTGATAGCGCCGGTCGAGAAAATCACCGCGTTGTAGTGCTTCTTGAGATCTTCGAGGGTGATGTCGGTGCCGTACTTGACGTTGCCGAAGAAGCGAATGTCTCCGCGGTCGAGAACCTCGTATAGCGCTCTAATGATGCCCTTAATGCGCGGATGGTCGGGGGCGACGCCGTAGCGAACCAAACCGTATGGCGCAGGCAGTAGGTCGAAGAGGTCAATCGAAACCTCGAAGTCGCGAAGCTCAGATTTGATGAGCAGCAGGTCGGCGGCATAGATACCGGCCGGGCCGGCTCCCACGATGGCAAGTCGCAGCTTGGTCATTGGTTCCTTCTGATGTTTCGTTGGCTGGTTAGTTTTTGGGTTGTGGTTAGTTGTCGCGATCGACAACTGCTTCGGCAAAGTTCTTGAGCGCAGACTTCACGTTGCTTTCTGGCAGTGGGGCTAGGGCGGCGACTGCTTCGTCGGCCCAGCGCTTGGCTTGTTGGTAGGCCTGCTCGGCAACCTCGTGTTCGCGCAGACGCTTGACCGCTTCGGCAAGTTTGGCATCGTCTTCGAGGCCCGAGTCGATGAACTCGACGAGTTCTGCGGCTGCAGAGTCGGTCTTCGCCTGTGCGCGAAGCAGCAACATCGGAAGCGTTGGAACGCCGGCACGAAGATCGGTGCCAGGTGTCTTGCCCGATGCGCCAGCTTCGGCAATGTCGATCACGTCGTCGATGAGCTGAAACGCAACACCAACCTTTTCGCCATAGCTGGTGAGCGGCTCGAGGTATTCGTCTGGAGCGTCGGCAAACATGGCACCGAGCTGAGCCGAAGCGGCAATCAGCGAACCGGTCTTGTCGGCAAGCACGCGAATGTAGTGGTCAACCGCGTCTTCACCAGGCTGAGGGCCAACGGTTTCGTGCAACTGACCGAGGCACAGGCGCTCGAAGGTGTCGGCTTGCAGGGTGAGTGCCTTTTCGCCAAGTCGAGAAACAATCTGCGATGCTCGCGCAAACAAAAGGTCACCGGTGAGAATCGCAACCGAGTTGCCCCAAATGTTGTGAGCCGTTGGAACACCGCGGCGGGTAGGCGCTTCGTCCATCACGTCATCGTGATAGAGCGTGGCCAGGTGGGTTAGTTCGACGACCACGGCGGCGTCGATCACCGATGCGTTGTTGTAGTCGCCAAGTTGTGAGGTGAGAAGAACAAGAACCGGGCGGATGCGCTTGCCACCGGCATCCACTAGATGACGCGCGGTCACC
>JBEDEQ010000146.1:0-3541 GCA_041175645.1 Actinomycetota bacterium | reverse complement strand
AGGCGGCCTACCGACTTGTTTTCTTCTTCGCCAAGCGCTCCAGCCATGGCTAGGTAGTGGTAGAAACCAGCTTCTGGCTTGTACTTCTTGAAATTGTCGAAGTCGTCGAGCACGGCCTTGTGGTCGCCTTGCTCGAACCACTCGATGACCTTCTTGTCATACTCGTATGCCTCTGGCGTGAAGATGTGAATCGGGTCACTGGCCTCGTGCTTGCGAAGGTCGCGCAGCTTGTGGAAGGTGTGCGATAGCGCACCCGATCCGAGTAGCAACACTTTGCTGTCGCTGTCGCGAATGGCTTCGCCGAGGGCGCGACCGGCACGCTTGAAGTCTTCTGCGGTAGCGGTCTGGCAAACCGAAAGTGAAACCCATTTCTTATCGTCAAGGCCGCGACCTAGGTAGTGCCAGAGGTTCACAGTTGCATAGAAAATCGGCAGGTGTGGGTCGCTGATCGGGGTAATCCAGGTGCCATTCTTCTCGTCGTATTTGCTGAGGCTGTTGGCCAGCTCTGGATTGCCTTTGAATGCGTAAGGAATCTGACTCATGCCACGAGGTAGCTCTTCACTGGTGAACAGACCCGAACGCTCGGCGTGTGAGGTCACAACAAATTCAACGGTGGTAGCCCAGTGGCTGTCGAGCACTACGACGGTGTCGTAATCGAGGGTTTCGAAAATCTCTTTGCGCAGGCGCTTGAGGCCTGGCACAAGGCTGATCTCTTTGCCATTGTTGAGGTCATATCGCACTGCCTCGGGCAGCATAATCGTTGGCACGTGCGCCAGAATTGCAGCGCCTACTACTTCACCCATCGCTATTCCTTCCATCCATTTGGTGAAACCACGGTGTTCTTTACGTCTGCATAAAAATCGAATGACCAGTTG
This sequence comes from Actinomycetota bacterium, assembly GCA_041175645.1. Taxonomy (GTDB): domain Bacteria; phylum Actinomycetota; class Actinomycetes; order Actinomycetales; family Microbacteriaceae; genus Rhodoluna. The sequence continues at coordinate 2,666 of JBEDEQ010000146.1, read as the reverse complement.
CCGCCCTCGCGACCGATACCCGACTTGCGTGAGCCACCAAATGGTGCCCGCAGGTCGCGAACAAAGAAGCAGTTCACCCAAATGGTTCCGGCAACTAGCTCTTTGGTGATCTTTTCGGCATGTTCACGGATGCCCGACACAACCACAGCGGCCAAACCGAATTCCGTGCCGTTCGCCATCTCGAGCGCTTGTTCATCTGAAGCAAAGGTCTGCATGCAGAGCACGGGGCCGAAGACTTCTTGGGTCACGATTTCGGCACCGGCACTCGGCTGAATCAGGGTAGGTCTGAAGAACAGGCCACCCAGCTCGTCGTTTGGCTCGCCGCCCATCACGATCTTCTGGCCCTCGGCCTTTGCGCGGTCGACGAAGCCCTTGATGCGGTCGAAGTGTACCTGGTGAATCTGTGGGCCGATGTCGGTGGTCTCGTCACGCGGGTCACCCTGCTTGATTTTGGATGCGCGCTCGCGGAACTTCTCGGCGAACGCGTCGGCGACGGACTCGTGAACCAAAATGCGAGTTCCGCTTAGGCAAACCTGGCCGGCGTTGTCGTACTGCTCGACGGCCAGTTCGGCCGCAAGGTCTAGGTCAGCATCCTCGAAGACCAACAGTGGGCTCTTGCCGCCGAGTTCGAACGAAAGCGGGGTGAGGTTGTCGGCTGCCGCCTTGGCGATCACCTTGGCGGTTGGCACCGAACCGGTGAACGAAATGCGTGCGATATCGGTGTGGGCAACCAGCGCAGCGCCGGCTTCGCGGCCGTAACCCTGCACAACGTTGAACACGCCATCTGGGATGCCCGCCTGTTTGGTCAGGTCGGCGAAGAACGATGCGCTCAGTGGTGTCCACTCGGCTGGCTTCAGAACAACGGTGTCGCCAGCGGCAAGCGCCGGGCCGATTTTCCAGGTGGCGAGCATCAATGGAGCGTTCCATGGGGTGATCAGCGCGCAAACGCCTGATGGGTCCCAAGAAATGTTGTTAGTGTGACCGCGAGTTTCAAACTTCTCATGCGCTAGGTGGTTAATCGCCCAGTCGGCGAAGAAGCGAATGTTCATGGCGACTCGTGGCATAACTCCGCGGCGGTGTGAGCGAAGCAGTGAGCCGTTGTCCATGGTTTCAAGCTGGGCGAGGGTCTCAATGTTTTCTTCGACCAGTTCGGCTAGTTTCATCAAAAGCTCGCCGCGACCGACAGGCCCTAGTGCCGCCCATCCCTTGAAAGCCTTGTTGGCGGCGGCTACGGCTAGATCGATTTCGGTCTGGCCACCGCGAGCGATTTCGCCCAAGAAGCTTCCGTCAACGGGGGACGTGTTGGTGAATGTTTCTGCGCTGGCAACGCGAGCACCACCAATGTAGTGGCGTGTGTCTACCTTGGCCCCGGCCACCTCAATAAAGGTCACTGAGAAACTCCCTCGTTTGTTCGTCTTGAAATCAAGCGTAACTTCAATTTCGTTCGGATGCTAATGATTTAGACTAGGGCATACTTCTCTTTAGAACACCAGATTCCTATAGTCTTTTAGAACACCAGATTCCTATAGTCTGGCGAGTGAATTTTTATAACGATTTGGAGTTAGCGGTGACTGCCTTGAATAGACCAAGAATCGCCATCCTCGGCCGCTTTGCCGACGGGTCTACCGCTACTCGTTCGAGAGCGGTTGTGAGCGCTCGTGCCCTAGTTGAATCGGTCTGGAATGCCGGGGGAGAACCCATTACTCTGCTGCCAACATCCGATACCGACTGGGCGACTCGCCTTCGCGGCTTTTCGGCCGTGCTGATGCCGGGTGGCGGCGATCTGAACCCCGAGCTATACGGGCAGGCCCCCGATAGCGACGAACTTTATGGCATCGATGAGTTGCAAGATTCGGCCGACCTCAGCCTCACCAAGTGGGCTATCGAAAATAAGGTTCCGTTTCTAGCCATCTGCCGCGGGTTTCAGCTAGTGAACGTTGCCTTCGGTGGCACGCTCGTTCAGCACATGCAAAATGACCACCGTCACGTTGTCCACAATTTGAACTTGGATGCTGACCGCGATCGCCTTGGCGTTGGCACAGGTGTTCTCGAATCTTCGTGCTACCACCACCAGGCCATCGACAGGCTGGGTGAAGGTCTTCGCGTTATTGCTCGTGCTGATGAGGGGCACGTCGAGGCCTTGGCCATCGACAACGGCGCTTGGGCCTATGCGGTGCAATGGCACCCAGAAGACAACGCCGCCGACAATGCGCAGCAGGCTGGGTTGTTTGCGAAGTTTGTTGAGCAGGCGCAAAACGCGCCACTTATCTAGCTCTAGAGCGATTTAGCTCTCTAGGTGGCGAGTAATCTCGCGCAGGTGGTCTGCCGTTTGACGCTCAGCCGATTCGCCGAGAGTTTCAACCACGAATTTTTCTTCGGTGTTGAACGCAGGAAAAAGTCGATCCATCAGTTTGCGACCGGCCGGAGTCATCTTGACAATCACGAGGCGGCCGTCATCTTTACTTTTCTCGCGGGTGAGCAGGCCGCGACCCTCGAGGGTGCCTAGAACGCCGGTCAAAGTGGCTTTAGAGAAACCGCCTTCGGCAGCAATCTGGCGAGTTTCAATTGGCTCCCAGATCCAGGTAACCCATAGAACAACAAAAGCAGTCCAAGACAGGTTTTCTTTAGCCAGCACCGAGCGCTCAAGGTGATTACGAACGGCGGTA
>JBEDEQ010000145.1:0-2527 GCA_041175645.1 Actinomycetota bacterium | reverse complement strand
GGCTGCATTCCGCTGAGCAGGTTTGGCTTGGTCATAGCGACAAGTTTAGAGCGTGTAGTCCACAACCACAGGGGAGTGGTCGGTCCAGCGAGTGTCATAACTCGCCGCACGGTGAACCTTGTAGTTCGCGGCCTTCTCGGCAAGAGCCGGGGTGGCTAGGTGGTAGTCGATGCGCCAGCCAGCATCCGTGTCGAAAGCCTGACCGCGGAACGACCACCAGGTGTAAGGGCCGGCAACATCGGGATGCGCGGCGCGACCCACATCGACCCAGCCCTGTTTGTGCATCATGGTGTCGAAATAGGCACGCTCTTCTGGCAAGAATCCGGCGTTCTTGAGGTTGCCCTTCCAGTTCTTGATGTCGAGCTCGGTGTGGCCGACGTTGAGGTCGCCAAGAACTACAACAAATGCGCCGTCTGCTCGCAAGACATCCATTCGGGCGGTCATGGCGTCTAGAAACTTGTACTTCTCGACCTGCTTCGGGGTGTCAACCTCACCCGAGTGCACATAGGTGCTGATCACGGTGAAGGTTTTGCCGTTCACGTCGAAGTCAACCTCGAGCCAGCGGCCGGCGCTGTCGAACTCTTCTGGGCCGAGCTCGGTGCGGTGGGCGGTCGGTGCAAAGCGGCTCAACACGGCAACACCGGCGCGACCCTTGGCGCTCGCGGCATCGTGCAGAACGTGCCAGCTGTGGCCGAGTGCATCTTCGGTGCCGGCGAAAAGCTCGAGCAGGTCGGTGGTGTCGGCGCGCACCTCTTGAAGGGCGATGATGTCTGGTCGCTCGGCTACCACCCAGTCGGCCATTCCTTTTCGAAAGGCGGCGCGAACGCCATTGACGTTGATGGTGGCAACTTTGAGAGTGGTCATGCCTTTAAGTCTAGGCTTGCCCTATGAAGCTAGAACAACGCGGTTCAGATCACCTCGACTTCGTGCGAAAAGGCCCGATCTACCAGATTTTTCCTGACCGATTCGCCCGCGACGAGAGCGTGCCAGCTGATCGCCCGCTGGTGCCGTGGGCAACCGAACCAACCCCGCAAAACTTCTTCGGCGGCAACCTGCGCGGAGTCGCATCGAAGCTTGACTACCTCAGCACCCTCGGTGCTGCCAACATCTATTTCAACCCAATCTTTCGCGCCCCGAGCAATCACCGCTACGACACCGAGAGTTACTTCGAAATCGACCCGCTACTGGGTAGCGCCGAAGACCTAAAGGCTCTAACCGCGGATGCTCGTGCCCGAGGTATCGGCGTGCTGCTCGACGGCGTGTTCAACCACTGCGGCAAAACCATGCCAGAGTTCTTGGCCGCCAAGGCCGGCGACGCCGAACTCGCCAAGCTCTTTCACCTCTACCCCGATGGCTCGTACCAAACGTTCGGTGGCACCGACTTCATGCCGAAGTTCAACACCGCCGAGCCAGCCATGCTCGATTTCGTCGAACGCGTGCTGCGTCACTGGCACGATTTCGGAATCGCAGGCTGGCGCTTCGACGTGCCATACAAGTTCGAGCCCGGCTTCATGGCAGCTCTGCGTGAGCGCGTTCGAGACCTAGACTCGGCTCGCTACTTTATCGCCGAGGCCTGGAACGAGTGGTCTTTTGCCGATGGCTTCGAAGCCGTGCAGAACTACCGCTCGGGCTATCGCATTCTCGACTACGTTCACAAGCACGCCGCCGACGCCGAAGACTTCATTCTCGACATCATGCGCTGGGGCAAAACCTGGGGCGACTTCAGCGTGCTGCCAAACTTCATCGACAGCCACGACACCGCGCGCTTTGCGACCCTCGTCGAAGGCCGCCGCGACAGCTGGATGCTCGGCTTCGCTCTGCACATGCTCATCCCAGGCGTTCCGGTGGTCTACTCGGGAACCGAGCTCGCCCTCGAAGGCGTCAACGACCCCGGCTGCCGCGCCACCTACCCGACCGAACTCTCGGCCGATCAACGCAGTGCTCTCGAATTCTCAACCCCGTGGATGCACCTGCGCGGCACCTCGAAAGCGCTGAGCCACGGCGGCATCGAGGTTATTGAACTAAAGAACCACGCAATTATTTTCGAGCGTGCGGCGTCTGGGCAGAGCATCCGCGTTTTGGTCAACACGGGTTATCGAGACGAGCTTTTGAACACGGATGTCTCGGGCACTTGGCTCGACATCAATCACAAGCCTGTCGAGCTCGGGTTTACCGTGCCGCAAAGAAGCCTGTTTTATCGCAAGAGCGACTAGAAGGTAACCTTCACGCTGGTGCCGCTGACGGCAACCTTGAACTTGGTTAGCGAGCGACGGGCAGGGCCTGCGGTTGCAGCGCCGGTGTCTGCGTTGAACTTAGCGCCGTGCATGTTGCACACGACCACGTTGTTGGCGGCACCTGCCACCGGAACCTTTTCGTGGGTGCAACGGGCATCGAATGCGCGCCAAACTCCCTTGCGAGGCTGGGTGACTAGAACCGCGCGGTTTGAACCGGCTGGAGTGAATACCTTGCCCGAACCGACCTTGACGGCTGAGGTTTTGCAAACGGTGTAGGTCTTGGCTGCATAGGC
>JBEDEQ010000144.1:0-2539 GCA_041175645.1 Actinomycetota bacterium | reverse complement strand
TCGGCGTCTGCCGCTGATGTTCGGGCGGCCATCCGTGATCTGAACGCGGCCAGCGACGTAACCGGCTTCATCGTGCAGCTACCGTTGCCGTTTGGCATCGACACCAACGAAATGCTCGAGCTGGTCGACCCGGCCAAAGACGCCGACGGCCTGCACCCAACCAATCTCGGCCGTCTTGTGCTCGGGGTTTCGGGCGAACTCACTTCACCGCTGCCTTGCACCCCGGCCGGAATCGTCGAACTGCTGCGTCGCTATGACGTGCCGACTCGCGGTGCCGAGGTTGCCGTTATCGGTCGTGGCGTTACCGTTGGTCGCCCACTCGGGTTACTGATGACCCGCAAGGGGATCGACGCTACCGTCACACTTTTGCACTCGGCATCGCTCGACATTGAGGCTGCTGTGCGTCGCGCCGACATCGTGGTTGCCGCAGTTGGTGTGCCGCACTTTGTTCGCCCCGAGTGGATCAAGCCTGGAGCGGCCGTTCTTGACGTTGGTGTCACTCGAGTTGAGTCTGCCGAGGGCGCGAAGCTGGTTGGCGATGTTGACCCGGCCGTTGCCGAAATCGCCGGCTACTTCTCGCCAAACCCAGGTGGCGTTGGCCCGATGACCCGCGCCATGTTGGTGAAGAACGTAGTCGACACGGCTTCGAGAGGCTAACCGAGATGAATCCGATCGCGCAGGGTGAGTTGGTGGCATCGGCACTTCGCGTGTTCGAAGTCATCGGGGTGCTCGCCTTCGCCGCATCTGGCCTTATCGAAGCCGCTCGCAAAAAGTTCGACATTTTTGGCGTCGTGCTCATCGCGTTCATCGCCGCTTTCGGTGGTGGAACCCTGCGCGACCTTTTGCTCGACCGTCGCCCATTCTTCTGGGTCGAAAACCAAGCGTTACTCTGGCTCGTCATCGCATTCGCCGTGCTGGCCCCACTATTCTTTCGCGCCCGTCACATCGAGTTCACCTCGCGAGCCATGGAGTGGCCAGACGCCGTCGGTTTAGGTTTGTTCGCGACATCCGGTGCCCAATTGGCCTTGGATGCCGGTGCCAGTCCGTTCATCGCAGCCGTTATGGCCGTGGTCACCACCGTGTTCGGCGGCATCTTGCGCGACGTGCTGGTCAACGAGATCCCTCGCGCGGTCAACGACCACCAGCCCTATGCGGTGCTCGCGTTCGCTGGGGCGTGGATGCTGTGGGGCTTGCAAGCGCTCGGCCTAGACGCCGTGGCAGCCATCGCCATCACCGCGACCACCATCATTCTCGTGCGCTTCGCCACCATCTACTTCAAGTGGAAGTTACCCGCCTGGCGGCTCTAGAACTTCGAGCGGATAGCCCAAAGGTCGGGGAACACCGACCTGAACAGGGTCGATGCTAGGTAGTCGACTCCGGCCGAGCCGCCGGTTCCAACCTTGCGACCAATGGTGCGCTCAACCATCTTCACGTGACGGTAACGCCACTCTTGCAAACCTTCGTCGAGATCAACCAGGCGTTCGCAAACTGCCGCCGCGTCGGCGTCGGTTCGATGAATGTCGAGCAGCACCGCCTGAACTTCTTCGTTCGGCGACCAGGCAGTCGTGACATCCCTGTTCAAAGCGGATGCGGGCAGCTTGTCGGTGCGAGTGGCTAGGTAGGCGAGAGTGCTGTCCCACAGCGAAGGGCGGTTCATGGCGGCCTCAACTCGAGAGCGAGCCGGCGAACCATAGATCAGGTGCTCGGCCATGCCCATGCCACTGCCGGCCGGGGCGCCATCGCCAGCCTTGTCACGGCGACCGAGAACGGCCTCGAACTCGCGAAACTGGGCCGACTGAAAACCGCTGGATGACTGTAAGAAACCCCTGAACGAGTTGAACTGCAGCGGGGTCATGGTTTCGAGAATGTCGATCTGGGCCACACAGGTTTTCATGATGGTGCGCATGCGACCGAGCAAACCGAGCGAGCGGTGTGTGTCACCAGCGCTGAGTGCCGACTGCAGTGCTGCGGCCTCGTGCAGCAGCTGCTTGAACCACAATTCGTAGGTTTGGTGAATCACAATAAAGAGCATCTCGTCGTGCTCGGGGCCGTCAGACACCGGTTGCTGCAACTCGAGCAGTTCATCCACTTTCAAATACGAAATGTAGGTGAGCGCTTTTTCGTGATTGGCCGGGCCGTTTTCGTTGCCGCTCATGTGACTCTGCTTCCGTTGTCTTCGATGTTCAGGTAGTCGCCGCTTGCCACGAGGTCGCGCATGCGAGCCATGCCGTCGAAAACCTCGACAAACGAGGTTGGCAGCGGGGCGATGGCCAGGCGAATGGAGTTCGGAGTGCGATAGTCGGGAATCACGTTAGCCAACTTGCGCGTCCCTGCCGCGATTGCCTTGGCGTCTGGGTGGCCGACGGTGATGTGACCGCCGCGCTTACTCGATTCACGCGGCGTAAGCAGGGTGAAGCCGAGTGGTGCAAGCCACGCGTCAAACAGCGCAACCATCATGTCGGTGCCAACGGCGGCCTTGTGTGCAATAGCGCGGATGCCCGCCTGCTCGATCATCTCGAAGCTGGCTTGCACACCCCGA
>JBEDEQ010000143.1:0-2551 GCA_041175645.1 Actinomycetota bacterium | reverse complement strand
CTTGGTTAGTTTGCGATACAGCTCGAGGGTTGAGCCGGCTTTCGACTCCTGCGCCTCAACCGAGTAGTCAACATACCAAGCCGGCTGTGGCAGGTGCGAACCGCCCGGGCCAAAGCCGAGTGACGCTCCAGATCGCGCCCAAGGTAGCGGCACGCGACATCCGTCACGACTAAAACCAACTTCTGGGTTTCTGAAAAACTGCGGGTCTTGCATCTGCTCAGCGGGAATGGTCAGGTGTTCCTGAAGCCCAAGTTCTTCGCCCTGGTAGAAATAGGTCGAACCCGGTAGCGCCAACAGTAGCGCGGTCATCGCGGTGGCTCGCGAGAGTCCGGTTGCGACATCCACTTTTGCATTGAAGCGGTTTGGCGCGTACCAGCGGAATAAGTCGAGGTCGTTCGGCAGGCCAAAACGGGTGGCGTGGCGAATCACGTCGTGGTTGCTGAGCACCCACGTGGTGCTGGTGCCCTGCTTGGCAGCCTCGCCCAGGTTGTAATCGGCGATTTGCTTGATGCGGGCAGGGTTCCAGCCAGCGCCAAGCATGTCGAAGTTGAACGACTGGCCAAGCTCTTCGGTGCTCGCATATGGCGGGCGGCGTTCGGCGTGAACCCATGCTTCGGCAACGGCCATGCGCGGTGGGTTGTATTCGTTGAACACCTTGCGCCACGACTTATAGATTTCGTGCACCTCGTCGCGGTCGAAGAGGTCGTCGGTGCCGTCGTGCTTTACCAGCGAAAGGTCATAGCCTGCACGCTCGGGCAGGTGGCCGTTGGCGAGGTTCTTGACCAGCGCGTGAGCAACGTCGACGCGGTAACCGTCAACGCCGCGGTCGCTCCAAAAACGAAGCGTCTTCAAAAAGTCTTCGCGCACCTCGGGGTTGTCCCAGTTGAAATCTGGCTGTTCTGGAGCAAACAGGTGCATGTACCACTGGCCAGGGGTGCCATCTGGTTCGGTGATGCGAGTCCAGGCGGTCGGGCCGAAGTGGCTCACCAACTCGCTCGGGCGAATGTCGCCGTTCTCGCCCTTGCCGTCTCTAAAAATGTAGCGGTCGCGCGCAGGCGAACCTTTTGGCGAGCGCAGCGCCTCTTGAAACCAAACGTGCCCAGAGCCCGAGTGGTTTGGCACGATGTCGACAATCACTCGGATGCCCACCTTGTGCAGCGCGTCGATCATCTCGTCGAACTCTGCCAAGGTTCCTAGTCGCGGGTCAACGTTGCGGTAGTCGTCAACGTCATAGCCGCCGTCGGCCAACGCCGATGGATAGTGCGGGCTCAACCACACGGCGTCGATACCAAGCGCCTTTAGGTATGGCACGCGGCTGATGATTCCCTTTAGGTCACCGATTCCGTCGCCGTTGGCGTCGGCAAACGAACGAGGGTAGATCTGGTAGACGACGGCTTGACGCCACCAGTCTTCTGAGCCGGTGAGAAAGGTGAATTCAGACATGCATCCAATCTTAAAGGCACTAACTCGACCACCTTCGGCTAGTCGCCCGAGTCGATTTTGCGCCTGCCGTTAGACTCGCTTAGTGAGTTCAATAACCAAACAGCAGCGCTTGATTTTTATCTTGATGCTCGGGCTGTCGATGTGCCTTCAACCGTTCACCATCGACCCCTACTTGGCCTCATATCCAGCCATCGAAACAGACTTCAACGTAACCACCGCTCTGATTCAATTCAGCATGACCGGCGTCACTCTCGGCTTCGCTTTCGGCCAGATTTTTGCCGGCACACTTAGCGACTCAATCGGTCGCCGTCGCCCAATGATCTTTGCCGTTTCGCTTTATGCAGTCTCGGCTTTCGCGATGCTCTGGGCAACCAACATCGAAACCTTCATCGCGCTGCGCACCCTGATGGCAATCGGCGCTTCGGCAGCGGGTGTTCTGGCTAACGCCGTTGTTCGCGATCTCTACGCCGGCAAGCCAATGATGAAAATGCTCTCTCGAGTGTTTTTGGTTCAAGGGCTTTCGCCGATTCTCGGGCCAATCATCGGTGCTTGGCTCAGCGAGGTTGTGCTTTGGCGCGAGGTGTTCGGCATCTTCGCCGGCTTCGGCTCGGTCGTCGCCATCCTCGCTATTTTGTTTCTCAAAGAAACCCTGCACATCGATGACCGCAAAGATTCGCCGTTCTCAGGCATGGCCAAGCGCTTTGCCGCCGTGCTTCGCGACCGTATCTACATTGGTCTGCTGATTCTTTCGGTTGTGCAAACCGTTTCGCTGTTTGCCTACCTGAACATCGTGCCGTTCCTGTTTCGCGAGGGTGGCTATGGCCTCAGCGTCGGCGAGTTCGGCTTCTGGTTCTCGTTCAACTCGGTGATGTCGGTGATCGGCGTGCAGATTGGCGCGCGCCTGGGCGTCAAATTCAAAGCTCAGTGGATGCTCGTCGCAGTTGTTGCCACGGCCGTCGCCGCGGGCCTCGCGCTCACGTTGCTCGGTTTGGCTAACGCCCCGTTTGCACTGGCCGAGGTAGCGTTTGCCGTGCTCATCTTGGCGTTCGGTGCGACCATCCCGTTGATTCAAACTCTCGCACTAACCCCGCACGGTCACGAGGCCGGC
>JBEDEQ010000142.1:0-3017 GCA_041175645.1 Actinomycetota bacterium | reverse complement strand
GGATTGCCCTTCTCTGCGCTCTACACTCCTTTGGCCGTCAACCTGATGCTCACGACCGCAAACCCGCTCGCACTTCTAACCGAACCGGGGGTGCCAACCACTGGGGCGGTAACTGACCCAAGCAGCATGCTGCTGCCTCAGCATCCGCTTGATTTCATGCAATACGGCTACGCGGTCATAGCGCTGGTTGCTCTATTTGCATTACTCACCAAGCGCTGGGTTTTGGCAACCGTCATGTGGGCCTTCGCGTTCTTGGTCGTTGCCATCGCAGTTGTTCACTCGCAAACTCTGTTCGCAAACCCAGGCGGCCTGGGCGAACTCGAATGGGTCGCCGGTTCTTCTGCTACGTTGCTGATCGCGCTCGGGCTTGTTCTGCTCGGCTTGGTAGCGATTGCGGCTGAATATGCAAAGCCGAACCTACGAATGTTCATTGGCTTGACCGTGATGCTCGCAGCCGTGGCTCCGATGGCACTCTCGGCGGCTACCGCAACCCGAAACTACAACTTTGCCGATGACCGAGTGGTGCCATGGTTGCTAGAGGCCGATGCCCAAATCGGCAAGAACGTCAAGGTCTTGTTGCTCGACGCCCGTAGCGGCGAGTACTCGGCAAAGATTCTGCCGGTGAGTGGTCTGCAACTCGAAGACAACAGCATCGCCTATCGATACTCTCTCGCCGAACTCAACCGCTCAGATTCTGCCTACAAATCGTTGGCCGGGTTGGTGGCTGCTTTGGTTTCGGCTAATGACGACAAGCTTGCCGATAGCTTGAATGCTTCACACATTGCCTACATCTTGGTTCCAAGCGCAGAATCTGAGAGTGCGGCCGATCTAATCAACTCGCTCGGTTCGCTCACCGAGTTGAGCTCGGCTGGCAGCACCGAATTCGGTCGTCTCTGGCGCGTGACCTCAGCGGTAGATGAAGCGGTCGCCGAAGACAAGTCGCCTTGGTCAATCACCAAGCTGGTGCAGCTATCGATTTTGGTTGGCTTCATCTTGCTGGCTGTGCCAACCAACGGCTCAAGATCACGCAAATCGAAGAGCGCAGAAATTTTCATCGAGAACGATGGAGATAACGCATGATTCGCCGCATCCTCGCTCTGCTCGGCGTGCTTAACTTGCTGGCCGGCGGTGTTTGGGCATCGACCTTTACTCTGCCAAAGCTCTATGTGGGCGGGTTGGTCGACTCTAACCAGATTGATGTCAAACCGCGAGACCTTTCGCTGGTGTGCCCTGGCCCAGTTGTTCGTACCGGTGGCGCTTCTGGTACCGAGCTTGGAGTTCTAGACCGAATTGGGCTTGCCAAGGTGCAGGGCCGGTTCGGCTCTACAGGCAATTCGATTACTGGTCGCCAGGTCGGCTCAGAATCTGAGACTTTGAGCGGCCCGACTATCGGGTTTGATACGTCGAAGCCATACGTTTTTGTGGCGGCAGATGAGTCAGGCGATTCAGAGCAGGGGTCGGCCATGGCTACTGCGAGCCAACTGCAGCAGGTCAACAACGCTCGAATCAAGGGTCTGGTTGGGGCTGCCTGTCAAAAGCCATCGAGTGATTTTTGGCTTGTTGGTGGCGACACCACGACCGGCCGTGAGTCACTATTGCTTCTAACCAACCCGAGCAAGGTTGATGCAACTGTGAATCTGCAGTTGCTATCAACCGAGGGTGAGCTCAAGATTTCTGGCCTCACTGCAATCAGCGTTCCTCACGAAGACACCGTGATCATTCCGATTAGCGCACTCGCGCCGAAACTCAGCACCTTCGCGGTGCACGTGCAATCAACGGGGGGCGCGCTTGCGGGTTGGCTGCAGCAAAAAGCGGTTCGCGGCACCAGTGCCGCCGGCGTAGATTTCATCGCTCCTGTTGCCGATGCCTCGAAGAACCTGGTCATTCCCGGTTTCTTGGTTCGTGGTGCAAAAGATGCCTCTGCACTCAAAAAGGCCAACCCCGACTTTGCCGACCTGACCAACGTGCTTCGACTCACCAACCCTGGCGACAAACCTGCAGAGATAACCGCGCAGGTGACCGGGTCTGACTCAAAGACCTTCGGCACCGTCTTGCAGGCGACGGTCGCACCTCGATCGACCATCGACCTCGAAATTAATGGCCTCGCCGATGGCGACTACGCAATTTTTATCGAATCATCGGCCAAGATTTTGGCAGCAGCCAAGCTCAACCGAACTAATAAGACCGCCAATGTGGTTACCGATTTTGTTTGGCTGCCATCGGTTTCGGCCGAGGCCGGTTCTCGCTCAATCAACGTTCCCGCCGCCGGCATCTCGAAGTTGGCAATCGCTAACCCAAGCGACAAGACGGTCGAATACTCGATCAATGGCGGAGGGCTAGCGGCGAACCTAAAGCTCGCTCCTGGAGCACTGGTCAGCCTTCTGGTTACCGGCGGCTCGGTGAACATGACGGCTTCTGAAGCGGGCCTAGCAGCAACCTTGATCGTCGATGTTGAGTGGAGTATCGAAATCTAGGCGGCCTAATATCCGTGGTGATTCGCTAAGCCAACAGCCTTATCAGGGTTGATCAACTAATGGTCGTGGTCGTTGTCCCAAGGCTCTCGCCCCAAAAGCTTGGCTGCCGCCATGAACACAAACTGTTCAATGTGGTGGCGCTCGTCTAGGTAATCGGTGCGACGATTATGCGTTAGGCGAATCACCGGCACTCGATAAATAGTGATGGTCTGGGTCGCCTCATCGGCGCTAAATCGAGGCACTTCGATGTCTGAATCGTCGAGGGTTGGCGCATCGGCCACTCGCCAGTTGAGCTTGGCCAATTCAACCGGATGCTGCGCCCGAAGCCAATCGCAGGTGACAGCCACCACTTGCTCAAACTCGGTGAAGCCGCTGTTGCGAGCGACTCTCTCGCCAACCAAAGGTGCCCGGTAGCGGTCGCGACCGTGGCGGTCTCTCGCCTTGGGGCTGTTTCGGTCGCTGTTCACTCCTTTATGTTAGAGCGACATCAAGCCAGGTGGCTCGTTTCGGGTAGTGTGATTGCTTGCAAAGGAGAGCAGATGG
>JBEDEQ010000141.1:0-2873 GCA_041175645.1 Actinomycetota bacterium | reverse complement strand
ACTCACTCATTGCTCACCGACTTTGCGATGACGCGAAACACAAAAGTGCTCTTGCCGGCTTCGATGACGGTGTCGGTGGCGATGCCAACCTCGGTGACCGGGCGACCGTTTACTTTGGTGCCGTTGGTCGATTGCAGGTCGCGAACGCCGGCCTTCGCACCATCCCAGAGAATTTCAAAATGCTTGCGGCTCAGCCCGTTGTCTGCCACTTGAATGTCAGCGCTGGCGTCGCGGCCAACCACGGTTCGAGACGCCGAAATCACGTAGCGCTGACCGGCCACGGTTCGAGACGCCGAAATCACGTAGCGCTGACCGGCCACCTCGAGGGTCGGGGTCCATTCGACTTCAACCTTGGCGGTCGCCGAGGTGATGCGCACCTGCCCCATGTTCAGCGAACCGTCTTCGACGATGTTGATCATCAAGGCGGCACCAAACTGAAACTTCTGGCGGGTAGCGTGGCGGGTGGCCTGGTCGTTCAACTCGATGAGCAGCGCTTCACCCAGCTCCTGCATCCGCTTGAAATCGGCACTCGATAGATAGACGGTAAAAGTGTTTGGGGCCAGAATGCGGTCGCGGGCCACGATGCTCGCTTTGGCATCCATTTCGCCCTTGATCGCCGAACTGATCTCGATAGGCTGCAGCTCGCTCTTAAAGGTTTTGCTGAACGCACCGGTAACGATGCGCTCCAAACCTTTTTCGAAGCCGTCTAGAAAGCCCAAGATTGTCCTCACTCGCAGGGCTTTCAGTTTAACCGCCACCCCTTGAAACGGTAGGGATGCTCGAGGTGCATGCCAGCGGCTCTAACTTGCGGCACTTGCTCTGATAATCTCGTTTCGTCGCCTCGAATAACCGAGGTGCGCGCGAGTGGCGAAATGGCAGACGCGCTGGCTTCAGGTGTCAGTGCCTTCACGGGCGTGCGGGTTCAAGTCCCGCCTCGCGCACAGAATACGCCTCAACTGCCGTCTCATTCTTGACCGTCTCACATCACGCTCTTAGGCGTTTCACACGAATAACAACCCTTTCTGAGCGTGCCCTGAGCAGTTGACCCCAGCCTGCTGAATTTCACAGGATGCACCGTCGCCGAAAACTAGGTTCGTTGTTGTCCCCCTACGAAAGGATTCACCAAATGGACAAGAACCAGATCAAGCGCGGTGCAGTAGTTGCCGCATCGGCAGCAACCCTCATTGGGCTCGTCTTCGCGACTCCATCGTTTGCAGCCACCTCGAGCACTTCAACCAGCACCTCTTCGACCAGCACCGTAAAGGCAGAAGCCGCTCACAAGGGCAAGGGCAAAGAGATCAAGGGCAAGGGTCACGGAAACAAGGGTAAGGGCCAAGAGGCCAAGGACTCAAAGGGTGACAAGGTTGCACCTGTTGCTCAGAACGTAGACGTCTATGTTCCAGCAGATGGCAAGACTTACAAGGTTGTTGTCACCGAGGTGCTACCTTCGGTAGCCCCATCGACCGTTGCCGGCGCAGTTGTAAAGCCAGCTAAGCCAGCGCACACCATCGTAGTTGCAGTTACCGGCGTTGGCCCACAGACCGTCTCGGTTCCTGGTCTTCGCCCAGGCAACTACACCGTTGAGCTTGTTGCAGTTTCTAGCAGCAAGTCGCTAACCGTTGCAGCTCCGGTCGTTACCCCAGACCCAGCAGCATCGGTCGCACCTACCAACTAGTAGGCGCTGAGTTTCCTCCTTCCTGAAACGAAAAGACCCCCGAGCAATCGGGGGTCTTTTTGCTTAAACGTGGTGGAGTCTTTAGCCAACGGCTTCTTTGCGACGACCACGGGTGTGGGTTTCGTTGCACTGCACGTTGGCAGGGTCTTCAAAGCAGTGGTCGCAGAGCAACACCAGGTCTTTGCAGCCCAAGTTGGTGCAGTTTCTGAAACTGCTGGTCGGGCCGCTGCATGCTTCGCATTCACCGATGGTCACAGCATCCTCAGTGAAGTTGATGTTTAGGCGGTCGTCGAATACATAGAGCGAACCTTCCCAAAGCGACTTGTCACCCTGTGATTCGCCGTATCGCACGATGCCACCTTCGATTTGGTAAACCTCTTTAAAGCCGCGCTTGATCATGATTGTGCTCAGAATTTCGCAGCGAATTCCGCCGGTGCAATAGGTGACGATCGGCTTGTCTTTGATGTCGTCGTACTTGCCGCTCTCGATGTCGCGAATGAAGTCGTGTGAGGTTTGCACGTCTGGAATGATGGCGTTCTTGAACTTGCCGATCTTCGCCTCGAAAGCGTTGCGACCGTCGAAGAACACAACCTCGTCACCGCGCTCGGCAACCAGTGCGTCAACCTGAGCGGGCTTGAGGTGCTTGCCTCCGCCGACTACGCCGCGGGCATCCACTTCGATTTCATCTGGGGCATTGAACGCCACCAGCTCAGAGCGCACGCGCACGCGAAGTCGAGGAAAGTCGTTGCCGGTGCCGTCTGACCACTTGAAATCGATCTTCTTGAAGCCGGCGTATTCCTTGGTCTGGCGCACGTACTTCTTTAGTGCCGACATGTCGCCACCGAGGGTGCCGTTGATGCCGTGCTTAGAAATGAGGATGCGCCCCTTGAGGCCAAGCGACTCGCAGAGTGTCTTCTGCCAGAGCTTTAGCGCCTCGGGGTCGGCGACCGGCGCAAAGCCGTAGTACAAGATGATTTTTTGTAGTTCCACTCTGACGATATTAGCCACCGAATAACTTCAATAGGATAAACGCATGACAATGAAGCCAGGCCTAGACGTCGAGAACTTCGACCTAAACACCCGCCCACAAGACGACCTATTCCGTCACACCAACGGACATTGGCTCGACACCTACGAGATTCCAGCAGACCAGGCCGTGCACGGCTCGTTCTACATGCTGCGCGACGCTTCAGAAGAA
>JBEDEQ010000140.1:0-2614 GCA_041175645.1 Actinomycetota bacterium | reverse complement strand
GGTGTGTCCATGACATCTGCGATCTCTGCATATGAGAGCCCTTCTACGACCGCGTAATAAACGACCATTCGAAATTCTTCGCTCAAGTTCTGAAGCGCTTCACGAACATCTTTCGATGCCATCTGGTTCAACGCTTCGACTTCAGCTGAGCGCTGCGGTCTCGCGGTTAGCGATTCTGCAGCACCAATCTGAAACTCTTCGAGGTCGTCAAGACTTCCCGAACCTCGTTCTTTTAATTTCTTGTTGTACATGTTGATGTAGGTGTTTTCAAGAATCTTCATCAACCATGCGCGCAAGTTAGTGCCCTTTTGAAACTGGCTCCAAGCCCTAAACGCCTTGGCGAAGGTTTCTTGCACTAGATCTTCAGCGTCGGCATAGTTCTTTGTTTTAGTCAGCGCTGCACCAAAAAGAAGGCGCGTGTAAGGCAAAGCCTGCTCCTCGAATTCTTTGATTCGAGTTTCGGCTGAGATTGGTTCGTTCGATTGCGTCATTAGGTTTGAGTCTAGGGGTTTGGCCTCGGCTCGAGCCATCATCGCAGTGTCGTTCAAGTTGCTCCATCTCGCATCCCCCATTGGATGCCTCTCTTGCTGGTATTTTTGTAACCAATGACTTCAGAAAACTATTCCGAGCCTTGGGCTGCGCCGACAGTGAGCGCTCCAATTGCGGCGAGCATCAAACTGCCCGGCTCGAAGTCACTGACCAACCGCGAACTTGTCTTAGCTGCGTTGGCCACTTCACCAACAGAACTGATTGAGCCGCTGATTTCGCGCGATAGCGAATTGATGATTGCGGCTTTGTCTTCGCTGGGCGCTCAGTTTGAGCGCCGAATCGACTCGATGGTGGTTTCACCAATCGAATCTTCGCGTGCGGCAAAGGCAGTTGCTATCGACTGCGGCCTAGCCGGCACTGTTATGCGCTTCGTACCTCCGCTGGCGGGTTTGCACGCGGGCTCGGTTGAGTTTGACGGCGACGAAGCGGCAAAGCGCCGCCCGATGGCCACCACGATTGACTCGCTGCGCGCACTCGGCGTCTCGGTTGAGCAACCCGCAACATCGGCTGGACGGCTTCCGTTCACGGTTAGCTCGAGAGGCAGCATCCGTGGTGGCGAACTCGAGATTGACGCGAGTGAATCGAGCCAGTTTGTCTCAGGCCTGCTTCTTGCCGCCGCAAGGTTCGAGGATGGCCTAACGCTTACTCACCGAGGCGAACATTTGCCGAGCATGCCACACATTGAGATGACCCTCGACTGCCTACAAAAACGAGGTGTGGATGCCCGGCAAACCGGCGACGCAACCTGGCGCGTTGAACCTGGCGCGATCGCTGGCGGCCGAGTGGTAATCGAACCCGATCTTTCAAACGCCGGCCCGTTCTTGGCCGCGGCCATGGTTGCTGGCGGCAGCGTGACGATCGCTTACTGGCCAACCGAGACCACTCAGGTTGGTGATCACTTCGAGAACATCCTCACTCAGATGGGTGCCACCGTGGTGCGCGACGAACGCGGGCTCACGCTGAGCTCTGAGGGTCGCATAAAGGGAATCGACATTGACCTTTCGATCGGCGGCGAGCTAGCCCCGGTCGTTGCTGTTCTGGCGGCACTAGCCGAGACTCCGAGTCGAATCAGCGGCATTGCTCACCTGCGCGGTCACGAAACCGATCGTCTGGCCGCCCTAACCACCGAAATCAACCGAGCGGGCGGCAACTGCCGAGAGACCGAAGACGGTTTGGCAATCGAACCAAGCAACGACCTGCACGGATGCGACTGGCTCAGCTACGAAGACCACCGTATGGCAACGGCAGGGGCCATCATGGGGCTACGCGTGCCGGGCATCCGAGTTGAAAACATCGGCACGACCGCCAAAACCATGCCAGAGTTCACACAACTTTGGTCACAGCTGCTCGGAGCAAGCGCTTGAGCTGGCTATACGAGCCGACCCCGGGCGATCACGACCTCGACGAAGATGACGTGCGCATTCGCCCAAACCCCAAGGGCAACAAGCCGCGCACCAAGATTCGCCCAGACCACAAGAACGCTCCAATCGGTTTCGTCACCGGCGTGGACCTAGGGCGCTATCGAGTTTTGCTGGTTGATGAACAGCGCGACATCACGGCAACCTTGGCCAAAGAGCTTCGCAAGCAAGGTGCAGCAGTGGGCGACCACGTTGCCCTCGCAGGCGACACGTCAGAAACCGAGGGCACTCTGGCTCGCATCGTGCGCATCGAACCACGCACCTCGCTTTTGCGCCGCAGCGCCGACGACACCGACCAGGTCGAGCGCGTAATCGTTGCCAACGCCACGCAGATGGCAATCGTCACGGCAATCACTAACCCCGAACCGCGCACCCGCCTGATTGACCGCTACCTTGCCGCCGCCTTCGATGCCGGCCTCAAGCCGATTTTGGTCATCACCAAATGCGACCTCGCCGACCCGACCGAGTTCTTGGCGAATTTCGAGGGTTTGAGCATCCCAGTGGTTAAAAACCGCTCGGATGCACCAAGCATCGACGAGCTCGAGGCACTGTTGCACGGCGAAATCACCGTGATGGTTGGTCACTCTGGTGTGGGTAAATCGACCCTAGTGAATGCCCTGGTGCCCGATGCTGCCAGAGCTACCGGC
>JBEDEQ010000139.1:0-2651 GCA_041175645.1 Actinomycetota bacterium | reverse complement strand
GCTTGCGGCGAACTACCCGTTCGCAACCATTGAGCCAAACGTTGGTGTGGTGAACCTACCCGATGCCCGTTTGAACCGCCTTGCCGAGATTTTTGGCTCTGAGCGCATTTTGCCTGCCCCGGTTTCGTTCGTCGACATCGCCGGAATCGTTCGCGGCGCGAGTGAGGGCGAAGGTCTGGGCAACCAGTTCTTGGCGAACATCCGAGAAGCCGATGCAATCGCGCAGGTGGTGCGTGGCTTCGTTGACGGTGACGTTATTCACGTGGATGGTCGGGTAGACGCCAAGAGCGACATCGAGACCATCAACACCGAGCTCATCTTGGCCGACATGCAGACCCTCGAAAAGGCTCGCCCTCGCATCGAAAAAGAGATCAAGGGTAAGAAAGCCGAACCGATTGCCCTCGAGGTAATCGACGAGGCGCTCGCTGCGCTCAACGACGGCACTCCGCTTTCGGCCACCAAGATCGACCTAACCCCGATTCGCGAGCTCGGCCTACTAACCGCCAAGCCGACTCTTTATGTGTTCAATGTCGATGAGTCGATTTTGACCGACCCAGCCAAGAAGAAGGCGCTCGCCGATCTAGTTGCACCAGCCGAGGCAGTTTTTCTTGACGCCAAAGTTGAGAGCGAACTAATTGACCTGACCCCCGAAGAGGCCGGCGAGTTACTAGCGTCTCTAGGTCAAGACGAGTCTGGTCTCGACCAGCTTGCCCGCATCGGATTCAAAACCCTAGGCCTGCAGACCTACCTCACCGCTGGCCCGAAAGAGGCTCGCGCCTGGACCATTCGCCAGGGCTGGAAGGCTCCAGCAGCAGCCGGCGTTATTCACACCGACTTTGAACGTGGCTTCATCAAGGCCGAAATCGTGTCGTTCGAAGACCTCGACGCGACCGGTTCGATGACCGACGCCAAGGCTGCCGGCAAGGTGCGCATGGAGGGCAAGGACTACGTCATGAAAGATGGCGACGTCGTCGAGTTCCGCTTCAACGTTTAGCGAATAGTGCCTAACCGCGCGCTCTGGTCGCCCATTCGCGCGGATGCTTCTGCACAAAATTCTTCGCAATCACGCGATAACCAGCTGCGTCTGGGTGAATGCCGTCTGGCATGCTCGGCGCATCTGCCTCGCTGAACAGCTGTAGGCCATCCAAGTAGTAAATGTTTGGGTCAGTCTTGGCGCGCACCTGGACAAGTTCGACCAAAATTTCACGGATGCTGCACAGGGTCAGCTCGCCGATCCAGGTGTGACGGCTGAACTCTTGCCCACCCACCTTTCCGTCGGCACCAAGTTCTGACGGCCCAGGGTTGTTCTCGTGGGCGGGGCAACAAACTGGCGAAATGACCAAAATCGGGGTAGTCGCGTGCTTATCGCGAATCGTGTCGATAAAGCCGTGTGCGGCCGGGCAAAAGGTGCGCGAGGTGAGGTTCGCCCCGTTCACCACATTGATGCCCAACTTTAGGCTGATCAACTCGGCTGGTAGGTCGCGAATTGTGCGTGCCGAGAATTGCTCGAGGTTTGCGCATCCGCCCATGCCGAGGTTATAGATTTCGAAGCCCAACTCTCGGGCGGCGGCAACCGGCCACACACCTAGCGGTGAATCGGCGTCTTCGCAATGACTAATCGAGCTGCCGTAGTGCACCCAGCGCGGCAATGGTTCGGTTAGGTCGGCCTCAAGCGGCGCATTGGCGCTCACATCGAGCAACTCGATCGAGCAATTGTGCGGAAGCCAAATCTGAACCCGGCGAGCATGTTCGCTCGCCGGCAAGTCGAAACTGGCCAAGGAATCTTCGCCAAGTCGGGTTTCTTGAACGACATCGCCGTTCCAGACTTGCAAGTCGCCATTGGTGTGAGAAACGCTCGCCGCAAAGCCATCGGTCGTCAAAGAAATGGTCGAGGCGCCCGCCATAAATCCGTCGGCCAGATTTGCATCGCGGTGAGAACGATAGCGAACCTCGATCTGTGTTGCCGAAGTCAAAAGGTTCAGGTGCGCTCCACTGAGACGCTCGGCCATCTTCGCGACCACGGGCGCGTGCGCGTGTTGCGAGTAGGTCCATTCGGGAAGACGACTGAAAAGTAGCCCACGGCCACCTTCAAGCACCCTAGAAACGCCTCGGATGCTCGCCCGCACTAATGCGGCTGTGTCTGGGTTCATCGCCATTCCTGAAGTTTATGACGCAACGCCGATAACTTTGCGGCGATAGTTAGACTTTCTCGCATGACCAAGATTGTGTTGTGGGCCGACAAATTCGACGAGACCGCCGAGTTCTATCGCCTTTTGCTAAATGCCGAATTCAAGCATGCTTCTGATGGTTTCGTTTCGATTGTGGGCGAACGCAATGAGGTTTTGCTCCACGCGGTTCCGGCACAGTGGGCCAATGAAATCTCGGTTCCACCGGCGCTGCGCGACGAGAGCCCGCTAAAGCCTTGTTTCGAGGTTGAGTCGATTGCCCGCGCACGCGACGCGGTTAGCGCTACCAACGGTTTGATTCTTGGAGCAGATCGCGAACAGACTCACGGAAACATGACCTACTGTGACGGCAACGACCCAGAAGGCAACGTCATTCAGGTTTACACGACCGCCTAGAAGTCGGTGCTAGCCACCACGGTTGTGCCGTCTGCGATAGCCGCGACAACAACGCCTGCCACGTGCTCG
>JBEDEQ010000138.1:0-4459 GCA_041175645.1 Actinomycetota bacterium | reverse complement strand
GTCGACGTGTATTTGTCGTTGATTGCCTTGGCTACACAAACCTCGACACCACCGATGGCGTTCGACATTTCGATTACGCCCTTGAAGTCGATCATGGCGAGGTATGGAATGGTGAGGCCGGTTAGCTTCTGCACGGTAAGGAGCGTGCATCCTGGCCCGCCGTTGGCAATGGTGGCGTTGATTTGGCCGAGACTCTGCGGCAAGTAGCCAGGGCCACCGGTTGTGCTCGGGCAAGCCGGCCAAGGAACTAGTAGGTCGCGCGGAAACGAGACGGCCGAAGCACTTTTACGGTCGGCAGAAATGTGCAGAAGGATGATTACGTCGGCGAGCACCGAGGTGTCGTTACCGAACCCTTCGCCCTGACCAGCTCTGGTGTCTGAACCGATGAGCAAAATGTTGATCGGACCTTTGAGGTCTTCACCGGTTGGGGCTTGAAAAGCGTTGCCGTCTGCGTCGACCAGCTGAATACCGTTGGCATTGAACTGATTCGAGACATCCCAAGCAACCAGACCAACAACGGCGATTGACGCGCCTAGAACTGCGGCGACACCTTTGAAAAACAAACCCCAGATTGCTGAGCCGAGACTTTGAACGGGGACCTTGCCATGGCGCGCATAAGCACGGCGACGGTCAACGCGTCTAGCGCGACCTACCTTTTGCTTTTCTTGCTTCTCGGCCATGTGTTCCTTTGACTTCACCTAGTGAAGAGAATGCCCTCAAAACCTGAGAGTACTCTGGCAACTCCGTCGTCTTCGACCGAAGAAGTGACGATTGAAGCCGCGGCCTTGACCTCTTCTGGCCCTTGACCCATGGCGAAACCGATGCCTCCGCCGGCTTGCGCCCACTCGAACATGTTGATGTCGTTGCGCCCATCACCGATGGCAATAACCTGGTCGGCCTTGATTCCGTGCTGCAATCGAATCTTCTCAAGAGCGCTCGACTTGGTAACTCCCAGTGGCGAGATGTCTAGCCAGGCCGTGTAACCGATGGCATAAGAAACGGTGTGCAAACCGATGCGGGCCACAACATCAAGAAACTCTTCTACCTCTTGCTCAGGGCTGAGCACAACTACGCGGCTGACCTGGTGCTTCACCAATTCGTCTAGGGGCGTCTCGATGTTGTTGTCGCCCAGTGCATAAGCCGGAAAGTGGCGGTGGAACAGATAAGAACCGTCGGCCTTCTCGACCGCGAAGTGGGCGTTTGGCAACGACTCGATCAGCTGGCCTAGAACCGCCGCTGGGTCAAACGTGATGACCTCGACAGGGTTGAAACCTCGATCGTGGTGATCGCCCAACTCAATCGTCACGGCACCGTTTGATGCAACCGCGAGACCTTCGCCTATGCCGACATCCTTGATTACAGGGAAAGCGTTAGAAGCCGAGCGACCGGTGGCAACCACAACCAGGTGACCCAGTGCACGAACGCGCTGCACCTGCTCGACGACGGCCGGCGACAGGTAGCCATTGTCGTGAACCAGAGTGCCATCGATGTCGATAGCAATTAGCCAGCGCTCGTCAGGGTGTTTTACCGCCATGGCCTTAGGCGCGCACCTTCGGGGTGATGAACTCGGTTCCGCCTAGGTAAGGGCGAAGAGCAACTGGGATGCGCACCGAACCATCGGCCTGCTGGTGGTTCTCGAGAATAGCCACGAGCCAGCGAGTGGTAGCGAGGGTTCCGTTGAGGGTGGCCAAGGTTGCGGTCTTGCCCTCATCGCGACGGTAACGCACGTTCAAGCGGCGAGCCTGAAAAGTGGTGCAGTTCGAGGTCGAAGTGAGTTCGCGGTATGTTCCCTGAGTTGGCACCCATGCCTCGGCGTCAAACTTGCGAGCAGCGCTAGAGCCCAAGTCGCCGGCAGCGGTGTCGATAACGCGGTAAGGCAGTTCACACTTCTGCAGCATCTCTTCTTGCCAAGCCAGCAAGCGCGCGTGCTCGGCCTCGGCGTCGGCAGGGTCGCAGTAAGAGAACATTTCAAGCTTGTTGAATTGGTGCACGCGCAAGATACCGCGGGTGTCTCGACCGTGGCTGCCGGCTTCGCGACGGTAGCAGGTGCTCCAGCCCGCATAGCGAACCGGACCTTCGCTAAGGTCGACGATCTCGTCGCGGTGATAGCCAGCCAGAGCTACCTCGCTGGTGCCGGTTAGGTAGAGCTCGTCGGCAGGAAGGTAGTAAATCTCATCGGCGTGAGAACCCAAGAAGCCTGTGCCCGCCATGATTTCTGGGCGCACCAGCGTTGGCGTGATTAGCGCGGTGAAACCAGCGTTGGCCGCCTGGTCTAGAGCCATGTTCATCAGAGCTACCTCGAGGCGAGCGCCCCAACCCTTTAGAAAGTAGAAACGGCTGCCCGAGATCTTGGCACCGCGTTCGATGTCGATGACATCTAGCAGCTCACCGAGAGCAACGTGGTCACGAGCCTCAAAGTCGAATGCCGGCTTGGTGCCTACCTCGCGAAGAACCACGTAGTCATCTTCGCCACCGGCTGGAACACCCTCGATTACAACGTTCTCGATCTTCCAAAGAACCTCGTCGAGTTCGGTCTGAGCCGCAGCAGCTGCAGCATCGGCAGCCTTCACACGCGCCGAAAGCTCTTGCATGCTGGCAACCAGCGCGGCCTTTTCTTCTTTAGGCGCAGCGGCAACGAGTTTGCTGGCAGCGTTTTGTTCGGCACGCAGGTTCTCGAATTCGAGTCAGCAGCAACGAGCTTGCTGGCAGCATTTTGTTCGGCACGCAGGTTCTCGAATTCGAGCTGGGCCTTGCGCCACGCGACATCCGCGTTCGCAGCAGCATCAACGAGCGACTCGTCGGCCCCACGGGCGCGCTGCGAAGCCTTGATGGCGTCTGGGTTTTCTCTTAGAAGAGCTGGGTCAATCACGAAACTAGCCTAACTTTTATTCGGCAATTATTTGCCGGCACGCAAATTCTTGAGCCAGCCTTCGGCAGAGTCGAAGGCGATGTTCTCGTTGTTGCCCTCGTGCTGCGACTTCTGCTTGTCGGCGCGCGCATAAGAGCCCAGGTAGGTCACCTTTGGGCTGAATCGGTGCAAGCCCATGAGTGCTTCGGCCACGGCCGAGTCGTCGATGTGCCCCTGAACGTCGATGTTGAAGCGGTAACGGCCGAGGCGGTCACCGATTGGGCGCGATTCGATTCGGCTCAGGTTCACACCGCGAGCAGCGAACTGCTCAAGCATTTCGAGCAGCGCACCCGGGCGATCGCTAGGCAATTCAACAATCACCGAAGTCTTGTCACGGCCGGTTCGAGCCGGGGCCTTCGCCGCCTGACCAATCTCGATGAAGCGGGTCTGGGCATTCTTGTTGTCGCCGATCGAGCGTACCAAGGTCACAAGTTTGGTCAACAGCGCGGATGCTGCCGCCGCAGTCGACGTGGCGGGCAAGTGTGCGTGCTGCGGTAGGTTGGCCGCGAGCCAACCTCGGCACTGTGCATAGGCAACCGGGTGGGTGGCGATGGTGCGAACATCCGCTAGTTTCGTGCCAGGTCGAGCAACCAGGTTGAACGTGACCGGCACGAGGTATTCGCCGAAGATTCGAATGTTGTCTGAGTTAGCGAGCGCGTCGAGAGTTGCCGAAACGCCACCCTCGATCGAGTTTTCAACCGGAATGATGGCACGGGTCGCAGCGCCAGAAAGCACGTCGTCGATTGCCTCGGTCACCGAAGAAACCGGCTTGTGTACGGCACCCTTGGCGGACTTCACCTGGGCGAGCGCTAGCTCGGTAAACGTACCTACCGGGCCTAAGAATGAGTAGACCTTTTTTGAACCGTTACGCGAAGAAGATGCCATAGATAAAGGGTAGCGACCAAAATGGTTCTATGAGTGAACGAGCTGGCCAACTAGCAGGCCCACAAGATCTAATAGACGTCGACAAGTTGCTGGCCGCCTACGCCGACATTCACCCCGACGTGAGCAACCCAGAACAGAAGGTTGTCTTCGGCACCAGCGGTCACCGCGGTGCAGCGTTGGCGGGTTCGTTCAACGAAGACCACATCGCCGCCATCACCCAGGCCATCGTCGAATACCGCGCCTCGGTTGGCATTCGCGGGCCGATCTATGTTGGCAAAGACACCCACGCACTCAGCGGCCCAGCCGAGATCACCTGCCTTGAGGTGCTCGCCGGCAACGGCATCGTTGCCCTTACCGATGCAGCTGGCGGATACACGCCAACCCCTGCCGTATCGGTTGCGATCATCAACCACAACGCCCACCTCGCGGCCAACGATTCGGCTCGCGCCGACGGCATCGTCATCACCCCGAGCCACAATCCACCGGCCGAAGGTGGAATCAAATACAACCCGCCGCACGGTGGCCCTGCCGACTCAGACGCGACCAATGTGATTGCCGCCCGAGCCAACGAGCTCATCGCGGCGGGCCTTCGCGAGGTCAAGCGTGCCAAACCAGTGTCACAACCTTTCGATTACCGCGAAAACTACATTTCTCAACTAGGCGCAG
>JBEDEQ010000137.1:0-2907 GCA_041175645.1 Actinomycetota bacterium | reverse complement strand
CTTCGTGTTTGCTATTCGTTCCCAACTCCTGAGAACATCAAGGTAGGCATCAAGCGCTTGTCCACGGTTATCAACCTGCAAACCGAGCTGCTTGAGACCTTCAGCAAGAAGGGTGCAACCAAGTGATTCCAAAGGCAAAAGCTGCGGCGAAGCTCAAAATTCAGATTCTCGCCGGCGGAATCTCGCACGAACGCGAGGTTTCACTCAAGTCGGGCAGACGCGTAGCCGACGCATTGACCGATGCGGGAGCATCCGTGGTGATTCGCGAGCCCGATGCCGCGCTGCTTGCCAACATTCGCAAAGATAAGCCAGACGTTATCTGGCCGGTTTTGCACGGCGCAAGCGGTGAAGACGGCGCACTACGCGACATTTTGGCCCTAACCGGCGTGCCTTTCGTGGGCGCGACGGCGCAAGGTGCTCGTTTGGCCTGGGATAAGTCGATTGCCAAGATTTTGGTCGAGCGCGAGGGTGTTCAGACCCCGGCATCGATCACTTTGCCCAAAGACACCTTTAGAGAACTGGATGCTGAGGGCGTTCTCAAGACGGTCGCCGCCTCGTTGGCGCTTCCGGTCGTCGTGAAACCTGCCAAGAGCGGTTCTGCACAGGGCGTGACCATCGTTCGCAAGGCAGACCAGCTCTCGCGCGCCATGATCGACGCTTATGTTTACTGCGATGTAGCGATTATCGAGCGTTATGTCGAGGGAACCGAGCTTGCCATCAGCATCATCGACCTCGGAGCGGGGCCAATCGCTCTACCGGCGGTTGAAATTGAGCCAATTGCTGGGCAGTTTGGCTATCAAGAGCGCTACACCGCAGGCGAAACCAACTATTTCGTGCCGGCACGCATCAAAAAGACCGTTGCCGAGCGCGCAGCCAACATGGCCATTGCCGTTCACGAGATTCTTGGTCTTCGACACCTGTCTCGCATCGACATGATTGTTGATAACAAAGGCGTGGCTTGGTTCTTAGAGGCAAACGTGCTGCCTGGTTTGACCGAAACATCGTTGTTGCCCCAGGCCGTTACTGCTGCAGGGCACTCGCTTGGCGAGGTTTACCTCAACCTGGCGCAGGCCGCCATTCGCAATCGCTAGGCGAAATAGCGCAGCATCACGTATGGAATGGCAATAGCCATCGACAGAGCCGTTGCTGGAATACCGTACTTAGCAAACTGCCAAAAACCGATCTTGTGACCGGCTGCGGCGGCTAAGCCAAGCGCAACTACGTTGGCACTCGCTCCAATTACCGTCATGTTGCCACCAAAGTCGGCACCAAAGGCCAGCGCCCACCAAAGGCCGGAGGCATCCGTGGTCGAATTCGCTACCAACTCAGAAATGACCGGCGACATGCTGGTTACATAAGGAATGTTGTCCACGATTCCAGACACGATTGTCGAGCCAATCATCACAACTAGCGCAAGGTTTGGCAGATTGTCGCCGAAAGTGATCTGCAGCCAGTTCGCAATGGCAGAAATTGCACCAACCTGAACCAATCCGCCGACCATGATGAACAAACCAGCGAAAAACACCAGGGTTTTCCACTCGATGTCCTTGGCCCACTTCTTTACTGGAACTTGAGCAAACAAAATCAATGCTCCCGCGCCAATCAGTGCCACTACCGATGGCTCAAGCGGAAGCCAAGCGTGTGCAACAAAGGCGGCTAGCACCAAACCGAGCACGATCAGGCTCTTGTTCAGTAACGAACGGTCGGTGATTGCCTCGGCCGGCACAATGTCGTCGAGCTCAGATGGATCTACGCCGCCCTTCAGCTCTTTGCGTGACATCCAGACCAGCAAACCGATCACAGCCCAAGACGCAACTATCGCGCCCGGGGCCATGTGAATCAAGAAATCATTGAAACTCAAGCCCGCGCGGCTGGCGATGATGATGTTCGGCGGGTCGCCAATAAGGGTGGCTGCGCCACCGATATTGCTCAGGATGACTTGGCCGATGATCAGTGGCACTGGCGATGTTTTCATTCGCTTCGCAATCTGAAAACTCATTGGAACGGCGAGCAAAATGGCGGTCACATTGTCGAGAAATGCGCTAGCAAAGCCAACGAAGGCGAGCATGTACACGAAAACACGGCGTGTTTTTCCGTTTGCGACCTTGATAACCCAGAGCGCCAGAGCCTCAAACACGCCTGTGGTGTGCAAAACACCAACGATAATCATCATTCCGAGCAACAGGAAAATGACGTTCCAGTCGATACCGGTGTCGTGGTTGAAGAAAGCGGCCGAACTTGTCGTAATGCCAAGAATCGCCATGGCGGCAGCGCCGACAAGAACGATGCCGATCTTGTTGAACTTCTCGGCGGCGATAAGGGCGTAGCAAACTAAGAAAATTACGATGGCGGCTGCGGCTTGAAAGCCGTTTTTAGGGGTGGGCTCGGTTGAAGCGGCAAGTAATGGGGTGAATTGCGCTAACTGCGCGGCAAGGAACTGCATTGTGGGAGCCTTTCGGGGTCTACGAACAACGTGCCGACCAGACTTCCCAGCTCACCTAGCTACAGTCTAACCCAAACCGCGTCAAGAACTACTTGACATAATAAGTTTATTATCGGCTAGTGCTGCTCGCGTTCGATGCCCATTTCATCGAGGATCCGGTAGAGATCTGCAACGCTATCTGCAACGCTACCGAACTCGATGGTGAGCACACCCTTACCCTTGCCAAGCGAAATCTTTGCCTTGGTTGAGAAACGGTCACCAACCTGATCGGCTAGGCCCTTGAGTGAGTCTTGAATTCCACCCGGGCTAACCTTGCCGCGCTTGCCCTCGGGTTTGGCAATGGCAACGAGCTCTTCTACGGCGCGAACCGAAAGGCCCTGCTTGACCACCTTGTCGGCCATTGCCTCCATTGCGGCCTCAAATTCGAGGGCGAGGATGGCGCGGGCGTGACCTGCGCTCAAAAC
>JBEDEQ010000136.1:0-2714 GCA_041175645.1 Actinomycetota bacterium | reverse complement strand
CAAGTCGAAGCCGTTCGACAACGGGCGCGACCCAGTGACAGCGATGTCAACCTTGGATGCTCTCATCACCGATTTTCGTTGGACCGGCGAAATGGCCGAGGCCGACCTTCACGTGCACTGGGCCGAGGTGGTTGGCGCCGACAACGCGGTCAACTCGAAGCCCGAAGAAATCGTCGACGGAACCCTCACGATTCGGTGCAAGTCGACCGCCTGGGCAACGCAGCTGAGGCTCATGGCTCCCCAGATTCTAGAGCTCGTAAATGCCCGCTACGAATCGCTCGGAATCACCGCAATCAAGACCCTCGGACCAGACGCTCCGAGCTGGAAAAAGGGCCCAAGATCGGTGCCCGGACGAGGCCCTCGAGACACCTACGGGTAATCTCGAAACCGTTGCCAAAACGAGACCTTGGCAAAACGCGACTTCCGCGTAAATAAAGGGCAAAACGGCCCATCAACCCGCTGTGGATATCCCCGATTTTGTCGCGCATCCGAGGTAAAATCGAAGGGTTAGTAACCCCGAATTTAAGTCGACCGCCGAGGTCGCAGTTCATAGGGCCTAATCCAGCAAAAAGGAGTACCAACTAAAAATGTCTACACCCGAAAACAGCGGCTACGAAGCCGGAAATATTCAGGTTCTCGAAGGCCTAGAAGCTGTTCGTAAACGCCCCGGAATGTACATCGGTTCGACCGGGCCCCGTGGTCTTCACCACCTGGTTTACGAGATTGTCGACAACTCGGTAGACGAAGCTCTTGCTGGTCACTGCGACGCCATTCAGGTCACCATCACTAAGGCCGGCTGGATTCGCGTTCAAGACAACGGTCGAGGCATTCCCGTTGCAGTTCACCCAACCGAAGGCGTTTCAACTGTTCAGGTTGTGCTCACCATCTTGCACGCCGGAGGTAAATTCGGTGGTGGCGGATACGCGGTCTCGGGTGGTTTGCATGGTGTGGGTGCATCCGTGGTTAATGCCCTTTCAACCAAGTTGCGCGTGGCAGTTGCCCGTGAAGGTCACTTCTGGACCCAGAGCTACCAAAACGGTGTGCCAGATGCCCCACTAGCCAAGGCTGCCGAAACCGACTCGACCGGAACCATGATCGAGTTCGAACCAAACGGCGAGATTTTCGAAACCATCGAATTCGACTACGAAACCCTGCGTGCCCGCTTTCAGCAGATGTGCTTCTTGAACAAGGGTCTCGAGATCAGCATCAAAGACGAGCGCAGCGGCAAAGAAGACACCTATCTATACGAGCGCGGTTTGATGGACTACGTAGAGTTCTTAAACTCGTCGAAGAAGACCGAACTGGTTCACCAAGAGATCATCTCGTTTGAGTCTGAGACCAAAGAGAAGAACCTTTCGCTCGAATTGGCCATGCAGTGGACCAACGCCTACAACGAAAGCGTTCACACTTACGCCAACACCATCAACACCCACGAGGGTGGAACCCACGAAGAAGGCTTCAGGGCGGCGCTTACCAGCTTGCTCAACAAGTACGCTCGTGCGACCAACCTGCTCAAAGAAAAAGACGAGAACCTAAGCGGTGACGACTGCCGCGAAGGTCTAACCGCCGTCATTTCGGTCAAGCTCAGCGAGCCTCAGTTCGAAGGTCAGACCAAGACCAAGCTGGGTAACACCGAAGCCAAGGCATTCGTGCAAAAGGTTGTCAACGAGCAACTCGGTGACTGGCTAGAGCGCAACCCAACCTCGGCCAAAGACATTGTTCGCAAGGCGATTCAGGCAGCGACCGCGCGTCAGGCGGCCCGCAAGGCGCGCGAGGCAACCCGCCGCAAGGGTCTGCTTGAGTCTGGCGGCATGCCGGGCAAGCTTCGCGACTGCTCAAGTCGAGACCCGATCGTTTCAGAAATCTACATCGTTGAGGGTGACTCGGCAGGTGGTTCGGCAGTTCGTGGCCGCAACCCAGAAACCCAGGCCATCTTGCCTCTGCGTGGAAAGATTCTGAACGTCGAGCGCGCCCGCCTAGACCGCGCGATGGCAAACACCGAGGTTCAGGCGTTGATCACCGCTTTCGGAACCGGCATCGGCGAAGAGTTCGATGTGAGCAAGATTCGCTATCACAAGTGCGTATTGATGGCCGACGCCGATGTCGACGGTCAGCACATCCGTACTCTGATTTTGACCCTGTTGTTCCGCTACATGCGCCCGCTAATCGAGCACGGTTATGTGTACCTCGCGCAGCCGCCGCTGTATCGCATCAAGTGGTCGAACGCCGAGCACGAATATGTCTACTCAGACGCCGAGCGCGACGAGAAGCTTGCCAGTGGCCAGGCCTCGGGCAAGAAGATTCCAAAAGAAAACTCGATTCAGCGCTACAAGGGTCTTGGTGAAATGGACTACGACGAGCTTTGGGCAACCACCATGGACCCAGACCGCCGCACCCTGCTTCAGGTAACCCTCGATGACGCAGCTCTAGCCGACGAAGTGTTCAGCACCCTCATGGGTGACGACGTCGAAGGCCGCCGCACATTCATTCAACGCAACGCCAAGGATGTTCGCTTCTTAGACATCTAAGAACGAGCGAACGAACAGAAGAGACGAAAAAATGGCAGACGAGACTCAGACCAACGAATCAGGTTTCATCGACAATGTCGAGCAGGTAGACCTGCAGACAGAGATGCAGCGCTCATACCTCGACTACGCGATGAGCGTTATCGTGGGGCGCGCGCTACCAGACGTGCGCGACGGCATGAAGCCGGT
>JBEDEQ010000135.1:0-3146 GCA_041175645.1 Actinomycetota bacterium | reverse complement strand
GACTTACCCTCTCGCTCGAGTTCGGCTCGCGCCGCCGCCTTGGCATCCATGCGTGCTTTGTATTCTTCACGTCGCTGAGTCGTTGTGCGGCGCTCTCGAAGGTCAAAGCGAGCATCGGTACCACGAGGTCCAGCGATGAGCTCTGCAGCGCTTGAAATGGTTGGCTCCCAGTCGAAGAGAACACCAGCTCCAGGGCCGATAACTACGGTTGAGCCAGCTACAGCGCCAGCCTTGAATAGTTCGTCTTCGATACCCAGTTTGGCCAGGCGATCGGCAAGGTAACCCACTGCCTCTTCGTTCGAGAATTGGGTTTGAGCAACCCAACGCTCTGGCTTTGCACCGATGATTCTGAAAATCTCTTCATCGCCCCACATTTCGCGGTGAATCGAGTACTTGCCCTCGTCGCGCTTTTGCTGCATCAGAGTGATGCGCTGTTTGACAGGCTCGGCCGCCTTTACTTCGCGGGCTTCTTCAACCAAGCCGGCAAGAGCAAAGTTCAGTTCACGCAAACCAGCGCGGGAGGCCGCAGAAACCTCGAACACGCGATAGCCGCGTGCTTCGAGTTCTGGGCGCACAAACTCAGCCATCTCTTGACCATCAGGAAGGTCACACTTGTTCAAAGCGATCAGCTGTGGTCGCTCAAGTAGCGGAACCTGACCCTCTGGAACTTCGTAGGCCTTCAGTTCGTTCAAAATGATGTCGAGGTCGCTAATCGGGTTTCGATCGGTCTCAAGAGTTGCGCAGTCGAGTACATGAAGTAGGGCAGCGCAACGCTCAACGTGACGCAAGAATTCGAGGCCTAGGCCTTTGCCCTTAGATGCACCTTCGATGAGTCCTGGCACGTCTGCGATTGTGTAGGTAGTGTCGCCACCCTGCACGACACCGAGGTTTGGGTGAAGCGTGGTGAACGGGTAATCGGCAATCTTTGGACGCGCAGCTGACATAGCGGCGATAAGACTAGATTTTCCGGCACTTGGGTAACCGACCAAAGCTACGTCGGCAACAGTTTTTAGTTCGAGAATGATGTCGCCGCGCCATCCTGGCACGCCAAGAAGTGCAAAACCCGGGGCCTTGCGCTTGGTCGAGGCAAGGGCAGCGTTACCCAAGCCACCCTGGCCACCTTCACCAATCACGAGCTCTAGGCCAGGCTCGTCAAGGTCGGCAATGAATTTACCTTTTGAGTCTTTGACTACTGTTCCAACGGGCACAGAAAGCACAAGGTCGGCACCGTGATGGCCATTTCTGTAGTCACCGGCACCATCGCCACCGTCGCCGGCTGCGCGGTGAGGGTGGTAGTGAAAATCAAGAAGCGTGGTTACCGACGGGTCGGCGACGAGGCTGATTGATCCGCCTTTGCCGCCGTCTGCACCATCGGGGCCACCGAGTGGTTTGAATTTTTCGCGGTGCACAGAGACACAGCCGTCTCCGCCGTCGCCCGCGCGCACGTGAAGGGTCACTTGATCAACAAATGTGACCATGACAACCTCCGATTTAGTAGTGATGAAACAACAGAAGGCGAGCCACTAGGCTCGCCTCCCGCAAAAAAATTTGACGCTCTAGGCTGCCTCAACGATGTTGACAACGCGACGGCCACCCTTGGTGCCAAAGGCAACAACGCCGGCAGCAAGTGCGAACAGAGTGTCGTCTTTGCCCTTGCCAACGTTTGCGCCGGGGTGGAAGTGAGTTCCACGCTGACGAACGATGATTTCACCAGCGTTTACGACCTGACCTGCGTAACGCTTTACGCCAAGGCGCTGTGCGTTTGAGTCGCGGCCGTTTCTAGTGGAGCTAACACCTTTTTTGGATGCCATTTTTCGTCAGTCCTTACTTGATCTCGGTGACCTTGACGCGGGTTAGGTCTTGTCTGTGACCCTGGCGCTTCTTGTAACCGGTCTTGTTCTTGTACTTCTGGATCACGATCTTTGGACCGCGAAGATCGCCGAGGATCTCGGCGGTTACCTGAACCTTGGCAAGAGCCTTGGCGTCGGTCGTGACTTTGTCACCGTCAACCAGCAACACGGCTGGGAGCTGAATTTTGCCGTTAGCGTCGCCAGCAATGCGGTCGAGCGTAACGATTGTGCCGACCGACACCTTCTCTTGGCGACCGCCTGCGCGGACTACTGCGTAAACCACAGATCTACCCTTTGTTCATTAAGACTTGGATGGGCTCAGCCACAAGGCGAGCAACAAGGATTGAGTTTACCCTGCTTCTGCCCCGTAGGTCAAACCAATTAGCCTGCGTTTTCTGATGAATTTTCGCCGCTTAGCATCTCGGTGGTTACCCGTCGAGATTTTTTGCGACCCTGACCCGGTGCTGCCGGCTCAGGAAGTGCGCCTAGAACCGAATCAAGAACAGTTTCAGGAGTACTTGAAGTGGCCTTGACCTGCGTCGTCGCCGCTTGGTCCGAGGTGTTTTCTTGAGAATTGAGCGTGGATGCTGCAATCTGAGCAACCACGTTATTGATCTCGATTGCACGCTCAGGTGTTACCACCTTGGCGACTTCAGGCTTCTTCTGGTTCTTGCCACGCTTGCCCGAGTTTTCAGACTTCGGCTGAGAGTGCTGCTCGTGCGAGGTTTTCGCGCGCATGTGCGGCTCGTTGTTCACGATGATGCCGCGACCAGCACAGACATCACAGTTCTCACTAAAGGTTTCTAGCAGCCCTAGTCTTGCGAGTCATCTGAACCAGACCCAACGAGGTAACTTCGGCAACCTGGTGCTTAGTGCGGTCGCGCGATAGGCATTCCATCAGACGGCGCAGAACTAGGTCGCGGTTTGATTCGAGAACCATGTCGATGAAGTCGACCACGATGATTCCACCAATGTCACGCAAGCGCAGCTGGCGAACAATTTCTTCGGCAGCTTCAAGGTTGTTCTTGGTTACGGTCTCTTCGAGGTTTCCACCAGAGCCGACAAACTTTCCGGTGTTGACGTCAACAACGGTCATGGCTTCGGTTCTATCGATTACCAACGAACCACCAGAAGGCAAGAAAACCTTGCGATCTAGGGCCTTGGCAATTTGCTCGCCGATGCGGAATTCGTCGAAGACATCTTTGCTGCCCGTGTATTTCTCAACACGCTCTAGCAAGTCTGGAGCAACCGAGGCGAGGTAGCCCTCGATGGTTTCTGATGCGTCGTCTCCTGAGA
>JBEDEQ010000134.1:0-2787 GCA_041175645.1 Actinomycetota bacterium | reverse complement strand
GCATTGGGCCAACGGTTTCGAACTCAATCAAGAATCCGTCATGGCCGAATTCACTTTCGATCACCTGAAGTTCGCCACCGACCAGCTCTGAACCGATGTTCTCGGCAATCATTTTTTGACCAGTGATCGGAAACAGGCGGTCGCTGTTGATTCCGGCCACAAGCGCGCGAACTCGGATGCTCTGCAGAGCCTTCTCGACACCGCCGCGGTCGCGCCCGATGTCATGCGAGTTCATCGCCTCAACGAGCGTGATGTAACTGTTTGCATCGAATCGGCGAGTGAACTTGTTGCCGTGAAAATCCAGGTAGCTTTCGACAGCCCAGCGACCGCTTGCGCCAAGCGGACTGATGTCGCTCTGCCAAGTTCGTTCAAATCGATCATTGAGTTCGCTGGGGGAGCGGTAGTTCAAAAGTGCCATACGGCGGGCTAGCGCTAATCCGCGGTGTGGGCCAAATCCGGCTTTCGCGTCGTAGTAGCTGCCCTTGTTGAACTGCGGGTCGATTTTGATTGCCTCGATCTGAACCGAGTTGAGCGCAATCTGGTCGGCGGTGGATGCCGGTGGTGCGGCAATGACCGCAATGTTGCTCATTGCATCCGGGTATTCAAGTGCCCATTCGAGCACGTGCATTCCACCCATCGAGCCGCCGATAATGGCGTGCCAGTGGTTGATTCCGATGACTTCGCTGAATGCCTTTTGCGAGGCGACTTGGTCGCGAATGGTCAGATAAGGAAAACGTGAGCCATACTCGCGGCCTTGGCGGTCGAGTGAAGCTGGGCCGGTGGAGCCCTGACATCCGCCCAGAATGTTCGGCGCGACCACGTACCAGCGGTCGGTGTCAATCGCCAGGCCTGGGCCGATGATTTCGCTCCACCATCCGTCGGTTTTGTGCGCTTTGGATGCTGCGCCGGCGGCATGCGAATCACCGGTGAGTGCGTGCAGAACCAAAACCGCGTTTGACTTGTCGTCGTTTAGTGTTCCCCAGGTTTCGAAAGCGATTCGTGCAGAAGCAAGTTCGCGCCCACTAGCCAACTTGATGGTTGGTAGGGGCGCAAACAGGCGGTCACCTGCAGGGTCACCGTCACGCCATGCTCCGGTCGCAGGTGGTCTACCGACTAGCTGTCGGGAGAGCTCATCTGTGATGAATCCTGACGGAACGCTGTCCTCTGAGGTTTGAAATTCCAACTACTTCTTTACCGCCTCGAAACCGGCCTTCAGGTCGGCTACGAGATCGTCGATCGACTCGAGCCCGACCGAAAGGCGAACTAGACCCGGGGTGACTCCAGTGGTGAGCTGTTGCTCTGGAGTCAGCTGGGAGTGCGTGGTGCTCGCTGGGTGAATTACTAACGAACGCACGTCTCCAATGTTAGCCACGTGGCTGAACAGTTCGAGCGATTCCACGAACTTTGATCCGGCAGCGACTCCACCCTTGATCTCGAATGAGACGATGGCTCCAGCTCCCTTCGGTGCATACTTCTTCGCAGCCTTGAACCACGGCGAAGACTTGAGCCCCGCGTAGTTCACGCTTTCGACCTGCGGGTGCTTCGATAGCCACTCAGCGATCTTCTGCGCGTTTTCAACGTGCCGCTCGATTCGCAGGCTCAGAGTTTCGATTCCCTGAATCAACTGCCAAGCGTTGTTTGGAGCAACGGCGGCACCGATGTCACGAAGCAACTGCACGCGCGCCTTGATGATGTAGGCGATCGCGTCACCAAGGGCGGCCGTGTAGTTCACGCCGTGGTAAGACGGGTCTGGTTCGGTTAGGCCAGGGAACTTGTCGCTCTTTGACCACTCGAACTTTCCGCCGTCGACAATCGCGCCGGCAACCACAGTTCCGTGACCGGCCAAGAACTTGGTGGCCGAGTGAACCACGATGTCGGCACCGTGTTTGAGTGGCTGAACTAGGTATGGGGTCGCAACGGTGTTGTCGACAATCAGTGGAACACCATTCTTGTGAGCGACCTTCGAGACGCCCTCAATGTCGAGAATGCTCACCTTTGGGTTACCGATGGTCTCGGCAAAGAAGGCTTTGGTGTTCGGCTTCACGGCTGCCTGCCACTCGGCAAGATCATCTTGGTTCTCAACGAACGTGGTGGTGATGCCAAGCTTCGGCAAGGTGTACTTGAAGAGGTTGTAGGTGCCTCCATAGATGGTTGACGAAGCAACAATGTGGTCGCCCGCTTCGGCGATGTTCAAAATCGCAAATGTTTCTGCTGCCTGGCCCGACGCTAGTAGCAATGCGGCTGTTCCACCTTCAAGGGCCGCGATGCGCTTCTCGGCTACATCTTGGGTCGGGTTCATGATTCGGGTGTAAATGTTGCCAAACTCAGCAAGACCAAAAAGCTTGGCTGCGTGCTCGCTCGAATTGAACGTGTAGGCAGTGGTTTGATACAGCGGCACGGCACGCGCGTTGGTGGTTGGGTCTGGGGTAGCGCCAGCATGAATCTGGATGGTCTCGAAACCCCAATTGGTTTGGTCGTTGCTCATTGGTTTTCCTCGGATGCTCGGTTGAAGTTGTTCCGAGGTTAGAGATGACCAGACCAGCGCGCAAACCAGAGCGCAACTTGGGGTAACAGTGTGACGGGTTGTTACGCCTTGGCGGCGGCTTCGTTCAACACATCGAAGGCGAGGCTGGCTAGCAGCGCGCATCCACTCGGCACAACAGAGTCGTCGAAAACGGCTCGGTTCGAGTGGTTCGGCGCTGCGTTCTGCCAATCGGTGTCGGCAGGAGCTGCTCCCAAGAAGATAAATGCGCCAGGAATCTCGCGCACAACCGATCCGAAGTCTTC
>JBEDEQ010000133.1:0-5326 GCA_041175645.1 Actinomycetota bacterium | reverse complement strand
AGCTCAGAGCTTTCTTCTTGCATGGCATTGGCCAAGCGCACGGCAGTGGTCGAATCACTAGCAAACCAACGGTTCTCTGCCTGGCTCAAGAACGGGTAGTTGAGCACTTCGGTCATCGAGTTGCCAACCAGTGCGGTGAGCACGGCACGACGTGCCTTCTGACGCTTGGTTAGGCCGCGACCCGGAGGCGCAACCGGAAGGCTTGCTGGAATGCGGTCGTAACCATTGATTCGAGCAACTTCTTCAACCAAGTCAGTTTTGTGGCGAAGATCTGGGCGCCACGATGGCGGAATGACCTCAAAGCCGCCCTCGACACGAGCCACGACACATCCGATTGCTTCGAGAGCCGCGACGGTTTCGTCATCGGTGTAATCGACACCCACGATTGCGGCGGCGAAGCCTGCTGGAAGTACAACAGGGGCGATAGCCGGAAGGTTGTTGAGGTCTGCACCAAAGTTCTGCCCAGCACCCTTGGCGTGAACTTCGAGCAGCTGAATCACTCTGGCAACCGCAAACGGAGCAAGCTGAGGGTCTACCCCGCGTTCAAAACGCTTTGATGCTTCGCTAGGCAACTTGTGACGTCTGGCCGAACGGGCAATGGTGATCGGGTCAAAGTGAGCAGCTTCGATAAGCACGTTCTTGGTGGTGTTGCTCACCTCGGTGCTCTCGCCACCCATGACACCGGCTAGACCGATAGCGCCAGATTCATCGGTGATTAGAAGATCTTCTGCGTCGAGCTTGCGAACCTGACCGTCGAGGGTCTTGAGCGTTTCGCCTGCGTTGGCACGGCGAACCGTGATGCCACCCTTGAGTTTGTCTAGGTCATAGGCGTGCAGCGGTTGGCCAAGTTCGAGCATCACATAGTTCGTGACGTCGACAATCAGCGAGATCGATCGCATGCCGGCGAGCTTTAGACGGGTGACCATCCAGGCTGGGGTAGGCACGTTCGCGTCGAGATCTTTGATCGCACGCACGTAGAACCGGTCGCAACCAACCTGGCCCCGAATCGGTGCTTGATCGGCAATCTGAAGCGAGAAGCCTTCAACGTGCTCAGGCTGGGCGTGACCGATCGGGTCGCGGAACAAAGTCTTTGTCGCGTGCGAGTATTCACGAGCAACTCCACGGATGCTGAAGCAGTAGCCGCGGTCTGGGGTCACGTTCACTTCGGCAGCTTCGTCGACTAGGTGCAGAAGCTCCATCGCGTCTGTGCCGACCTTAGGGTCAAGGCCCATTTCATGAAGGCGGATGATGCCAGCATGGTCGTCACTAATGCCAAGTTCTCGAGCCGAGGCCATCATGCCGTCACTAATGTGACCGTAGGTTGACCTCGCTGCGATTCTGAAATCTCCAGGAAGCACAGCGCCAGGAAGGCAAACCACGACCTTGTCGCCAACCTCGAAGTTGCCAGCACCGCAGACGATGCCACGAACATCCTCGCCACCGTCGGCAGCCTTTGCGCCTGCAGGAGCTACACGAACCTGACACCAGCGAATGGTTTTGCCATTGCTCTGTGGCTCGGCTACAAATTCAAGAACCTCACCAACCACCAGCGGGCCGGTCAATCCGAATGAGTGAACGCCTTCTTCTTCGAGACCGATCTTGACCAATTCGGCCATGACCGTTTCGGCGGTTGAGTTAGAACGCAGGGTGGCAGCCTCGGCTAGCCATGACAAAGGAACGCGCATTTAGAGCACCACTCCAAACTGCTGACTGAAACGAACATCGGCCTCGACCATGTCGTGCATGTCTAGAACTCCGTTGCGGAACATAAGTGTGCGCTCGATACCCATACCGAAGGCAAAACCCTGGAACTCTTCTGGGTCGATTCCGGCGGCGCGAAGCACGTTTGGATTCACCATGCCGCAGCCACCCCACTCAACCCAACGAGCGCCACCTTTGGCACCAGGGTGCCAAACGTCGAGCTCAGCCGAAGGTTCGGTGAACGGAAAGAATGATGGGCGAAGACGAATCTTGGCCTCTTCACCAAACATGGCTCTGGCAAAGTGCTCGAGTGTGCCACGAAGGTCGGCCATGGTTAGGCCTTTGTCAATGGCCAAGCCTTCAACCTGGTGAAAGACCGGTGTGTGAGTCGCGTCTAGTTCGTCGGTGCGAAAGACACGACCCGGGCAAAGCACATAGACCGGAAGGTCGCGCTCTAGCAGCGAACGAACCTGAACCGGTGAAGTGTGGGTGCGAAGAACGAGGTGTGAATTGACCGGGTCAACGAAGAATGTGTCTTGCATCGCTCGAGCTGGGTGATCGACATCGAAGTTCAGTGCATCGAAGTTGAACCATTCACTCTCGAGCTCAGGCCCTTCGGCGATTTCCCAACCCATGCCAACGAAAATGTCGCTGATCTGGTCTTGCAAAAGTGAAAGCGGATGTCTCGCACCTAGCCCTGCAGGCACGGGCGCTGCGGTTACGTCAACCGACTCGGCGGCCAGCTTGGCAAGCTCGTCGGCCTTACCCAGTTCGGTTTCGCGTGCCGCAAACGCCGAATTGAGCTCACCTCTGGCCTTGCCGATCAGAGCGCCGGCAGCGGCCTTTTCTTCGTGCGGAAGATTCTTCAGTGCAGCGTTGAGTTTTGCGATTGCAGACTGCTCGCCAACGGTTGCATTTCGGCTTGCACGAAGACATAGGGTTTTAGCCTACCAACTAGCGGTTCTGAGCGAAGGCAGTGGCGTACAGGCAAATACTTGCGGCGGTCGCGAGATTTAGGCTCTCGGCAGCACCGTAAATAGGAACCGCAACTTGCAAATCGGCCAGTTCGAGAATGTGTGGTTCGAAACCCCAAGCCTCGTTGCCGAACATCCACAGGGTTGGTTTAGCCAAGATGCTCTGCTCGAGCTCGGGCAGAGTGGTGCCGCCCGCGGTCGCCGCAAAAACCTGATAGCCGGCCTGCTTGGCGGCAGCGATTGTGTCCTCGAGGCTTGCGCCAAGAACTACAGGCAGGTGAAAAATCGAACCGGTGGTCGAACGTACGACCTTCGGGTTGTAAACATCCACGCTGTTTTCGCTGAAAATCACCGCGTCTGCGCCCGCCGCGTCGGCAGCGCGCAAAACGGTGCCGGCGTTACCAGGGTCGCGGATGTTGGCCAACAGGGCCAGAAGTTTCGGTTCGGCTGTCATAACGTCTTCGAATGAAACGTGGGCTTGTTCGCAGACAGCAACAACGCCCTGTGGCGTGCGAGTGTCGGCTAGCGCGGCAAGCACTTGCTCGGTTACCTCGACAACTTCAACTCGAGCAGCGGCAGCCTTGGCAAAAATGTCAGGGTTAGCCGAAATAACAACGCCGGTGGCGAAGATTTCTCGAATCAGCTTGGGTCGGTCGAGCGCTTCTTTCAGGCCTTGAAGGCCCTCAAGCAGAAAGAGCCCGGTCTGAGACCGGGCATCTTTCTTGTTGAGCTTCGCGACCCCGCGAACTCGGTTCGCTTTGGGATCGTTTAGCAAATCACTAGGCCTTTGGAGCCGAAGTGTCTGCTGGTAGTGCTGCCTTAGCGGTGGCAACGAGGCTTGCGAAGGTTGCAGGCTCGTTCACAGCTAGCTCAGCCAAGATACGACGGTCAACCTCAACACCAGCAAGGCCTAGGCCCTGGATGAAACGGTTGTAGGTCATTCCGTTAGCGCGTGATGCAGCGTTGATGCGCTGAATCCAGAGGCGACGGAAGTCACCCTTGCGAGCACGACGGTCGTTGTATGCGTAAACCAACGAGTGAAGCATCTGTTGCTTCGCCATGCGGTAGAGACGTGAACGCTGTCCACGGTAACCTTTAGCTCGCTCTAGTACAGTGCGACGCTTCTTGAGCGAGTTAACCGCGCTTTTTACTCTTGCCATTTTTTACTCCTAAAGTCTTTCTCTACTTGCCGAGCTGGGTCTTGATGGTTTTGAAGTCAGCAGCCGAGACAACCTGGTCTTGGTTTAGACGACGGGTGCGACGGCTCGACTTGTGCTCGAGGTTGTGGCGCATGTTAATCTGCTGCTTCATAAGCTTGCCGCTGCCGGTGAAGCGAAAGCGCTTCTTGGCACCTGAGTGAGTTTTCTGCTTTGGCATTACTTTCTCCTTCTAATGTTGCAGCCTTACGCTGCTGGTGTTTCTGCTTCGGTTGACGACGCGGATGCCTTGTCGGCAGCGCGCTTTGCATCAGCCTTAGCCTCAGCCTTGTTGCGAAGTGGACCAATAACCATAACCATGTTGCGACCGTCGATTGACGGCGTCGATTCGACCGAACCGAAC
The DNA here is from genome assembly GCA_041175645.1 of Actinomycetota bacterium. Lineage (GTDB taxonomy): Bacteria > Actinomycetota > Actinomycetes > Actinomycetales > Microbacteriaceae > Rhodoluna. The sequence goes on along the minus strand of JBEDEQ010000133.1, from coordinate 1,091 downwards.
TCGGCTACTTCTTCAGCCAACTTCTGTAGCAGCTTGATACCCATTTCTGGGCGTGACTGCTCGCGACCGCGGAAAACCACGATCACCTTGACCTTGTCACCGGCCTTTAGGAAGCGCTCGATCTGACCACGCTTGGTGCCGTAATCGTGTGCGTCAATCTTGAGTCCGAAACGTACGGTCTTGAGAACGGTGTTTACCTGGTTCTTGCGGGCTTCGCGAACTTTCTGGGCTGCTTCGTACTTGAATTTGCCGAAGTCCATAATTTTCGCGACCGGAGGCTTCGAGGTAGGCGCAACTTCGACTAGGTCAAGATCTTGTTCTTGGGCCATGCGAAGAGCTACGTCGATGCTAACTACTCCGATTTGCTCGCCTGCTGATCCGACTAGTCGAACCTCAGGCACACGGATGCGCTCATTAATACGTGGATCGCTGATTGCTGCTCCTAAAGGTAATGTGACAAACGGCCACACCTTCGGGTAAAAACCCTAGAGCGCACAGAAACGAAAGTTTCCAAAGCTTTACCCGGCCATCTTGTAGAAAGCGATGAACGCGGGTGGGAAATGAATCCACTTCTGACCGAGTTGACCTCGGAGCCATGAGATAGCCTAGCAGAAAGTGTTCAAAAGGAGAACCCCCAAAGATGTCTGAATCTCAAGAATCATTTTCGTTCACTTACGTCAGTGGCGAGATCAGAGACATCGCCGAGGTTCCCGCTGTTGAGATCATCAACACCACCGCCGTTCACTTGATGAGCGCGGCCGCGGTGCAGGTTGGACTCGGCGAAGACGGTCACCCAGCAGACCTCGATGAGGCACGCAAGTTGATCACGGCCCTGGCCGGATTAGTTACCGCCGCAGCCGCCGAGGTCGGCGACCACCACGCGAGACCACTTCGAGACGGGCTACGTGCACTTCAGTTGGCGTTCCGCGAAGCATCCGTGATTAAAGACGCCCCAGGTGCTGGCCCCGGCGAAAAATACACCGGCCCGGTCAACTAAACGAGCTTTACGCGCAGCGAATCAACGTACTCTGCCACGGCTTCACTCGCCGCGAGCGCTTTGGCAAGTGTTTGCATGACCTCATCAAGCTCAT
>JBEDEQ010000132.1:0-5422 GCA_041175645.1 Actinomycetota bacterium | reverse complement strand
CGATCACATGTTGCTCGCTCAGCTAACCAGAGGTGGCTTGGTTGAGTCGTGGCATCGAGGGGTTGCCACGCTCACCGGCCCCGACGGCAAGGTGCTCGAGCACTGGGGCCCGTCGAAGCGCATCATCTACCCCCGCAGTGCGGTCAAGCCTCTTCAGGCCGTGGCTGTTCGCCGCGCCGGTCTCACGCTTGAAGGTGCTGCGCTCGCGGTGTCTTCTGGCAGCCACTCGGGTTCGGCAGAGCACGTTGCACTGGTCGAGCAGATTTTGGGCAGCGTCGGGCTCGGCGTAGATGCCTTGCAGTGCCCACTCGCCTGGCCGTCAAACTCGGCCGCCCGAACCGCCGCCACCGAGCAGAGACGTGAATACTTCAACTGTTCGGGCAAGCATGCCGCGTTCTTGGCTGCCTGCGTTGGTGCGGGCTGGTCGACGCACGATTACCTTGCGCCCGAGCATCCGCTTCAAATATTGATCGTGGATGTTCTAGAGGAGTTTGCCGACGAAAAGGTTTTGCACACCACGGTTGACGGGTGTGGTGCACCGCTGCACACGCTAACGGTCGAGGGTTTGGCTCGTGCGACGGGCAAGTTTGCACTTAAAGAGACCGAAATCGCCGCCGCGTTGAAGGCCAACGGCTGGGCGATCGGTGACCGCGAGGCCGCCGACTCGCTAATGCTCGATGCCGGTCTGGTTGCCAAGGTTGGGGCAGAGGGCGTTTATGTGGTTGGCACCGCCGACGGTCACGGTCTGGCGATCAAGGTTGCCGATGGGTCGATGCGTGCCATGGCCGCCGTCGCTGTCGCCATCTTGGCCAAGCATGAGTTGATTGGCGCGGACGTTGCAGCCGAGCTCAGCGCTAAGGTTTCGCCGCGCGTTCTGGGCGGCGGCGCTGATGTTGGTCGCCTAGAAGTGATGATTTAGATGAGCGACTTAGATCGGGTAGGCGAAGCCGATGGCTGGCGTTGCTGGCTTTGTGATGCACCCGTTGACCCTGATGCCTCGGTGAATGCCGATCTCGGCCCTAGCGTCGACAGCTTTGGCGTGGCCAAGGGTAAAAAGGGTGGTGCAAGTGCTGAACGCTTGGCTCATCGTGCCTGCAACACCATGAAGGGCAAAATCGCTCCGGTGGTTCCGTGGGCCGAGCATCTTCTGGTTGCCGAACCAGCTCCGATTGTTGAAACCGTCGAACGCCTAAGCCGCAAGGGTGGCCGTGAGCTCGTGGCACGTTGCATGAGCGAGGATGACGCGGCCGAAGCATCCGAGTGGTTACTTGATCGCCTCAGCCGTTTTGCACCTGACATGAAATTTGAAACGCAAGTTAAACCGGGCGGCGGGCAATTCATGGTGATGTTGTCGGTGACGACGTAGCGATTGCTAAGAAATTCATTGACCCATCCGATGAAGTTAGGGTACCCTAACTTCTGAAAGTTGAGGGAGAATGACCGAGCCTATATCTTCCGTACTGCGAAACTCTTCGCGTCCGGCCCACACCGAAGCCGAGAACAGTGGGTTTATCGTCAAGTTGATGCGAGGGCAACTTAGCCTTGATGCGTACAAGAAATATTTAGTCAACATGGCCTGGCTATACGCTGCGTTAGAAGAACAGTCATCTACCGGCGCGCCAAGGCCAACCACCGAATTGATTTGGGATCCTCGGCTCGAACGTTTGGAGTCAATCACTCAAGATCTCGAGAACCTAGGAGTTAGCGACTGGGCCACGACAACCAAGCCAACCTCGGCCATGCAAAGTTACATCAATCACCTTAAAGCGCTCGATGGTCGCTCAGACCTGAGACTGGTCGCCCACCACTACACACGTTATTTGGGAGATCTTTCTGGAGGTCAGGCAATTGCCGCTTTAGTTGCGCGTCACTACCAGGCAGCCCCAGAGCAGCTGAATTTCTATAACTTCACCAAGATCGACGATCTGGTTCGATACAAAGAGCACTATCGATCGGCACTTGACGCCATCGATGTAAAAGACCAGGAGCTTGAAACTCTGGTTGCAGAAGTGAAACTAGCCTTTGAGTTCAACCAAAAAGTGTTTGAAGACTTGGATGTTCAGCTAGCAGCCTGACGCACTAGCTCAGCGATGCGCTTTTCGGTTGCCTTGTCGAGCCCAATCAAAGCGAACGAGGTCGGCCACATTTTGCCGTCATCAAGTTTTGCGGCATCTTGAAACCCTAGTGTGCAATAGCGCGACTGAAACTTGCCTCCGTCTTGAAAGAACACCACAACCTTGCCGTCTTTGAAATAGGCCTGCATTCCGTACCATGTCTTGGCCTCTAGATGTGGAGCAACCTCTTTGACAATCGCGTGAATGCGCTCGGCCAGTGCTTTGTCGGCAGGGGCCATTGCTGCGATTTTTTCGAGTACGAGAGCTTCGTTGGCTGCCTTGGTTTGTACGCTCTTAAGCTCGCGGGCACGTTCCTTCATTGCTGCGCGCTCTGCAGCACTGAAGCCTGAGCTCGATTCTTTTGCCATTGGTTCTCCTGACCGAAATTAGTCACAAGTCTAAGGTGGGCATACGCGCGCAATCAATGTCGAATGGCAGTAAGCGCTAGGGGAATAGTAACTTTGCTTACGCCCTTAGATATGACGGGTCAAAGTGCCGAATATTCAAGGAGTTTAGATGTCAAACGAAGCCAGCTGCCCGGTGCCACACGGCGCCAACACAACCGCCGAATCTGCCGCAAAAACTTGGTGGCCTAATGCCCTCAACCACACCAAGACCAACCCGTTGGGTGCCGACTTCGATTACCGCGAAGAGCTCAAGAAACTAGACGTGGATGCCCTCAAGGCAGACCTGCACAAACTCATGACCGAGAGCCAGGGTTGGTGGCCTGCCGACTGGGGTCACTACGGCGGCTTGATGATTCGCTTGGCATGGCACTCGGCCGGAACCTACCGCGTCGCGGATGGTCGAGGCGGAGCCGGCAGTGGCTCGCACCGCTTTGCACCCCTGAACTCGTGGCCAGATAACGGCAACCTAGACAAGGCTCGTCGCTTGCTTTGGCCAATCAAGAAGAAGTACGGCAACAAGATCAGCTGGGCCGACCTAATGATTTTGGCCGGCAACGTTGCCTATGAGTCGATGGGTCTAAAGACCTTCGGTTTCTCGTTCGGTCGCGTCGATGTTTGGCAGCCAGAGAAAGACATCTACTGGGGTTCAGAGCGTGAATGGCTCGCCCCGAGCGACGAGCGCTACGGCAGCATCGAAGACCCTTCGACCATGGAGAACCCACTAGCTGCGGTTCAGATGGGTCTGATCTATGTGAACCCACAGGGCGTCAACGACCAGCCAGACCCGCTAAAGACCGCGGCCCACATTCGCGAAACCTTTGCCCGTATGGCCATGAACGACGAAGAAACCGTTGCGCTAACCGCAGGTGGTCACACCGTTGGTAAGGCGCACGGTAACGGTCGCGCCGAAAACCTCGGTCCAGCACCTGAAGGTGCCGAAATCGAAGAGGCCGGCCTCGGCTGGATGAACCACAAGACCCGCGGTATCGGTCGCGACACCGTGACCAGCGGCATCGAAGGCGCCTGGACCACCAACCCAACCGTGTGGGACAACGGCTACTTCTACCAACTGTTCAACCACGAATGGAAGCTAACCAAGTCGCCAGCCGGAGCCAACCAGTATGAGCCGGTAAACATCGCCGAGGGCGACATGCCAGTCGATGTCGAAGATTCGAGCATCCGCGTGAAGCCGATGATGACCGACGCCGACATGGCAATGATCACCGACCCGATCTACCGCGAAATTTCTGAACGTTTCTACAAAGACCCAGAGTATTTCTCTGAAGTCTTCGCTCGCGCTTGGTTCAAGCTGACCCACCGTGACATGGGCCCGAAGTCTCGCTACATCGGCCCTGAGGTTCCGGCCGAAGACCTAATCTGGCAAGACCCGATCGCGCCAGGTTCAAAGTCTTACAACGTGGATGCTCTGCGCAGCGCAATCGCCGCTAGCGGGTTAAGCGTTGCCGACCTTGTGGCTACCGCGTGGGACAGCGCTCGCACTTTCAGAGGTTCAGACCTTCGCGGCGGTGCCAACGGCGCTCGCATTCGTCTCGAGCCTCAGCGTTCGTGGGTCGGCAACGAGCCAGAGCGTTTGGCTCGCGTGTTGGCGGTTCTTGAGCCGATCGCATCCGCTCACGGTGCCAGCGTTGCCGACACCATCGTGCTTGCCGGAAACCTCGGTGTCGAGCAGGCAGCAGCGGCAGCCGGTGTTCCAGTGAGCGTGCCATTCGCGCCAGGTCGCGGAGACGCCACCCAAGAGCAAACCGACGTTGAGTCGTTCGAGGTTCTCGAGCCACTTCACGACGGTTTCAGAAACTGGGTCAAGAAAGACTACGTAGTCAGCCCAGAAGAAATGCTGCTCGACCGAGCTCAGTTGATGGGGCTTACCGCCACCGAAATGACTGCTCTGCTTGGCGGTATGCGCGTTATTGGAACCAACCACGGCGGCACCGCTCACGGTGTGCTCACCGAAAAGGTTGGCGCGCTGTCGACCGACTTCTTCGTGAACCTAACCGACATGACTTATGTCTGGGAGCCCACCGGAAAGAACAGCTACAACCTTCGCAACCGCAACACCGGCGAGGTTAAGTTCACTGCCACCCGTGCCGACCTAGTCTTTGGCTCAAACTCGATTCTGCGAGCCATCGTCGAGGTTTATGCGCAAGATGACAGCCGCGAAAAGTTCGTGCACGACTTCGTTGCAGCGTGGGTCAAGGTTATGAACGCCGACCGCTTCGACTTGGAGGCCAACTAGCCCCAAGCGTTATTGCGGGAGCCCTAGTCAGCCTTAGTGCTGGTTAGGGCTTTTGCAATTACTAGGCCAACAGCCGCACCAATCAGCTGGGCCGCGATGAACGGCACGATCGAGGCCGGTGCGATACCTGCAAAGGTGTCGGTGAATGCTCGCCCGATGGTCACCGCTGGGTTAGCAAACGAGGTCGATGAGGTGAAAAAGTACGCCGAACCAATCCAGGCGGCTACAGCGATGGCTACATGGTTTGCATTCTTGCGAGCTGCAAAAACTTGGATGACCGCCAGAAGCCCCGCGGTAGCAATCACTTCAGCAACCAAGGTTCCGGTGGTTACTCGCGCGTGGACAGAGAACTGCAGCACAGGCAGGTCGAAGGTCAGGTTTGCCAGCAGGGCACCAACAATCGCACCGCCGATTTGTGCGGGGATGTACGCAAGGGTTTCTTTCAAACTCAAGTTCTTCGTGGCATACATCACCAGCGATACGGCTGGGTTGAAGTGTGCACCGCTTATTGGGCCGAGGGTCAGAATCAAGAGGGCCAGGCCGAAAACTGTAGAGAGCGCATTGATGATCAGCGCGACTCCGGCGTCATCAGAAAGGTTCGTGCCCATAATGCCCGAGCCAACGACAATCAGAACTAGAGCCGCGGT
>JBEDEQ010000131.1:0-3709 GCA_041175645.1 Actinomycetota bacterium | reverse complement strand
CTGTCGATGTGCCTTCAACCGTTCACCATCGACCCCTACTTGGCCTCATACCCAGCCATCGAAGCCGACTTCGACGTAACCACTGCTTTGATTCAGTTCAGCATGACCGGCGTCACGCTCGGCTTCGCTTTCGGTCAGATTTTTGCCGGCACCCTGAGCGACGCAATCGGTCGCCGTCGCCCCATGATCTTTGCCGTTTCGCTCTATGCAGTCTCAGCTTTCGCGATGCTCTGGGCAACCAACATCGAAACCTTCATCGCACTTCGAACCCTGATGGCCGTTGGCGCGTCGGCAGCCGGAGTTCTGGCTAACGCAGTGGTTCGCGATCTCTATGCCGGCAAGCCGATGATGAAAATGCTCTCTCGAGTGTTCTTGGTTCAGGGGCTTTCGCCAATTCTCGGGCCAATCATTGGGGCTTGGCTCAGCGAAGTTGTGTTGTGGCGTGAGGTGTTCGGTATCTTCGCCGGCTTCGGCTCGGTCGTCGCCATCCTCGCTATTTTGTTTCTCAAAGAAACCCTGCACACCGATGACCGCAAAGATTCACCGTTCTCTGGAATGGCCAAGCGCTTCGCCGCCGTGCTTCGCGACCGTATTTACATCGGTCTATTGATTCTCTCGGTAGTGCAAACCGTTTCGCTTTTTGCCTACCTAAACATCGTGCCGTTCCTGTTTCGCGAGAGCGGCTACGGTCTCAGCGTTGGCGAGTTCGGCTTCTGGTTCTCGTTCAACTCGGTGATGTCGGTGATCGGCGTGCAGATTGGCGCGCGCCTGGGCGTCAAATTCAAAGCCCAGTGGATGCTCGTCGCAGTGGTTGCCACGGCCGTCGCCGCGGGTCTTGCGCTCTGGCCGAGGTAGCGTTTGCCGTGCTCATCTTGGCGTTCGGTGCGACCATCCCGTTGATTCAAACTCTCGCACTAACCCCGCACGGTCACGAGGCCGGCACCGCCGCATCGCTGTTGGGCGTCTCGAACTTCTTGGTGACCAGCTTGTTCTCGCCGATTTACACGCTCGTGCCGCTAGACAGCGCGGCGCCACTCGGCATGCTCATGGCCGGGGCCTACCTGATCGGTTTGCTCAGCCTGATTTTCATCGTGCGGCCCAAGACCGTGCCAGATTTGGCTAACTAGCGAGATCTGTTTAGGTGCTCTAACTAGAGCGCAGCATCCACGGCGGTCAACGCCTGTTCTACGACATCGGCTTCGACGATCTGGTCGTGGTCGCGGTTCGGTAGCTCGGTTAGCTTGGCTCCATCAATCTTGCTCGCCAACCAACGGCTCGAAACCGGGTTCACGTTTGGGTCGCTGTCTCCGGTGAACAGCAGCACCGGCTTGTCGATGGTGCGTACATCGAAACCCCAAGGAACCATCATCGAGTGTTCGTCGAGCGCCCAACCCATTGCTCCGTGAGTGAATGCGATTGGGTTTTCGAAAGACGGAGCCCACTTTTCGAACTGCGCGATCACCTCGGGGGCGAGGTCGCGGGTTGCCTCGAGCATCTCGAGTTCTTCTGGGTCGATTCCCTCGTGCGGGTTCAAATCGCTCTCGCCGACCGGGCCGACGGTTGCAAAAGTCACGGCGGCCAGCGCTTGGTCTAGAGCGGCAACATCGCCGAGTGCTCTGGCCCCGCCGCTCGAGTGGCCGAAGCTAACAAACTTGTCGAAACCCAGGTGCACAACGATTGCGGCCGTGATCGGAGCCATCTCGCTCATGTTCTGACCGTCGGTTCGGGTGAGGGTCGTTTCGCCATATCCTGGGCGAATTGGGCAAACCACCGAGTACCCGTGACGGGCGAACACGGCCAGAACCTCGGCGCTTAGCTCGCGCGGGTTTGGGGTGCCGTGGTGCCACACGGCAAGCGTTTCGCCGCCGGCTTGATAGAACGCTTGGATGCTCTGCCCTGAAGCCGACTGAAAGATTAGATTTTGCATGGCCAAAGCCTAGCAAGGCGCTTGCTAACGATTGGGTTACGGTCGTGAAATCGCTTTCACGAAACCGCTTACATGCCCTAACTTGAGACTTAGGAGCGAGAGTCGCTTTCAGTTTTGAAAGGGACATTCATGTTTCGCTTATCTGCACGCAAACTGCTAGCCGCGGCATCCGCGTTGATTTTGGCAGCCACACTCAACCCGATTTCTTCGGCAACTGCCGCAGGCGGCTTGGTTGTCACATTCGAGCAGAACGACACCTCGGGTTACGTGAACATCGACTTCGATGACACACCAATGCAGCAGGCATCGTCAGTGGTAGCGGATGCTCCAGACAACGCAGGGCGTGCGCTAAAGGTGATTCGCGGCAAGGCCTCGTGGGCCGGCACGACGATCATCAGTGACGCATCGAAGGTTTTGCTGAAGACCGGCGAGCTTTTCGTGAGCGCGCGAGTCTATTCACCAAAGGCCAACATCGTGCTTCGCATGAAGATCGAGAACCGTGCAGACGTCACCCAGTCTGTCGAGACCAACGCGACCGAGAAGTCGGTGCTCGGTTGGCACACCTACACTTTCGACTTCTCGAAGCAGGCGACGGGCACCGAAGCGTTCAGTGTGAACAAGACCTACAACATGGCGTCGATGTTCTTTGACTTCGTGCAACTTGGCCCTCAGGTGACCACCGGTAACCAGGTCTTCTATGTAGACGACATAACCTTTGCTGCAGCTTCTGGAGGCGGCGGGGGAGTCGAGCCAGTTGGCAAGTCGGCCACACCAACTCTGCTCACCTTTGAGTCGGCTGATGCCGATGGCGCACTTGTCGCCGCAATCGCGACACCAGAGCATCCGCACGGTATTTTCGGTGGCGGAACCGCAGCGATCGTGCCTGCGCCAGCTGACGGCAACGGCACCAACGCGTTGGCAATCACCAAGGCCGGCCAGCCATGGACCGGCGCAAACGCCATCGTCGACATCACCGGAACCAAGCGCTACACCAGCAGTGCGTTTCCGAGTGTGACCTTCAACTACTACTCACCGAAGGCAGGCCCGGTTGTGGTCGAGCTGAACCCGGGTGCAGTTCAGGGTGGCGCGACCGCCGTTGTCGGTTGGCAAACCATCACCGTGAACTTCTCAGGTGTAGCCGGATGGTCGGCAGCAACCGAGTATGACAAGGTAGTCATTTTCCCTGACTTCCAGGTTGCTCCGTCAACCCCGGCCCTCGTTTACTACGTAGACAACTTGGCCGTAAACGGTGCGGTTACTCCGGCGATTGTGCCGAAAACCAAACCTGCCAACAGCAAGCTTGCAACCCTGTCGACCACAAGCCCGTCGGTTGGCAAAACCCTGACCGTGTCGAAGGGCACCTGGACGGGAACGGCTCCGGTTACCTACACCTACAAGTGGTACCGCTGCACGGTCAAGGGTTTCAATGCGATCAAGGCTGCGCCAGCATCAGCCAATAAGTGCGTTGCAATCTCGGGTAAGACCGCGGCGAGCTACAAACTCACCAAGAGCGACATTGGCAAGTACGTGCGCGCATCGGTAACCGCCAGTAACTCGATGGGCAAAACCGTGACCACAACCAAGAGCACCGCTAGCAAGGTGAAATAACGCTCTTTCGGTAGGTTGTAGTTATGACCTCAGACACGCTTCACGCTCTCGCGCTTTCGGCTGCCGATCACATGTTGCTCGCGCAGCTAACCAGAGGTGGCTTGGTCGAGTCGTGGCATCGAGGGGTTGCCACGCTCACCGGCCCTGACGGCAAGGTGCTTGAGCACTGGGGAC
>JBEDEQ010000130.1:0-3847 GCA_041175645.1 Actinomycetota bacterium | reverse complement strand
AATTACATTGCCGGCGACGGAACTGTTACCGAGTTTCAAAACGCGGATGCCCGCCGCGCAAGCAGCGCGTGGACCAGCGTTACCGAATCCGGTGGCATTCTTTCGAGCGCAGATCTAACCGCGCAGGGCAAAGTCACAGTCATCAACTTTTGGTATGCGGGCTGTGCTCCTTGCCGAGCCGAAGCCAAAGACCTTCAGGCCATCTACGAAGAGTTTGAAGACCAAGGTGTGCAGATGCTCGGTGTGAACGTGCGTGACACCGCCCCGACGATTCTTGCCTTTGCTCGCAACTTTGGCTGGACCTTTCCTTCAGTAGTCGACGCCCAGAGCGGCGACGTGATGCTCGCCTACACTGGCATCGTTACACCGCAGGCCGTACCGACCACGTTGGTGCTCGACGCCGAGGGCCGCGTTTCGGCGCGCATCCTGGGTCGTTTTGAACCAAGCATTCTCAAGGCTCTAATCAAGACCGCGCTCAAAGAGACGGTGAACTAAATGACCGACCTGATTCTCAGTGGCTCGATGTGGCTAGCCATGCCGCTTGCGCTGTTGGCGGGTCTGGTTTCATTCTTGTCGCCTTGCGTGCTGCCACTGGTGCCCGGCTACCTCGGCTATGTCTCTGGCGTTGCCGCAACGCGTGCTCGCGTGATTCTGGGCAGCCTGCTTTTTGTGCTCGGTTTCACCGCGGTGTTTGCCACCTTGGGCACCATGGCCGGTGGCATCGGCAGCATTCTCTATGCCGACGTAGCCGGCATTGCTCAGCGCATTCTCGGTGCAGTGATCATCGTGCTGGGTGTTGTGATGGCAGGCGGCTTCGGCTTCGGTCAGCGCCAGTTCAAGCTCAACCTAAGCCCGCGGGCTGGTCTCATCGGCGCTCCGCTTCTCGGCATCGCCTTTGGCCTCGGCTGGACCCCTTGCATCGGCCCAACTCTCTCGGCCGTGCTCACCCTTTCGCTCGATGCGCGGTGCGGTCTTGAGCGTGCTCTACTCGCTCGGGCTCGGGCTACCGTTCATCGCGCTGGCAGCCGGCTTCGGCTGGGCAACTAAGTCGGTGGCATGGGTCAAGAAGCACATCCGCGCTTTCAACCTCGCCGGCGGTGCCATGCTCGTGATTCTCGGTGTGCTCATGGTCACCGGCCTTTGGAACGAAGTCGTCACATTCAGTCAGGTGGTGTTCAGTGGCTTCATCCCAGCCCTCTAAACCACAGGGCCCACAAGACCTCATGGTCAGCGATGCCGAAGGTGCGCCCGCACAGCCGGTGAACTCTGCCGAACTTGGGTTTGCTGGGTGGATGCGCTGGATCTGGCGTTCGCTGACCAGCATGAAAACCGCACTCATCTTGCTCTTGCTGTTGGCGGCGGCCGCGATTCCGGGTTCGGTGTATCCGCAGCGAAGCGCCGACCCGAACGGTGTCACTACCTATTACAAGAACAACCCAGAGCTTGCCAAGGTGCTCGACTGGTTTCAGCTGTTCGACGTTTACGGTTCGGTTTGGTTCTCGGCGATTTACATTCTGCTGTTCACCTCGCTGATCGGCTGCGTTGTTCCTCGCACCCGTGTTCACTGGCGCGCGATGGTCGCCGAGCCAGTTGATGCGCCGGCAAGAATGCAGCGCTTTCCTGGCTATGCCAAGGTGACCACTCAAACTTCTGAAAAGGCCGTGCTAGACCGAGCTGAGGCGCACCTTCGCAAGGCTCGCTACCGTGTGGTTCGTCGCAAGGGTTCGGTTTCGGCTGAGCGCGGTTACATTCGCGAAACCGGAAACCTCATTTTTCACTTCTCGCTCATGGGCGTGCTGGTGGCGGCTGGTCTCGGTGGCGGATTCGCCTACAACGGCCAACGCGTTCTGGTCGAAGGTGAGGTTTTCGTAAACAACCTCGCTTCATACGACTCCTTCTCACCTGGCGTCTTCTTCGATGAAAACAAACTAGAGCCGTTCTCGATGTCGCTCGACAAGTTCGAAGTCGATTTCGACCTACAAAACTCGACCAACATCGGAACCCCGCTCGACTTCAGGGCGTTCGTGACGAGCAAGCTGGCCGGCGGCGAGAAGCGCGAGTCGGTCATCCGGGTTAATGAACCGCTCGAAGTGCCTGGCGCGCATGTCTACCTAACCGGCAACGGCTACGCGCCGGTGCTCACGTTCAAAGACCCAGACGGCCAGATTGCGTTCAGCGGCCCGGTGATTTTCTTGCCGCAAGATGCCAACTACACCTCACTCGGCGTCATCAAATTGCCGGATGCTAAGCCGAAGCAATACGGCGTGCTGGCGTTTTTCTACCCAACCAAAGAGAAGCTCGAAACCGGGGCATTCACCTCGATTTACCCTGACCCGGTTGACCCGCTGCTCAGCATGAACCTCTATGTTGGCGACCTTGGTCTCGACGGCGGAGTGCCGCGCAATGTCTTTAGCCTCGACACCCATGGTCTCGATCAGGTGGCCGGCGGCAAGAGTGGCACCAAGGCTGTCATGCTCACCATTGGTGAAACCAAGCAGCTTCCAGGCGACCTTGGCTCGGTTACTTTCAACGGCCTAAAGCGCTTCGCGTCACTCGACCTCGCCTACAACCCTGGGCAAGTTTGGGTTCTATTGTTCGCCATTTTGGCCTTTGTCGGCTTGGCCATTTCGCTTTCGGTGCCTCGTCGCCGCATTTGGGTTCGGAAGTTTGAGGGCGGTTTTGAGGTTGCTGCTCTTGCACGAAACGATGACCCAAAGCTCGAAGAAATCGTCGCTGACCTTGCCCAAACCATCGCCCCGAAGAAAGGCAACTAAGAATTGACCGACGTCAAACTTGATCTAGAACTAGCCCAACAATCATTGGTGTTCGTATTTGCGTCGATGGTCGTTTACACGGTCTCGTTCTTGATCTTCGCGTGGCACCTCACCAACATCGCTAGCAACAAGGGCTCTGGCAAGGTCATCTCGAACAAGCTCGAGAACATCGGTTTTGCGCTCTTCGGCTTCGGCGCTCTAATTCACGGTGCTGGTGTCGTGATGCGCGGAATCGCCGCCTCGCGTGTGCCATGGGCCAACATGTATGAGTTCTCGATCTCGGGTTCGTTTGTGTTGGTGTTCATCTACCTTGCGTTTTACCGACTACGCGACATCCGCATCATCGCCGCTTTTGTGAATGGCTTTGTGCTGCTGATTCTTGGCGCGGCTACCACCTATTTCTATGTGCAGGTCAAGACCCTCATGCCGGCGCTTCAGTCTTATTGGCTAGTTATTCACGTGAGCGTCGCCGTGCTAGCTACCGCGTTTTTCAACATTGCCGCAGCGCTTTCGGTCGCTTACCTGTTGCGCACATCGACTCGAATTGCTTCTTCAACCAAGAAGTTCGTTGTCGGTGCGCGTCGAGTTCTCGAATTCTTTCCGGCCGAAAAAACCCTCGAGCGTCTGCAAGTTCGCTTCAACGCGGTTGGTCTGATTCTCTGGACCTTCACCCTGGCGGCCGGTGCCATCTGGGCCGAGCGTGCCTGGCACCGCTACTGGGGTTGGGACACCAAAGAGGTTTGGACCTTCATCATTTGGGTGCTTTACGCCGGCTACTTCCACGCCACCGCAACTCGCGGCTGGACGGGTCGTCGTGCGGCCTGGCTATCGTTGGTTGGCTTCGCTTCGGTGCTGTTCAACTTCACCATCGTGAACTTGTTCTTCAAGGGACTACACGTTTATAGCGGTCTGTAAGAGAACGTTTACCGCGCCTTCTGAGTGAGGGTGTGCGGTATGGCAAGTTTTGCAAAGCGGATGCCCGCAATCTCGGCCTCGCCCAGCAACTTCCACCCCCAGCGTTTTTCAATCGCTGAGATAGGTCGACTAAAGGGCAGATAAACCACTATTGGCCG
>JBEDEQ010000129.1:0-2890 GCA_041175645.1 Actinomycetota bacterium | reverse complement strand
GTGATTGGCTTTCCACACGGCACCACCACCACCGCGACCAAAGTATTCGAGGCAGTTGAGGCGATTCGAAACGGCGCCACCGAGCTTGACATGGTGCTCAACGTCTCGGCGTTGATCTCTGGCGATTACCAGTTGGTTGAAGAGGACATCCGCGCTGTTGTTTTGGCGGCTAAGGGCCAGCTTGAAACCGCCAGCGTGAAAGTGATTTTCGAGACCGCGCTACTCACTCCAGAGTTGATTGTGAAGGCTTGCGAACTTTCTGAAAAGGCACGCGCCGACTACGTGAAGACTTCGACCGGATTCGCCAGTGAAGGAGCAACCATTGAGAACGTGCGCCTCATGAAGGCGACAGTAGGCGACCGCATGAAGGTAAAGTCTTCGGGCGGTGTGCGAACTCTAGATCAGCTCATCGACTTTATGAACGAGGGTGTGACTCGTTCCGGTTGCTCTGCTACCGAGGCCGTACTCTCAGAGTTTTTGGCGAACGCTCGATAGCTGTCATTGGGTTTTCAAGAACCTAGCGTTTTCTCAGTCATTTTTCAGGTTCGTGCCTAGACTGAAAACTATGAGTAACTCACACAACCCAGTATTCAACCGCGTGCTTAAGGCACCGACCGTAAACCAAGAAGCCGTTGACGCTCAGTTTGAGCAAATCACCAGTGGCAACAAGATGACCTTTGAAGGTACCTCGGTAAAAATCGCAGGTCTCTTCATAGTTCTTTTGGCTGCTGCCGGAGCAACCTGGCTACTAGCCCCTCTTGAGACTCAAATCGCCCTGCTGCTTCCGTCGGCCTTGGTCGGTTTCGGTCTCGCGCTGTGGCTAACCTTCAGCCGCAAAATCAACCCGGTTGGCGTTGTCGTTTATGCGGCAGTTGAGGGTGTTTTCTTGGGTGGTCTTTCGAGCCTCTTTGAGCAAATGTATCCAGGCATCGTTTACACGGCTGTCATGGCAACACTTGTCACCGCTGGTGGAATGTTTGCTGCCTACTACTTTGGTCTAATCAAAGTGGATGCTCGATTCACCCGCATCATGTTCGCATCGCTCATCGGCTATGGCCTTTTCGCTTTGGTGAACTTTGGTTTCTCGATGTTTACCGGTGGTTCGATGAACGCCTACGGAACCGAATGGGGCTGGGCAATTGCTCTAGTAGGTGTCGGTCTAGCTGCGTTCACCTTGAACCTCGACTTCGAAGACATCAAGCAGGGTGTGGCTAAAGGCCTACCAGCCGAATACGAGTGGCGCGCGGCCTTTGGTCTTACCGTCACTCTGATCTGGCTTTATGTCGAGATTCTTCGACTACTTTCGATTCTGCGTCGCGACTAACCCTCGCAGCAGTTTGGTCAAGAGGCATCCGCGAAGGCGGGTGCCTCTTCGCTTTGCTGTTGCGCTTGCCAGCTTTCCCAGAGTGCTTTGAGATCCCACGCGTTTTCTGCCATAAGTGACACCCCTCGCACCCCTGTGCGGCGGGTTTTCGCCGAGATTAGCAACAACTTGGTGTTGAAGAGAGTCGAAGCGCAGCGCTGCTGGGCTTCGTCGAAGAACGTTGAGTCAGAGCATCCGTACCCGTCGTCGAGGGTAATGAACACCACTCGTTTGCCGGATCGCATTGGCGGAGTCTGGGTGGCAACTCGCACACCGGCCACCAACACCTCGGTCTTGCTGCGCAGATGAACCAGTTCGTCTGATCGTGTTACTCCCATGGCATCTAGCATCGGTCGGTATTTATCGAGGATGTGCCCCGAGATGTCCATCTTGAGAATGGCTAGTTCGGCCGCCACCCGCTCTTCTGTAGTTATTTCGGCGTTTCCGGTTGGCATTCGTTCGGTGACTGTGAAATCGAGCATCGGTTGGTTCGGGTCGAGGGTTGGTCGCTTGACTACCGAGTTGAGTTCTCGAACTCTCATGACGATGTCGCCACGGGTGTGGCTATCGACATTGGCCAACTGGTCTAATGCGCCCACGGTAGCTAGTCGCTCTAAGGTTCGCCGGCTTGGCTTGGCTCGTAGGTAGAAATCGGCCACATCGGTATATGGCTGATGTTCAATGACGCGCTTTATTTCTGCCTCGCTTACGCCTTGAATTTCGGTCAGCGCCATTCGAATGCCGAATGCTGGTTCGTTTGGGTCTGTGGTGACCCGAGGTGCCGGTTGCACCAGGTATTCGTCGGTTGATTGATTCACATCGAGCGGAAGCAGGCGAACACCCAAACGTCTGGCTTCGGCGAGTAGCAATCGCCGCGGATACATTCCAGGGTCGTGGGTAAACAGGCCGGCCATGAACTCGGTGGGGTAGTGGGTTTTGAGCCAAGCGCTTTGGTAGGTGGGCATCGCGAAAGCAGCACCGTGAGCTTTGCAGAATCCGAAAGATCCAAACCCTTCGAGCGTGGCCCAAACCTTGTCAATGGTTTCTTGGGTGTAGCCCTTCTCTTTGGCCTTTTGTTTGAAGAAAGTTGCCACCTGTGGTGCGAGTCTCGGATTTTCTAGGTTTCTTCTGAATTCATCGGCCTTAGCCAGGCCGCATCCGGTCATTACGTTGAAAATGCGCAGTACGTGTTCATGAAAAATCACCACACCGTATGTCTCGCGCAGAATTGGCTCGAGGTCTGGGTGCAGATATTCTGGCGTTGCAAACCCGTGCCGACCATCGAGGTATGGCGCAATCATGTTGCCCTTCATCGGGCCTGGTCGGAACAGCGAAATTTGAATGGTGAGGTCGTTGAATTCGGTGGGTTGATGTTTGCCGGTTAGCTCACGTTGGCCAGGGCTTTCGATTTGAAAAATGCCGAGGGTATTGGTGGTTCTAATCTGCTTGAAGGTTTCTGCATCGTCACGGGGTATCTCGTCTAGTTCGAGTTTTTCTCCTTTTACCCGCTCGAGTTCTCGAACCGCA
>JBEDEQ010000128.1:0-2896 GCA_041175645.1 Actinomycetota bacterium | reverse complement strand
GCGGTGTCGGCAGGGGCATCGGATGCGCTCTGCTGCACTTGTGCATCCGCGCCGTTCACCTGCTGTTCTTCACTCACCCCTCAAGCCTAGCCAACGCGGTTTGGTAGCCTTTACCCATGGCAGATCGCAGCAATATCAAGTCTTGGCTCACCGACATGGATGGCGTGCTGGTGCACGAGGGTCAAGCCCTTCCAGGCGCAGCTCAACTCATCAAACAATGGCAAGACAGTGAAACCCCGTTTTTGGTTCTGACCAACAACTCGATCTATACTCCGCGCGACCTATCGGCTCGCCTGCGTGCCACCGGCCTAGACATTCCAGAGGAGCGAATCTGGACCTCTGCCCTAGCCACCGCCGCTTTTTTGAATAAGCAGAAACCTTTCGGTTCGGCCTTCGTGCTGGGCGAGGCTGGCATGACTACAGCGTTGCACGAGATTGGCTACGTGCAGACCGATGTCAACCCTGACTACGTAGTGCTTGGTGAGACCCGAAACTTCAACTTCGACAGCTTGACCAAAGCGATTCGCTTGATCAACAACGGTGCACGATTCATCGCCACCAACCCAGACGCAACCGGCCCGTCGGCCGACGGTGTTCTGCCAGCAACCGGATCGGTCGCGGCGCTAATCACCAAGGCAACCGGCCGCGAGCCATACATTGTTGGCAAGCCAAACCCGATGATGTTCCGCTCTGCCATGAACAAGATTTCTGCCCACTCAGAGTCAACCGGCATGATCGGTGACCGCATGGATACCGACGTGGTCGCCGGCATCGAAGCTGGTTTGCACACCGTGCTCGTACTAACCGGCATTGCAGATGACAACGAGATTTCGAAATACCCGTTCAGACCCACCGAGATTCTGAACTCGGTGGCAGACCTGCTCGAGCACTAACGGGCGCAGCGCTTAAAGAGAAACCGGCCGACTTGGCTACCCGTGAAGGTGGCTAGTCGGCCGGTTTTCTTTGTCTTAGTACTACTTGATTGTGTAGACCTTGGTGACGGTGGTGCCGCCAACAACGGTGATCTTCACGGTGTACTTGCCGGCCTTAGGCGCGGTGTACTTGTAGGTGGTGGCGCTGAATGAGGTTGGGGTTTTCACCAAAACACTCTTGCCGTTCACATAGATGGTGACCTTCTTGCCCTTGGCAAGGGTGGCCTTCACCGACACAACGCGCTTGGCGACCGAAACCGAAACAACAGGCTTAGGTGTACTCCAAGTGATTGCAGTAACTGCCGTGCCGGCAATGCCACGACCGTCGACATAAGCAACCACAACGTTCTGCACGCCAGGCGCAGTAGCAGAAGCGGCAACCGACACTTTACCTGCCGAGTCAGCTACGCCACTGGTCGAGGCCAACTTGCCCTTCGAATTGGTACTGAACTGAACAACTGCGCCAGGCACCACTTCACCGATTGCGTTCTTGATGGTGAACGTAACGGTCTTAGCTGCGTTGATAGTTGCGGTGTCGGTTAGCTTGGCAGCAGAGACCTCAGGCGCTCCCATCTGAACCAAGTGACCCCAAACGCGGTCGTACTTTTCGAGCACAGCACCGCCTAGCGTCGGGTAGAAGCCGGTGGCAAGCTCGTTAGCAATGTCTGAGTTCCAAGCGCATCCGCGAGTTGGGCAGGTCCACTTGTTCTTCTCGGTGCGAACGTTCTCTGCTTCTTCTTGGGTGTTGGTGTTCTTCAACGTGAAGGTAACTTTGCCCGCGGCATCGGTAACTCCGCTGACCGAGCCCTCGTGGCCAGCGGTCTTAGGGGCATCAATTGGTGAGCCATCGGCCTTCAACCAGTTTGAACGCTTTTCAGCAACGGTTTGGTTGATGTTCAACCAAACGGTAGTTCCAGCAGGAACCGGAGTAACTCCATCGGCCTCGGTAACAACGTAGGTCAACGAGCTGGTCGCGCCAGCGGTGAACCACTTTAGGTAAGCAGGTGAGCCTGCGATGTTGTACCAGGCCGAAGCATCCCAGGTGTCTAGGGTTAGATCTTTTTGCTCTGGAATAAGGCGGATGTTGCGCGAGGTGTCAACCGCACCGGCCTTCTTGTGGAAAGAAAGGTCAATGATGTCGATAATCTGCTTGGTCTCGTCGTCGAACATTTTGGGAGCAACTTGCGAGTAGAGCGAATTAGCAGGCATGTCGTTGAGTTTGCTAGGAATCGGGTCGCCCTCAGAACCAAGGTTGTTGTTTTTGAGAACGAACGTGACTTTACCCTCACCATTGGTCGTGCCGTTGACGATAATGCCCGGGTCAGCAATTGTGGATAGATCGCCAACCTGCATCTTTGCGTTGGAGAGCGACCACTGCTTGTTCACGGCCAACTTGATGGCGTGGTTGGCAATCGGGTTGCCGTCTTGGTCTGTGGCAAGGTAAGTCAGGCTGGTTGTCGAACCGGCTTCAACTGGGTAGCGGAAGTAACGTAGGCCATCTTTGTAATAACCCTTGGTGACCCAGTCAGCGGCATCTTTCGACCCATCCCATGCGTTGGCCGAAGTGATCACCGGAGACACTAGGCGAATGGTTGCCATGGTTGGTTCAGCTGCTGCAGCCGGTGTCACCGAGATTCCGATTCCGGCCAGAGCAGTTGCGAAAGCCGCCAGTGCTGCGAACATTCTCTTCATTTTGGGTTTCCTCTTCAGTTTGGGTTCTGAAATCAAAATAGGGTTACGGAACGGTGATGGTTACCGTCTTCGACACCGTGCCGCCCTTGATAACCAGCTTGTGGCTACCCTTGGTTAGCTTGATGGTGTTCGATGCCTTGGCGCTCGATGGCTTGTAAGTGTACTTTTTCTTGCCATCGGTTACGGTCACGGTCTTGCCCTTTAGGTTGAGGCTGGTGAACTTGGCAGCTCCCTTTGCGGCAACCACCTCGATCGAGGCGGTGCCCCAATTG
>JBEDEQ010000127.1:0-2939 GCA_041175645.1 Actinomycetota bacterium | reverse complement strand
CTCGTGGCCTTCACCTGCGTAGACAAAAACGGCAACCTGCTGATGCCTTGCGGTCGCTGCCGTCAACTGCTGTTCGAACACGCAACCGAAGAAATGGTTCTAGAAACCGCATCCGGCATCAAAACCATCGCCGAAGTGTTGCCAGATGCATTCGGCCCTAAAGACTTGGATCGCTAATGAACGCTTTCTCGGCAGTTGAACTGATCATCGCCAAGCGCGAAAAGGGCGAACTAAGCACCGAAGCCATCAACTGGCTCATTGCAAACTACACGTCTGGTGTTGTGGCAGACGAGCAAATGTCAGCGATGGCGATGGCCATTTTGCTAAACGGCATGAACCGCCGCGAGATTCGCGACATGACCCTGGCCATGATTGCCTCGGGTGAGCGACTCGACTTCAGTACTCTCAAGCAACCAACCAGCGACAAGCACTCGACCGGTGGAGTGGGCGACAAGATCACCCTCACCCTCGCTCCGCTGGTGGCCAGCTTCGGCGTAGCCATGCCGCAGCTTTCTGGTCGTGGCCTCGGACACACCGGCGGAACCCTCGACAAGATGGAGGCGATTCCTGGCTGGCGCGCCAACCTAACCAACGCCGAGATGCACGCGCAGCTCGAGTCGGTCGGTGCGGTTATCTGTGCCGCTGGTTCTGGCCTCGCCCCAGCCGACAAGAAGCTTTATGCCCTGCGCGATGTTACCGGCACCGTTGAGGCGATTCCACTGATTGCGTCTTCGATCATGAGCAAGAAGATTGCCGAAGGCACCGGTTCGCTGGTGCTCGACGTGAAGGTTGGCTCTGGCGCATTCATGAAGAACATCGACAGCGCCCGCGAACTGGCCACCGTTTTGGTTCAGCTCGGTAACGACGCAGGCGTCAAGACTTCGGCCATGCTCACAGACATGTCTACCCCGCTTGGGCTTCAGGTCGGTAACGCTCTTGAGGTGCAAGAAGCCGTTGAGGTTTTGGCCGGTGGCGGCCCGCAAGACGTTGTCGACATCACCATCGAACTCGCTCGCGAAATGCTTCGCCTGGCTGGGGTTGATGACGCCGATGTCGCAGCCGCCCTTCGCAACGGACGAGCCATGGACAAGTGGCGTGAGATGGTTGCCGCCCAAGGTGGAAACCCGGATGCACCGATGCCGGTTGCTCGCGAATCACACGTGGTCACTGCGTCGACAAGCGGCGTGCTCACCCAGCTCGACGCTCTTGCCGTTGGTGTGGCGTCTTGGCGCTTGGGTGCCGGTCGCGAACGTAAAGAAGATGCCGTGCAACTAGGCGCGGGCATTACCCTTCACGCTCAGCAGGGCCAGCGCGTAACCGCGGGCCAGCCACTGATGACCCTGTTCACCGACGAGCCGGCTCGTTTCGATCGCGCACTCGCATCGCTCGAAGGCGGCATCACCATTGATGCGGCTGCCAGCGAATCACAAAAAACCATCGTGCTAGACCGCGTAACTGCATAGTTTCACGAAACAACAGAGAGAACATCCATGACCATCGACTTTCGCAGCCTGCCTAAGGTTTCACTGCACGATCACCTAGACGGCGGCCTTCGCCCGCAGACCATCATCGAGCTGTCGGCCGAGGTTGGCCACACTCTGCCAACCACCGACGCTGCCGAACTCGGCAAGTGGTTCAGAGACGCAGCCGACTCTGGCTCGCTGGTGCGCTACCTAGAAACCTTTGACCACACCATCGCCGTGATGCAAACCCGTGAAGGCTTGGCTCGCGTGGCTCGTGAGTTTGTGCTCGACCTGCACGCCGATGGCGTTATCTATGGTGAACTTCGCTGGGCTCCAGAGCAGCACCTGCGCGGCGGCCTCACCCTCGACGAAACCGTTGAGGCGGTTCAGCAGGGCATCGAAGAGGGCATCGACCTCGTTGCCCTTGACGGCGGCGACATCATGATAGGTCAGCTGGTTACCGCCATGCGTCACGCCGACCGCGGTCTCGAAATCGCCGAACTTGCCGTGCGCCACCGCAACAATGGCGTAGTCGGTTTCGACATCGCCGGTGCAGAGAAGGGCTTCTTGCCGGTTCGCCACAAGGTTGCCTTCGACTACTTGGCCGATCAGATGTTCCCGGTAACCGTTCACGCCGGCGAGGCAGACGGCATTGAAAGCATCAAGGATGCCCTTGTCAACGGCCGCGCGCTTCGCCTGGGTCATGGCGTGCGTATCGCCGAAGACATCATCGCAACCGAAGAAAACGGCGAACTGATTGCCGTCGAGTTGGGCGAGGTTGCGAACTGGGTGCACGAACGTCAGATTCCGCTAGAACTTTCGCCGTCTTCAAACCTTCAGACCGGTGCCATCGAGGCGTGGGGTACGACCATGGCGCAGCATCCGTTTGGGTTGCTCTATGACCTAGGTTTCAACGTCACCGTCAACACCGACAACCGCCTGATGAGCGAAACCAGCCTCACCCGCGAACTCGAGTTGCTCACCGAAACCTTCGGCTACACGCTCGACGACCTCGAGGTGTTTCAGGTGAACGCGGCTCGCGCTTCGTTTGCCGACATCGTTTCACGCGAAGTCATGGTGGCCCGCATCGAAGAAGCTTTTGCCAAGGCCCGAGGCGAGTAATTGTCATTAGCTGCACTTAGCTCTGCCTTCGCTTCGAACTCGATTGAGGTTGGCGTTGTTGTCGACTCTCGCGAGGCGGCGATTGTTCGAGTTGGTGAACTATTGGCGGCCAGTGGTCGAACCACAGCCGGATACACGGGTGAAATGCTCGGAGTGCTCGATGAGCTCGGCCCATACTTTGTGATTGCCCCCGGCATAGCCATCGCCCACGCGCGGCCGAGCGAATCGGTTTTGTCAGCCGGGCTTTCGTTGGCCGTGTTGGCTTCGCCGATTGAGTTTGGTAGCGACCACAACGACCCAGTTCGTTTGGTTTTTGGGCTCTGTGCGACAGATCACGATGGTCACATCGAAGTT
>JBEDEQ010000126.1:3594-5387 GCA_041175645.1 Actinomycetota bacterium | reverse complement strand
GTGGCTTTGGTGACCGCAATGACCGTCCGGCTCGTGGTGGCTTCGGAGACCGCAACCGCGACGACCGTCCTGCCCGCAGCTTCGGCGACCGCGATGGTCGCCCAGCACGTAGCTTCGACCGCGACGACCGCGGTGAGCGCGGTGCTCGTCCAGAGCGCGGCGGCTTCGGTGGCCGCGACCGTAACTTCGGCGACCGTGATGGCCGCCCTGCTCGCAGCTTTGACCGCGATGACCGTCCGGCTCGCGGTGGCTTCGGCGACCGTAACCGTGACGACCGCCCAGCACGCAACTTTGGCGACCGCGACTCGCGTCCGGCTCGCAGCTTCGACCGCGATGACCGTCCGGCTCGCCGCGACTTCGATCGCCCAGACCGCGCCGACCGCGTAGAGCGCGACCGTTCACGCGACGACTCGTTCCGCGACGCACGCGGCAAGAACCCAAACAAGAAGGCTTTCTTCGAAGACAAGGTGCTTGAGCGCCTCGAATCGGTAGAGGCGTCGGATGCAGTCATCGTCGAGTCCTTCGACGAAATGAACCTGCACCCGAAGATGGTTGAGGCTCTTGTCTCGCTGGGTGCCGAGAAGCCTTTTCCTATTCAGGCAGCGACTATTCCGGCCGCTATCGGCGGTCAGGATGTCCTTGGCCGTGGCAAGACCGGCTCGGGCAAGACCATCGCCTTCACCGTTCCGCTGGTTACCAAGCTCGTTGCCGGTGGCTCGCAGCCACGCAAGGCGGGCAAGCCACGCGCGCTGATCCTTGCTCCAACCCGCGAGCTCGCCGACCAGATCGACCGCACCGTTCGTGCAATCGCCAAGCCTGTAGGTTTCTACAGCCTCTGCATCTATGGCGGTGTTCCACAGCGCAAGCAGGAGCACGCAATGAGTCGCGGCGTCGACATCCTCGTAGCCACCCCTGGCCGCCTGGAAGACCTCATGGCTCAGGGCATCGTCGACCTCAGCGAGGTTGAGACCCTGGTTGTTGACGAGGCCGACCACATGTGCGACCTGGGCTTCATCGAGGGCGTGCGTCGTGTGATGCGTGCCGTCGGCGACAGCCAGAAGCTGCTCTTCTCGGCAACCCTGGACCGCGAGGTTGACTCGCTGGTCAAGGAGTTCCTGCCAAACCCATACGTCTATGAGGTTCCGAACGAGGAGTCAGACACCGCCAACATCACGCACCGTGTCTTCACGGTTGAGCCTGACGACCGCAGCCAGGTGCTGCTTCGCCTCGTTCAGGGTGAGGGCAAGTCGCTGATCTTCACCCGCACCAAGATGACCGCCGAGCGTCTGGCCGAGAGCCTAACCGAGGCCGGCGTTCCTGCCGCTCGTCTGCACGGTGACCTCAACCAGAACCAGCGCAACCGCAACCTCGAGCGTTTCACTCGTGGCCAGGTTCGCGTCATGGTTGCAACCGACGTAGCCGCTCGAGGCATCCACGTTGACGACGTCAAGCTGGTAATCCAGGTTGACCCGCCTGAGGAATACAAGACCTACCTGCACCGCGCAGGTCGCACCGGTCGTGGCCACTCGTCGGGCACCGTCGTTACCCTGATCTACCGCTCGCGTTTCCGTCGCATGGAAGACCTCCTGCGTCGCGCCGACCGTGACGGCATCTTCAGCGATGTGCGCCCTAGCAGCGCGCTACTCGAGGAGCTTGCCGGCCCTATCGCTCCACCTCCTGTTCAAGACGTTCTCGACTTCGGCGACAGCCGCGGTGGTGGCCGTGGCGGTCGCGATGGCGGCCGTGGCGGCTTTGGCGGCGGACGCGACGGCGGACGCGGCTACGGCGAGAAG
>JBEDEQ010000126.1:0-3584 GCA_041175645.1 Actinomycetota bacterium | reverse complement strand
GCAACAACTTTGGTGGCAACGGACGCGGTCGCTGGGCGGATCGCCCAGACGGCACTCCGCGTCCACGCGACAAGAAGAAGTTTGAGCGCCGCGACGGCTAATCCCCTTCGCACAGCGCAACCCAGCTGTTCAAGGTCAGTCTCAAACTGACACTTGCGAGCCGGCGGTCACATTGGCTAAACTAATCGAAGCCAAAGACCGCCGGTTTTGCATTTCCGTAAGGGATTGCAGCGAAGGTTCACGAAAGTGACAACCCGCGCAGGTGACATTGAACTTTCAATTCGTTTCGAATTTTGAGGCTCCATGCGCTTGCGCTGGAGCCATTTTTGTTTTCCAGGGGCTACCGGCAATAAATATCCAAGGAGTGCCATGGCGAACAAGGTTCAGACCGTTGCCGAGCTTACTGACTCGTTCAAGAGCTCAAACGCTGTCTTTCTAACCGAGTACCGCGGCCTCACTGTGGCTCAGCTCAAAGAGCTGCGCCGTTCAATCAGTGCGGACGCAACCTACGCCGTAGCAAAGAACACGCTCATCGAGATCGCTGCAAAGAACGCAGGCGTCAACGCATTTGACGGCCAGCTGTTCGGCCCAACTGCTCTCGCTTTTGTTACCGGTGACGCAGTTACCGTGTATCGGGTGACGCAGTCACCGTTGCAAAGACCCTGCGTGACTTCGCTAAGGCAAATCCTCTTCTCGTCGTAAAGACCGGTGTCCTCGATGGCGTCGCTCTCTCGGCAGATGAGGTTAAGAAGCTTGCTGACCTCGAGTCGCGTGAAGTTCTGTTGGCCAAGGCCGCCGGAATGTTCAAGGCATCGATGTACAAGGCTGCTTACGTCTTCCAGGCTCCGCTCGCACAGGCCGTTCGCACCGTCGACGCGCTACGTGCAAAGCAGCAGGGCTAAAGAAACACCAACCGCTTCACAAACAAAACCAAAAAATCCAATCAAGGAGAAAATCAAATGGCAAAGCTGACTACTGACCAGCTCATTGACGCTTTCAAGGAGCTTTCGCTCATCGAGCTCAGCGACTTCGTTAAGAAGTTCGAAGACGTCTTCGAGGTTACCGCTGCTGCTCCAGTTGCTGTTGCAGCTGCTGCAGCTCCTGCTGGTGGCGCTGCTGCTGCTGAAGAGAAGGACTCGTTCGACGTCGTTCTCGAGGCTGCTGGCGACCAGAAGATCCAGGTCATCAAGGAGGTTCGTGCACTCACCAACCTCGGCCTCGGTGAGGCAAAGGCTCTCGTTGACGGTGCACCTGCAACCGTTCTCGAGGGTGCAAACAAGGATGCCGCTGAGAAGGCAAAGGCGGCTCTTGAGGGCGCTGGCGCAAAGGTCACCCTTAAGTAAGTTTTCTTACTCTCGCGAAACCCGCTCGGCTTCGGCCGGGCGGGTTTTTCTTTGAGCGAAATCTAGCAACGGGGTGTTCGGTTAGACCGAACATTTTTGGTTAACCCCTCAGCATCGACGAATAGACTTTCAGGGCCTACGGGTGTGCCTTGGCATACCTGAAAGCCCGAAATGACGCGGATTTCCGCGCAATTTCAGAAGTTTCGATCAGCAGTACGGGAGTGCAACATGGCAATCAAGCAGATGCTTGCCGCCGCGCTTTCGCGTACTCAAGATTCGACTTCGAAGTTTGCACGGTCGGCCCGCGGCCGCAAGCTGCGCAAGAACATGGGCCTGGCCTTGGCCATTGGTGCCGCTGGCCTCGCGATAGTAGCAGCCAACCCTATTGTTCCGGCAGCAACGGCGGGAACGATTCGCTCTGGCTCGGGCAACAACGCCTGCACGGTTGACGTCGGCAACACGGCGTACGCCACGGTCACTCAGAACGGCAACTACTGCATCGTCTCTGTTACCGCTTCGACCACAGTCACCATCCCGTCATACACCTCTACCATCCAGGTGCTGGCTGTCGGTGGCGGTGGCGGCGGTGGCCCTGACGGCGGTGTCGGTGGTGGCGGTGGTGGAATCCGCTGGAGCGCAAACCAGTCGGTGACGCCAGGCGCATCGGCAACCATCACAATTGGCGCCGGTGGTTCTGCAGGTGCATGGGGTGGTGCAGCTGCTGGCGCAGGTGGCGTTACCTACATCAGCGGTGCAGGTATGTCTTACGGCGCAAACGGTGGCGCCGGCGGTGGTGGCTGGCAAACGACCAGCTGGGCTTCAGGCGGTACCGGCGGTTACGGTGGAACCGGAGCCTCTGGTGGAAGCGGCGCTATTGGCCCGATCAACCCTCAGGCTGACTCTGTAGTGGTTATCGGTAGCGCCGGCACCAACGGCACCTCTATCAACGAGTTGACCTGGATGCCTGCTCTCACAACGTCTGGTGGTGGTGGTGGTGGTACCTGTTACAACGGTGCGAACGCTCTAACCACTGGTGTGCTTGGTGCTCCGGGTGGTTCTGGTGGCGGTGGCCGCGGAGCTAACTATCGCTACAACCTAGACGATGTCACTTACAACACCACGGGTGGCACAGCCGGTCACAACGGCGCCAACGGCCTTGGCGGTGGTGGTGGTGGTGGTATGGCGTGTAACGCGACCAGCACCAATGGAAGCACAAACGGTTCCACTCAGCGCACCAACGGTGGTGTCGGTGGAACGGGTCTTGTCCGCATGGCTTGGCTTGCCAACAAGTTGGCGCTAACTCAGAACCCCGATGGTTGTGTGTCGAACGTTGCCACTCCGTGTATCGTTCCTGCCAAAGTTCAGGTTCAAGACAGCAATGGCAACAATTTGACTACCTCGGGCCTGAACGTGACTGCCGTCTCGGCAAGTTCGGGTACCCCCGCCGGCACGACCACAGTTGCGACCGACTCCACTGGTCTCGCTACGTTCAGCAACCTGTGGATTACGGGAGGCACCACGGGCTCGATAACGATCACTTTCGAGACTCCCGGGTACACGAATGCAGTCGCATCCATAACTCTTTATCAATACGCGGAAACCCTGAATGTGGTCACTGGCTCGACAGATACGGCTGGAACATTCTTCGGCACGAGCGGAATCTGGCTTGCCACGGCGTCGACGTCGAACATCTCGGTGACGACGCTTGCTAACCAACTCTCTGCTCGAGATGTGCTGCTGCGCGCGCACAGCACCTCGACCGCCAACGGCAACGTGATAGTCGAGGCCACGGCAGCGATGACCGAGTCTGCGTCCGCGGCTCGCACGCTGACCGTGCGCAGCAGCCGCAGTATCTACATAACGGGTGGTGGTCGCTTGGCATCATCGAGCCAACCGCTAAACGTGGTGTTCCAGGCCAACTTCGACGACGCCAACGGTGGCGCTGTGCAAATCGATTCCACCGCTTCTGCCTACGCAATCGAAACCAAAGGTGGCCACGTAGCTATCGGTGGTGGTTCGGCGACCACGTCTTGGAACGGGCTCACGATTCCTTCGGGCTATGCAGTTGGCTACGGCTCCACCGCTGGCCCTTGGTGGGGCGTCGAATTTGGGGTGAATACCGATACCGCGGGCCAAAAGTTGATTAGCACAGCGGGCGGCGAGGTGCGCGTCTATGGCAAGGCCGACGCAACTACTGGCGTGAATGCTTTGTACGGCATCGCATACGAATCAGGCATAATC
>JBEDEQ010000125.1:0-3193 GCA_041175645.1 Actinomycetota bacterium | reverse complement strand
CCTCGGCAACATCGCTGAGATGAAGACCGGTGAAGGTAAGACCCTGGTTGCTACCCTTCCGGCCTACCTAAACGCCATTGCTGGCCGCGGTGTTCACGTGGTGTCTGTGAACGACTTCTTGGCTCAGTATCAGAGCGATCTCATGTCTCGCGTGTTCCGTGCTCTCGGCATGACTACGGGTTGCATCCTCGGCGGCCAGACGCCCGCTCAGCGCTATGGCACCAACAACGAATTCGGTTTCGACTACCTACGCGACAACATGACTTGGCAGTCGAGCGACCTCGTTCAGCGCGGTCACTTCTTCGCCATCGTCGACGAGGTTGACTCGATTCTTATCGATGAGGCACGTACCCCACTCATCATCTCTGGCCCTGCATCCGGAGATGCCAACCGTTGGTTCGCCGAGTTCTCGAAGATCGCCGAAACCCTTCAACCCGTCATCGACTACGAGGTTGACGAGAAAAAGCGCACCATCGGTCTTCTAGAGGCTGGAATCGAGAAGGTAGAAGACTACCTAGGCATCTCGAACCTATACGAGTCGGCCAACACACCGCTGATCTCATTCTTGAACAACTCGATTCGCGCCAAGGCTCTGTTCAAGCGCGACAAAGACTACGTCGTGATGAACGGCGAGGTCTTGATTGTTGACGAGCACACCGGCCGCATTCTGCCTGGTCGCCGCTACAACGAAGGTATTCACCAGGCAATCGAAGCCAAAGAGGGCGTCGAGGTCAAGGCCGAAAACCAGACTCTAGCCACCGTTACTCTGCAGAACTACTTCCGCCTTTATTCAAAGCTCGCCGGTATGACCGGTACCGCCGAGACCGAAGCGGCCGAGTTCATGAGCACCTACAAGCTCGGCGTTGTTCCGATTCCGACCAACCGCCCGATGATTCGCATTGACCAGTCAGACCTGATTTACAAGAACGAAGAAATCAAGTTTGCAATGGTGGTCGAAGACATCGCTGCACGTCACGCAAACGGTCAGCCAATTCTGGTTGGAACCACTTCGGTCGAAAAGAGCGAATACCTCAGCAAGCTTCTGGCCAAGCGCGGCGTTCGCCACGAGGTTTTGAATGCCAAGAACCACGCGCGCGAAGCGTCGATTGTTGCCCAGGCTGGTCGCCTCGGGGCAGTCACGGTTGCCACCAACATGGCCGGCCGCGGTACCGACATCATGCTCGGTGGTAACGCCGAGTTTCTAACTGTCGATGCTCTAGCAAAGCGCGGCCTAAACGCCGAAGAAAACCCAGAGCAGTACCAAGAGGCCTGGGACGCCGAGTTCACCAAAATCAAGGAGCAGGTCGCTCTCGAAGCCGATAAGGTTCTCGACGCCGGTGGTCTCTATGTTCTAGGAACCGAGCGTCACGAGTCACGTCGCATCGACAACCAGCTTCGTGGTCGTGCTGGTCGTCAGGGTGACAAGGGTGAATCTCGCTTCTACCTATCTCTCACCGACGATCTGATGCGCCTGTTCAACAGCAACGCAGCTGCCGCGATGATGAACAACCCGAACGTGCCAGACGACACCGCAATTGAGTCGAAACTGGTCAGCCGTGCCATCGCGAGCGCTCAGTCGCAGGTTGAAGGTCGCAACGCCGAGATTCGCAAGAACGTTCTCAAGTACGACGATGTTCTGAACCGCCAGCGCGAGGCTATCTATGCTGACCGCAAGCACATTCTGGCCGGCGATGAAATTGCCGACCGCGTTGCCGCGTTCCTTGAACAAGTCATCTCAGACGTGGTCGATGTTCACATCGTTGAGCAATCGGGCAACTGGAACCTTGAAGCTCTTTGGGTCGATTTGGCAAACATCTACCCAATTTCGCTGTCAATCGAAGAGGTGCTCGAAGAAGCCGGTAGCCGTGCCAAACTCACCAAGAGATGGCTCGTCGAAGAAATTCTTTCTGACGCAACCCTTGCCTACCGCAAGCGCGAAGAGCAGATTGGCGAAGTTGCTATGCGCGAACTAGAGCGTCGCGTCGTTTTGTCGGTCATCGACCGCAAGTGGCGCGATCACCTATACGAGATGGACTACCTCAAAGAGGGAATCGGTCTTCGTGCCATGGCGCAGCGTGACCCGCTGGTTGAATACCAGCGCGAGGGCTACACCATGTTCCAGCAGATGATGGGCTCGATTCGCGAAGAAACGGTTGCCTATCTGTTCAACTTGGATGTTCAGGTGCAGCCAGTCGACGAAACTCAAGAAGACGAGCTAACCTACTCAGCCCCTGGTGAAGATGGCCAGACCGAGGTGCTAGACGCCGAGGGTCAGCCGGTTCAGGAACAAAAACCGCAACAGCGTCAAGCGCCAGCCAACCCTGCCCAGCAAAAGCCTGAACAGGGTGGCCAAGGCTCTTCATTCTTCAAGCGTTCATAACTTTCGCTTTAGAGAATCGAAACCGCCGTTGCTAGCCAGCGGCGGTTTCGGCTTTCTAGTCGAATCGCCACAGCTCTGGTGCGAATAGAAGATGAAAGCAGAACCACAGACTGAATAACCCCTGGTTTGTTGCTTTCTTGGTGAAGGTTGCGAACTACAAGATTCGGGCGTTCAACCCGGGAACCTGACTCGGCACGAGTCATCGCGGCTCTTGCTGCTCGATCGCGAAGCTTTAGATAAATGTTTTCGCTCAGCATCGGACTCAACTGCTCCACGGTGCGTACCCCTGCCAAAACCTCTACTACGGCAGGAGCGATGAATTTCAACTGCTCTGTTGCGTCAGGAAGGTTTTCGAAATCTTCGAAATCCTCCTGAAATATGTCTCTTTGCATACCCCCATTACCTTTCTAGTTATTGGTGACTACTTGCGTAGTTTCTAAAAAGTAGACCTAAAAGGTTCCGTTTGGGTGGCCTGTGGATAACTTTTCGGTCAATGTCTGTGCTGGCAGTGTTGCCCGATGAATGAAATTGACAACGTCTTGAGAGACCTCGAAGCCGGGCTTTTCTTGCAAACCCGTGCACCGCTTACGGTCACTGAGAACACTTCCGCAGGGTCCCAGCCACTGGCGGGCCTGCTGACCATCGCTATTGAGGGCCACCAGCTTCGGCCCGCGCAGGCACTAATCGGCAGAGACTTCGTTGCATGGGCGGATGCGCAGGCGCTACACATCGTGCCTGGGCGTCATGCGAGCATCCGTGTAGAAAAATCGCTGAACTCTGAGGCCGATTCGGCCACGAGTTACGTAATACAGC
>JBEDEQ010000124.1:0-3019 GCA_041175645.1 Actinomycetota bacterium | reverse complement strand
GAGCAGAAGTGCAGCCACCTGGCCCCACAGTTTCGATTCAAACAGTCGCTTCGCAACCAGATAGACGAGCCAGACCGAAGCTAACCCCAAGATGGCAACCGAGTAGCGCCAACCGACCGAGTTATCTGCACCGAGCGCGCGAATGCCGAGCCAGATAATCCACTTGCCCAGCGGTGGGTGCACTACATATGCGGGGTCGGCGCTAAAGATTTCGGTGTTGCCAGCTTCGAATTGCGAATTTGGGTCGGCCGGCCAAGACCCTTCGTAGCCGAGCGAACCAAGCGTCACAGCATCCTTGACGTAATAGGTTTCGTCAAAGACCAGTTTTCGCGGGTAGCCGAGGTTGATGAAGCGCAGTGCCGCTGCCAAGAGCATGATCAGCCAGATTCCATAACCCTCGGCGATGCGGCGAAGGTTCGAGATTAGTTTTGTCAACGCCCCCGCCTTAGCTCTCGAAGTATCTGGCACAAAGCCAATGCTAGTTTGCGACAATAGAGCGTGCTAATCATTGCAGCAACACCAATCGGTAACCTCGGCGACGCGTCGACGCGACTGGTCGAGCATCTGAGCACGGTAGAGCACATTGCTGCCGAAGATACCCGAAGCCTCACCAAGTTGGCCGGCCTGCTCGGGGTGAAACTCAAAGCCAAGCTTTATAGCCTGCACGAGCACAACGAACTCGAGCGTGCCGACCAAATTGTTGCCATCGCTCTCGAAAGTGACGTGCTTCTCGTCTCAGATGCGGGAATGCCGACGGTTAGCGACCCAGGTTTCGCGCTGGTGCGCGCGGCCGTGGCAGCCGGCGTTGAAGTGACCGTTGTGCCAGGGCCATCTGCGGTTTTAGCCGCGCTCGCGGTATCTGGGCTGGCAACCGACCGCTTCACCTTCGAAGGGTTTGCACCGCGCAAAGACGCCGAGCGCAAGAGTTTGTTCGAGGCGCTTGCCGGCGAGACCCGCACCATGGTGTTTTTCGAGTCGCCGCACCGCATCGCCGACACTCTGGCGACTGCCGCCCAAGTTTTCGGAGCCGATCGTCAAGCCACCGTTTCGAGAGAGCTCACCAAGAAGTTCGAGCACACCGAGCGAGGCACACTCGCCGAGTTGATCGAGTGGGCAAAAACCGAGCCAAAAGGCGAGATGGTTTTTGTGATCGCCGGTGCGGTGAAAACCAACAAGGATGTCTCGGCCTTGGTTGCCGATGTGCTCAAGCTCGAGGCCTCGGGCCTCCGCATGAAAGACGCGGTTGCCGAAATCGCAGAGTTGAACGCCGTGAGTAAATCGGTGCTCTATCAGTTGAGCCTCGACGCCAAGAAATAAGCCAACCCAGCCGAATGACCTTAAACTAGAACAATGCCCAGCCAAGCCGGTAAGTCGTTTTACGTAACGACCCCAATTTTCTATGTGAACGATGCGCCGCACATCGGTCACGCCTACACCGAAGTGGCCGCTGACGTGTTGGCTCGCTGGCACCGTCAGCGTGGCGAGGGTTCGTTCTTGCTAACCGGCACCGATGAGCACGGCGAGAAAATTCTTCGCACCGCAGTTGGCAACGGCAGCACCCCGAAGGCATGGGCCGACCAGCTGGTGCACGATGCCTGGTTGCCGCTTCTCGAAACCATCGACATCGACAATCAAGACTTCATTCGCACCACCGAACCCCGCCACGAGAAAAACGTGCAGAAGTTCTTGCAGCACCTTTACGACACCGGGTTCATCTACCGCGGTTCATACGAAGGTAACTACTGCGTTGGTTGCGAAGAGTACAAAACCGAAGCCGACCTCATCGAGGGCGAAGGCGAATATGCAGGTCAGGATGTTTGTGCCATTCACACGCGCCCTGTCGAACGCCTGCAAGAAACCAACTACTTTTTCAAGCTGAGCGAATTCACTCAGCCACTGCTCGACTTCTACGAGCAGAACCCAAAGTTCATTCAGCCCGAATCGGCTCGCAACGAAGTTGTGGCTTTTGTTCGTCGAGGTCTAGAAGACCTATCGATCTCTCGCTCGAAAGAGAAGTTCGACTGGGGTATCGACATTCCGTGGGACGACTCGCACATCACTTACGTTTGGTTCGACGCGCTGCTCAACTACATCACCGCAATTGGTTATGGCGAAGACGATGCCAAGTTCGATTCGTTGTGGCCAGCATCGGTGCAGGTCGTCGGCAAAGACATCCTGCGCTTTCACGCCGTTATCTGGCCAGCCATGCTTATGGCTGCGGGGCTAAAGCCCGCCGACCAGGTGTTCGGTCACGGTTGGTTGCTCGTCGGCGGCGAGAAGATGTCGAAGTCGAAGCTCACCGGTATCGCACCGTCGCAAATTACCGACACTTTCGGATCAGATGCGTTCCGCTACTACTTCATGAAGGCGATCGCCTTCGGTTCAGACGGCTCGTTCTCTTGGGAAGACCTTTCGGCTCGTTACCAGAGCGAACTAGCTAACGGCTTTGGCAACCTGGCCTCTCGCGTGCTCGCCATGATCAAGCGTTATTTCGATGGGGTCGTTCCGTCACCTGCCGCCTACAACGAAATCGACCTTGCGATTCAAGCGGTTGCCGAAAAGGCGATTGCTAACGCCGATGCTGCCATCGACGAGATTGCCATTCACGACGCAATCGGCAGCGTGTGGACCTTGGTCGATGAGCTGAACAACTACATCACCGTTTCAGAGCCTTGGGTGCTCGCCAAAGACGAGGCTAATCGTGACCGTCTGGCTTCAGTGCTCTACACAACGGCCGAGGGTCTGCGCGTGCTCAGCGTTGCACTCGCACCGGTTATGCCAAAGGTAACCGCCAAGCTCTGGGCAGCGCTAACCGAAGGCAAACTAGGCGAACTGGCCGACCAGCCACTAGGCGACGCTGCTCGCTGGGGGCAGCTGCCATCAGGCGCAAAAGTGGGCGACCTCGACATTCTCTTTCCACGCATCGAAACCGACGTCGAAGGCAAATAATGAGCGAAGACGCTCCGTTTCGCACTCGCCGAGACAAGGGTGAGAGCAATCCGCGCGACCTTCGCTACCC
>JBEDEQ010000123.1:0-3057 GCA_041175645.1 Actinomycetota bacterium | reverse complement strand
CTTGTGGGCATCCAGTTTTTACTGCTTGCCCTTCTCGGCTTTGCGCCGAATCAAGAGCTTTGGGCAACCGGCTTGCTCGAACGCCAACTAAGCATGCTGCTTGGTGTCATCTCAATTGCAATTCTTGTGATCGCAGGTATCAACCTCGGCAAGAGCCTCACCGCAAACCCGGTTCCACTAGAACAAGCCACCCTCAAGACCAATGGTCTCTATGCAGTTGTGAGACACCCTATCTACTTGGGTCTTTTACTTCTGGGTGCGTCTATCGTTCTGCAGTCGGGGTCATGGTTGCACGTTCTGGTTTATGCGGCATTGATTACATTGCTCTCAGTGAAGGCACGCTTTGAAGAGTCGCTGCTCTTGGCCAAATACGAAGGCTACAAGCAATACGCGAGTCGTGTTGGGCGCATGTTGCCGGGTATCGGGCGAATTCGCTAGTTGCCGTAAAACTGACGTAGCTCGACCTTGCGGTTGCAGGCCTTAGAGCCACCGAAGGCTAGTTCGCGGGCCACCTCGAGGCTGTCGGCCTGAACGATCCAGAAACCGCTGAACTGCTCCTTGAATGGAATCAGTGGCCCGTCGGTGTGCAGGTTCGCATCGGCACGGTTGTCGATTACGGTAGCCGTCTCGGGCGGCATCATTCCGCCGGCGAAAATCCAGTGACCCTTCTCGCGCAGCATGTCGTTGAACGCGTCGATGGCCACCATTTCTTCGGGGGTGCCAGAGCGGCTTAGGTCATCAATAACAGAGATCAGAAACTTCACGTTCGCCAGCCTAGCGGTCGGCGAATGGGCAGGTAGCAATGTTCGAGAACAGCGTCTCGCATGACAAGCTCAATCGTTTGGCATATGCCATTCCGTCTGCGTATTCATACACTTCTGTTGCTCCATCTTGAATGTCGCTCAGTCGGTAGTTCTTGTAAGAAACGATGCCGAGCACTCGACCCTTGTTGTCGAGCAGCGGTCCACCAGAGTTGCCGGCGTTGATCGCGGCGTCGGTGCCATACTCTGTTGCATCTACGCTCGAAATGATTCCGAATGACGCGTAGTTCGTTTCACTCCACGGATGCCCGATCACGGTTACCCAGTCGCCGAGCTTGGCCTCGGGGGCAGCATCCAAGCCTGGAATCTTGTGGGTCATGTAGAGCAGAGCGATGTCGTTGACCGAGTTGAGGTCGCTTGATTTGAAAGCTTTGCTCGGGTCTTTGCGGGCCACTAGAGCTTGGTAATCGTGACCCTCGTAGGTGACGGTCACGTTGGTTTTTTCGTCGCAGTCCATGATGACGTGTGCGGCGGTGATGATCGCGGTCTTGTATTTGTTCGGCACCGGTGCATTCACGGCAACGCCAGCACCCTCGCCGCCTTCGCAGCTCACAATCACGATTGAGTCTTGGGCTTTGGCGATGACTTCGGTCACGTTCGGAGCTCGATCGACGAGGTTGTAGATGTACGCACCGCCGAAACCTAGAGCTACAGAAACAGACGCGATGATGAGGCCAAGAAAGGCTCGAGAAACAGCGCGACGCAGGCCACGACGTGTGTCGATCTGCTCGTTCATCGAGAGGTCGCCCCAGAACGAGTTGGTGTCTCGTCGCGATCTAAGCATTGGTCGTTTGTTGAACATGTTTTCTCCCCCGCTATTGCGAGATAACAACCTTGCGGTTGCTCTTTCCCTTGGTTTCGTTGAAAGTTCCGTCGGCGTTCCAGTCGTCGACTGAGCCCTTACCGCCACCGATTGCCTGAATCTTGCCGTTCCAGCCAGCTGCTTTGATTAGAGCGGCAAAAGCTTTGGCTCGAGCCAGGCTCAACGCCTTGCCCTTTTCGATCTCGGCATCGTTGTAATCGTCTTTGTCTACGCCAGAGGCCACGAATCCGGTCACCTTGATGCTGCCTGTGCAGTCGTTCTCGTTGAGTTCGGCAACCACTGCCTCGGCTGCACTCTTAGCCTTTGCCGCGTTCACGAAAGTGGTTACGCCTGGGTTGAAACGAACGCCATCGTCTTCGTTAAGGGTGATAAGGCATGAGGTTGGCAGTGATGCCACAGCTGCGGTTAGGTAGGCGTTAGCTGGAGGTGCTTTGTAGCCAACCTCATTTACGCGATAGTTCAGCTCACCGCCGCTGAGTTTGATTACCTCGGTCCAGAATGCATCGAGCACCTTGATGGTTTGCTCGTTGATTGTGTTTTGGTCTGAAGTCGTTTGAATCGAACCCATGCCGTACCACTCAACACTTACACCTTCAAGGTCTGGCAGCGCGTTCGACTGATCAAGCTGCTTGGCAAGCGAGATTGCCTGTGCCTCGGTCTGTGGCATGTCTTCGACCATGTTGATCTCACCACTGGTCTGCAAGCCATTCGACAGAACATAAATGGTCTTTTTTGATGCATCGTTCAAGAAGGTGTCTGCAGCGACACCGATTGCCTTGAGCAGGTTTGTTTCTGGGCCAACACCGGCGGCAGGCAGATTGAGCGCGCAGTTCACAGCAAGCTTCACAACACCCGGGGCGCGGTCAAGCTTTTCTTCGAAGTCTTGAATTACCTCACCGGGCTCTTGCACAATGACAAGATCTCGAAGTTTGCGCGGGTTGTCATTAGCAACGACGGCAGAAAGCGTGTTGATGAGGGTTGGGTCAGAAAGGGCTGGCACCAAACGCTGCTTTGCAATTTCGAGTGGCAGTTCGATGTCGGTGAAGTTTGCGGTCGGTGCAACCACAACGGATGTCTCAACCTGGGCGTCGGTGCGAACATTCGGTGTTGGCGAGCAATTGATTTCGGCCTCAGGCAGCGGTGCAAAAGCCAAAAGGTAAACCATCACTCCGAGAACAACAGCGCCGACTCCGCCGAGAACGGCGAATCCGACTTTTTGTTTCTGGGTGGTCTCACGCTTCAC
Source organism: Actinomycetota bacterium (assembly GCA_041175645.1). Classification (GTDB taxonomy): domain Bacteria; phylum Actinomycetota; class Actinomycetes; order Actinomycetales; family Microbacteriaceae; genus Rhodoluna. The sequence goes on along the minus strand of JBEDEQ010000123.1, from coordinate 170 downwards.
AGGAGTATTGAATTGGCTCACTTCTTGTCACCGCCACGCGCGTAAGTCGATGTGAAGTCGGGGTCTCCAGTGTGATTGATAAGGGCTCGGCGATAGATGTCTAGAGCAGCCTGCTTGAGTTGGTTCAATGCTGCCTCGCGAGCATCTTCGAAGGCTTGAATCGCGGTCTG
>JBEDEQ010000122.1:0-3113 GCA_041175645.1 Actinomycetota bacterium | reverse complement strand
CTTGCCAACTGTGCCGGCAAGATCTGAGAACCCTAGGCGTGCAAGCTCTGTAAGCCCTAGCCCAGTTGCACTTGCCACCAATGATTCCTAGAGGGTTTCTAGGTTTTTCTTCAGCTCGAAAGGAGTGACCTGCGAACGGTATTCGCTCCACTCGCGACGCTTGTTAGCAAGAACGTATGAGAACACTTCTTCACCCAGAACCTCTGCCGCTAGTTCACTCTCTTCGAGTTTGCGAATGGCGTGGTCGAGGCTTTGAGGAAGCGGCTGGATTCCCATCGCGCGGCGCTCTGAGTCGGTGAGGTTCCAAACGTTGTCTTCGGTCTCTGACGGAAGCTCGTAGCCCTCTTCGATGCCTTTTAGCCCGGCCGAAAGAATCAGCGCGTAGGCAAGGTAAGGGTTGGCTGCCGAGTCAATGGCGCGGTATTCGATGCGAGAAGACTGGCCCTTGTTTGGCTTGTAAAGCGGAACGCGAATAAGTGCTGAACGGTTGTTGTGCCCCCAGCAGACGAACGATGGCGCCTCTCCGCCACCCCACAGACGCTTGTACGAGTTCACGTATTGGTTGGTAACCGCAGTGATTTCGGGAGCATGACGAAGCAAACCGGCGATGAACTGCTTCGCGGTCTTCGAAAGGTGGTACTGCGAACTTGGGTCGAAGAATGCGTTGGTGTCACCCTCGAATAGCGACATGTGGGTGTGCATTCCCGAACCTGGATGCTCGGTGAAAGGCTTTGGCATGAAGGTTGCGTAAACGCCCTGCTCGATCGCGACTTCTTTGATCACGGTTCTGAATGTCATGATGTTGTCGGCCATGGTCAATGCATCGGCGTAACGTAGGTCGATCTCGTTCTGACCAGGACCACCCTCGTGGTGGCTGAATTCAACCGAGATGCCGAGCTGCTCGAGCATAGATACGGCGCGGCGTCTAAAGTCGTGCGCTGTTCCGCCTGGCACGTTGTCGAAGTAGCCTGCATTGTCTACCGGAATCGGACCTTCTGGGCCGATTTGCGATGACTTCAGCAGATAAAACTCAATCTCAGGGTGAATGTAGAAAGAAAAACCCATCGAGGATGCTTTAGCCAAAGCTCTGCGCAAAACATTGCGCGGGTCAGCGGCAGCTGGGGCACCGTCTGGGGTGGTGATGTCACAGAACATGCGTGCGGTCGGGTCAATCTCGCCGCGCCAAGGAAGAATTTGGAAGGTGCTCGGGTCTGGTTGGGCCAGCATGTCGGCCTCGTAGGTACGGGCAAGTCCTTCGATAGCGCTGCCGTCGAAGCCGATACCCTCGGCGAATGCGCCCTCAACCTCTGCGGGAGCGATGGCAACCGACTTCAAAGTTCCAGCTACGTCGGTGAACCATAGTCTGACGAACTTGACCGAACGTTCTTCGATCGTGCGAAGCACGAAATCTCTCTGCTTATCCATTGCTGGATCCTCTCTTGAAGCCTGCTACTAGGCTAGTGGTTATGCCTAAAGTTCGCTTAGCCCTAGCGCAAACCAACCCAACCGTTGGTGCCGTTGAAGCCAACGTTGAGGGCATTCTCGCTACGGTTGCGACTGCCGTTTCGGGTGGCGCTGACATCGTAGTTTTCGGCGAAATGGTGATCACCGGTTACCCCATCGAAGACCTCGCAACACGTGAATCATTCGTTGCAAAGAGCGAGACGGCTGTTGCAGAACTAGCCAAGACCCTCGTTCACAAAGGTTTTGGCGAGATTTCGGTGATCGTGGGTCACCCATCTAAGGCTCGCAAGCGAGGTTGGGCTATTGCTCACAACTCGATATCGGTGCTTAGGGGTGGCGAGATTGTCGGCCAGTATCACAAGCACCATCTGCCTAACTACTCGGTTTTCGACGAGTACCGCAATTTCGTAGCAGGCGATGAACTGTTCACGTTCGAACACGGTGGCATTCGGTTCGCCACAGTTATCTGCGAAGACATTTGGCAGTCGGGTGGGCCGGTTGCTGAGATCGCGCGCAGTGGAGCGAACGTGACCCTGGTTATCAACGGTTCTCCGTTTGAAATCGACAAGGATGACCGCAGACTCCAGCTCGTTCGAGAACTTGCTCGCACACACAAAACTCCAACCGCCTATGTGAACCTCGTTGGCGGTCAAGATGACCTAGTCTTCGACGGCGACAGCCTGATGGTGGATGCAAACGGTGAGGTCATCGGTCGATGCGCCCAATTCGACGAAGATCTGCTCTTCATCGACTTCGATGGCGAGACGGTGAGCCAGGTGGGCGCGCATCCGGTTGTAAAAAAGGATGATCTTTGGCAAACCTGGAACGCCCTGACGCTAGGACTTCGCGACTATTGCGCAAAGAATGGCTTCAAGTCTGTCGTGCTTGGGTTGTCGGGCGGAATTGACTCGGCAGTCTGTGCTGCTTTGGCTGCCGATGCTCTCGGTGGCGACAATGTTTTTGGCGTGAGTATGCCAAGCGTTTATTCGAGCGACCACTCAATGTCAGATGCTGAAGACCTGGCTACGCGAATCGGAGCGAACTACCGAACGCAACCCATCGCTGACATGGTGCAAGCCTTCGAAGACAACCTAAAACTCGGCGGAGTTGCAAGCGAGAACCTGCAGGCACGAGTTCGCGGGGTTATTCTCATGGGCATTAGCAACGCTGAAGGACACCTGACCCTGACCACTGGGAACAAAACAGAACTGTCAGTTGGATACAGCACGATTTATGGCGACTCTGTCGGTGGTTTTGCCCCAATCAAAGATGTTGAGAAGACCTTGGTCTGGCGCTTGGCTGCTTGGAGAAACGAGCAAGCAGTTCGAGATGGTTTCACTCCCCCAATTCCTGAGAATTCAATCACCAAACCTCCTTCGGCTGAGTTGCGACCAGGCCAAGTAGATCAAGATTCACTTCCTCCGTATGAGCTGCTAGACGGCATCCTTGAGGGTTATGTCGCACAGCGCCTTTCGGTCGCCGAGCTGGTGGCATCTGGATTCGACGAGGAAATAGTTAGGCGCATCACCGGCTTAGTCGATAGAGCAGAATGGAAGCGTCGCCAAGGCGCAATTGGACCCAAAATCACCGGCATGGCATTCGGTCGAGACCGACGCCTTCCGATCACAAATAAGCACAAGGAGTAGCTA
>JBEDEQ010000121.1:0-3128 GCA_041175645.1 Actinomycetota bacterium | reverse complement strand
CCGCATAAACTTCAAAGCTGCCGTGCCAGTCGATGTGATCGAGGTCGATGTTTAGCAGTGCGCTTGCCTCTGGGTAGATGGCATCGATGTAGTGCAGTTGAAAACTAGAGAGCTCGACGACAAGAAAATCAAAACCCTCTGGGTCTCTAATGCAGTCGAGAATTGGCACACCGATGTTGCCACAGGCCGCCACTCGATGTCCGGCAGCTTCAAGCATTGATGCGGTCAACTGAGTGGTGGTGGTTTTTCCGTTGGTTCCGGTAATGGTGACCCACTTGGCCACCTTCGAAGTCTTGTCGCGCAAGCGCCAGGCCAAATCGACATCTACCCAGACCGGAACGGAATTTTGTGCCGCCCAGCGAATGATGGCGGCATCTGGTTTCACTCCGGGAGAAGTGACCACTAGTTCAGGCTTGAACTCGACCAATTGGTTGGGAACGCCTGAAGCTGCGTCTCCGCTGATGTGACTCACGCCTAAGACGTCGAGAATGTCGATGTACTCGGGGTCTGCCTTTTCGGCTACTACGAAAACTTCACAGCCCAGCTCGGCAAGCGTGTCGGCAACCGAAAATCCGGTGACACCCAAACCTATAACCGCTACCTTTAGCTGCTTCCAATCTGAATGCCAGCTAGTCAAACTATCGAGGCTGGCCATGCGTTTATCCGTATGTCCACTCGATGTAGAACAGGCCGATACCCAGCAAAACGCATAGACCGCTGATGATCCAGAATCGAATCACGATTGTGATTTGCGCCCAACCCTTTAGCTCAAAGTGGTGGTGCAGCGGGCTCATGAGAAACACTCGTCGCCCAGTTCCGGTGGTCCATTTGGTGAGCTTGAAGAAAATACGCTGGATGATCACCGAACCGGTAACCATTACGAAAAGTCCACCGACCAACAAAAGTAGAAGTTCGGTTCTGGTCAAGATCGCTAGGGCGGCCAAGACTCCGCCAAGGCTGAGCGAACCGGTGTCGCCCATGAATATTTGTGCCGGGGAGGTGTTCCACCACAAGAAACCGATTAGCGCACCAACAACGGCCGACGCAACAACGGCGAGGTCGAGGGGGTCGCGAACTGTGTAGCAGTTCGAAAGATTGTCTACAACCGTGCTGCAGCTTTGGTTGAACTGCCAGAACCCGACGAGAACATAAGAGCCAATGGCCATGATGCTTGCGCCAGTGGCTAGACCATCGAGACCGTCGGCGATGTTTACACCGTTTGAGGTGCCCGCAACCAGCAAGTAAATCCAAATAGCAAGCAGGATGCTGCCCGCGACTCCACCGAAAACCTCAAGGAACGAGAAGTCGGTGTCTCTAAAAATCGAGATGTTGTGCGATGCCGGAAGGATGAGATTGTCATCGGGGCGGCGAAGCGCGAAATAAGTGAAGATGAGCGAGACAACCAACATGCCGGCCATCTTGGCCCAACCGGTAAGCCCGAGGCTGCGCTGCTTGTGAGTTTTTATGTAGTCGTCAAGAAAACCAACTAAGCCAAGGCCCACCATCATAAACAGAGCCAGCAATGCCGAAATGCTCGGCACCTCAAAGTTGACTGCCTTGGCTACAAAATAGCCAATCAAAGAGCCGGCAATGATGACGATGCCGCCCATGGTTGGGGTTCCACGCTTGGTGTGGTGAGATTTTGGTCCATCATCGCGAATGAACTGCCCCCATTGAAGGCGCTTAAACAACCAAATGAAGGCCGGGGTAGCAAAAAGGGTGAAGAACATGCCCAAACCGCCAGCGACGAGAATTGCTCTCACTATTTGGCTCCCATCAAGGCATCACCGAGGTGTCTTAGGTTGGCTGACTTAGATGACTTGATCAGAACTATGTCGCCTGTGACAAGCATTTCACGAACCGCTTCTAAAGCCGTGTCAATCGAGTCAAAGAATTTAGATTCGCCATCCCAAGAGCCTTCTTGGCTTGCTCCCATGTGAATGAGTTTTGCGTTCTCCCCCACAACAAATAGCTGGTCGATGTTCAGGCGAACAACAATTCTCCCGATGCTGTCGTGCTGCTCGGCAGCAAACTTACCAAGTTCGGCCATTTCACCTAACACGGCGATGGTTCTGCGACCGGTTTCACGACCCAAAATTGCCAAAGTCTGCAACGCCGCCTTGGTTGAATCTGGGCTGGCGTTATAGGCATCGTTGATGATTGCGACACCATCGACCATGGCAAGTTGCATGCGCCAGCGTTCAGCAAGCGGAAGAGCCGCAAGTGCCTCGATAACTAGGGCACGGTCTAATCCAAGACCGTCGCACACCGCTATGGTCGCCAAAGCGTTCATCACCTGGTGCTCACCAAGAATCTGCAGTTGGAGCTTGGCAGCCTCGCCATCGGGGTAGTTGATCTCAGCCGAGGTTCCGTCGAGGCTGAGCCGATGACCCGAGGCCTGATAGACAGCATGGCCAGTGCCGAAAGAAAGCTTGCGGCCGTCAAACCCTTCTGCCATGGCAGTGCAGTATGAGTCATCCGAGTTGTAAACCAACACACCGCCTGGTCTGATGTGCTTGATCAGCTCTGCCTTGATCTTGGCGGTTATCTCTATGCCACCAAACTCGCCAACGTGAGCGAGCCCGACTTTGAGCTCAACCGCCACATCGGGTTTGCACATGTTCGCTAGGTAGTCGATGCTTCCAAGGCCATCTGCGCCGAGCTCGACTACTAGGTAGCGAGTTTCTTCGTTGGTTAGCAACATCGAAAGCGGGGCACCAACGTGGTTGTTGAACGATTCGCGGGGGGCGATTGTTTCGCCGAACTGGCTCAGAGCCGCGCGAAGCATGTTCTTAGTAGAGGTTTTGCCGTTAGAACCGGTGATACCAATGACCGTTAGGTCTGACGTCTCTCGAAGTCGGCGAAGCACCTCGGTTGCAAGCAAGCCGAGAGCAACGACTACGTCGGGCACAATCACCTGTGGAACGGCTACATCAAGCTCGCGCTCGACCAAAATAGCAGAGGCACCAGCCTCAATCGCAGCACCGGCGAAATTGTGTCCATCAGTCTGCTCACCGGGCTTGGCAACAAATAGAAAGCCTGGCTTGATGAGCCTTGAGTCGATCTCGACACCAGCTTCAACAGCAAGTTCTCCATTGCCGACCACCCGGCCGTTTACCGCTTGAGCT
>JBEDEQ010000120.1:0-3673 GCA_041175645.1 Actinomycetota bacterium | reverse complement strand
CAGCCCGACCAACAACTGTGCCTGGGCAACTCGGCCTAGTGCCGCCGCGCTCATCGCAACGTCGGTGGTTTGCGCCGTGATGCCACGTTCTTGCAGCAACGTCTCAAGCTCGGCCGGCTTAGCCACCGCAGGCTCGGTCATGCGGGTCGGTATGCCGTGCGAGTCAAGACCCGAATAAAGGGTGAAATAAACCTCGCTGCGGCGAGCATCGGTGGTGATCAATAGCGGATGCTCCGCAGTCGCCTGCACCCCTGCATCGAATGCGGCCAGCGCCATCGCGTCGTGGCTCACCACCCCGAACAGAGGTCGGCCGATGCCTTCGGCGAAAGCCACCGCAGCGGCGATGCCGACGCGCAGACCGGTAAACGGTGCCGGGCCACGCCCGGCCACCACGGCCGTCAAATCACTGGCACGAACATCCGCGCGCTTTAGAACCTCGGCTAGGGCAGACCCAATGTTCTCGGAGTGGCCCATGCGGTCATCAACGTTGATTTCGGCGAGCACACGATCGCCGGCAACCACAGCGACGCTCGTGCCGGTGGTGGTGTCGATGGCTAGAAACGGGCTCATTGGTTGGCCTCTGAAGTGGAGCCGGCTAGCGGGCCGGGCTGAGAGCTTTGTTCTATGCCGGCAGCAAGCTCCGCAAAGCGTTCGCGAGCATCCGCGCTTTCAAAACGCTGGCCAAACCCGAGCACAGTCACATGACGAACCTCAGATTCACCGGTGTGGTCGCGCTCGATTTCGATGTCTAGAAAATCTTCGGTCAGCCCTTCGGCAAAACCGCGACCCCACTCGACCAACACAATCGAACGGGCGAGGTCAATGTCGAGGTCGTCGAATTCGGCGGGGCTGCCAAGACGGTAGGCGTCGACATGCACCAGCGGCACCGGGCTCGCCTCGCGCTTGTGTGTGCGGGCAATGACGAACGTCGGGCTCGAAACCGTTCCGATAACACCGAGGCCCTCGCCTACGCCGCGAGTCATCGTGGTTTTACCGGCGCCGAGCGGCCCGGTGAGCAGAACCATGTCGCCGGCATCGAGCAGACGCGCGAGACCAAGCCCAAGTTGATGCATTGCTAGCTCGTCGATGACTTTGATGCTGGCAAGCGTGACGCCAAGCGACACCTACTCGCCTCCGACATAAACACGTTTGAAACGACCGCCCATGCGCGTGACGATTTCGTAGTTGATCGTCGAGCAGGCGGCGGCAAAGTCGTCGACCGAAGTCGCACCGGTGCGCGGGTCGCCAAACAAAACCACCTCGTCGCCAACTTCGACCAGGTCGTCGCCGACATCGAGCACAAACTGGTCCATCGCGATGCGAGCAAGTATCGGGTAGAGGCGATTGTTTAGCAAAACGCGAACATGGCGGGTGGCATCGCGCGGCAACCCTTCGGCATAACCAACCGGTACCAGCGCCAAAGTTGTGGCGCGCTCGGTTTTGTGCAGGTAGCCATACGAGACGCCTTGCCCCGCTTCAACGCGTTTGACCTGAACGACCGAACTCTTGGCGGTCATCACCGGGCGAAGACCCCATTCACCGGCACGCCCCGCCGAGAACGGGTCTAGGCCATAGAGCGCAGCTCCAACGCGAACCATCTCGTAGTGGGCGTCGGGGTAAGAAAGTGAACCGTCAGATGCGGTTAGGTGGCGGATGCGCGGGCTCAAGCCTGCATCGCGCGCTTCACCCACGGCCGCCTCGAACTTGCCGATCTGGGCCATGTCGTCGTGCTCGCTGGTGGTCGACAGGTGAGTGAACATGCCAACCACGTCGATCATTTCGTTGGCTTGCAGCTGAGCCGCCAGCTTGAAAACTTTGTGCCAGTCGCTCTGTGCGGCACCGTTGCGGCCCAAACCGGTGTCGACCTTGAGGTGAACGTTCGCGCGCGTTCCTAGAGACTCGGCCGCCTCGGCCACGCGCTCTAGTTGCTCGGTGCTCGACAGCCCCAAGTCGATGTTGTTCGAAACTGCGGCCTTGAAATCGTCTTCTGGGTGCTGAAGCCAGGTGAGCACAGGCACGGTCACCCCGGCGGCTCGCAACTGCAGGGCCTCTTCATTGTCAGCAACGCCGATGTAATCGACCCCAGCCGATTCCAGAGTTTTAGCGATCTCGATCATGCCGTGACCATAGGCGTTGGCCTTGACCACACCCATTACCATCGCGCCACCGGCGCGCGAGCGCATAACGTCAAGATTGTGCACAACTGCATCGAGGTCGATGACTAACTCACGCATCACGCACCTCCTTCGGCAACGACCATGGCGATGGCTTTTCCGCCATCATGACTAATCGATAAATGCAGGCTTTGAATTCCTGCACCTTTTATAAAGTCTGCCGTAGTACCGGTCGTGACGATAGACGGTTTACCCAGCGCATCCTTGACGATTTCAACCTCGTGCCAGCGCAAACCGCGCGGGTCGCCAACTGCTTTCACCAGTGCTTCTTTGGCGGCAAAACGACCGGCTAGCGTGCGGGTGCTGGCCTCACGCTCTGACTCGGCGAACAAACGCTCGACCAACTTTGGTGTGCCAGAGAGAGCCTTTTCGAACCTCTCGAGGTCTACCAGGTCAACGCCGACGCCAATAATCATGGATGCGCCTATTCGACGGTCACCGACTTGGCCAGGTTACGCGGCTGGTCAACATCGAGACCCTTCGCGGTTGAGAGCGAAAGCGCGAAAGCCTGAAGTGGAATCACCGAAAGCACTGCCGAGAAAATCGGCTCGGTTTCTGGAACAAAAATGACCGATTCGGCATAGTCGCCCACAGTTGCGTCGCCCTCTTCGGCAATGGCCACAACCTTGGCTCCGCGAGCGCGAATTTCTTGAATGTTGCTGATCACCTTTGGGTGAAGGCTGTCGGCGTCACGCGGGCTCGGCACGATTACGATCACCGGCTGCCCCTCTTCGATCAGGGCGATTGGGCCGTGCTTCAGCTCGCCGGCCGCAAAGCCCTCGGCGTGAATGTAGGCGAGCTCCTTGAGCTTGAGCGCACCCTCCATGGCAACCGGAAAGCCTACGTTGCGACCCAAGAACAGAACCGATTTTGCATTTGCATAAGACGTGCCAAGAGCCATTGCATAAGACGTGCCAAGAGCCATTGCCCGAGGCAGGTTCTCGATGACCTTGGTAACCTTGGCCGGTAGCTTGAGCAGTTCTTTGCCCAGTCGAGCCGACTCGCCGGCATCAAGAGTTCCGCGAGCCTCGGCCAACATCAGCGCAAGCAGGTAGGTGGCGGTGATTTGTGAGGTGAGTGCCTTGGTCGAGGCAACGGCAACCTCGGGGCCTGCGTGCGTGTAGAGCACAGCATCCGATTCGCGGGCCAAGGTTGCGCCCTGGGTGTTGCAAATCGAGACAACCTTCGCACCAAGTTCGCGTGCGTAGCGTGTGGCCATTAGGGTGTCCATGGTCTCGCCCGATTGAGAAATGGCGAGCACCAGGGTGTTCGGTGTCACGATCGGATTGCGGTAGCGGAACTCGTGCGACAGCTCGACAGAAACTGGGATGCGCGACCACTTCTCAATCGCGTACTTGCCAACGTCGCCGGCATACGAAGCGGTACCGCAGGCGACAATCACGATGCGGTCGATGTTCTTGATGTAGTCGGTCGATAGCTCAGCTAGGTCGCCCAACGAGACGCGGCCGTCATGAGACAAGCGGCCCATCAGGGTGTCG
>JBEDEQ010000119.1:0-4591 GCA_041175645.1 Actinomycetota bacterium | reverse complement strand
TTGGTGGTTCTAATCTGCTTGAAGGTTTCTGCATCGTCACGGGGTATCTCGTCTAGTTCGAGTTTTTCTCCTTTTACCCGCTCGAGTTCTCGAACCGCATAGGCCATCGCGCTTTGCATGCGAACGCCCAGAACATCGAGTTTCAGAAAGCCCATTGGATCCATGTCGTCTTTATCGAACTGGCTCATCGGCAACCCCATGCCGCTGGTTTCTACCGGAGTGAGATTGAGCAGGGTGGCATCACCCAAAATCACACCGCACGGATGCATCGAGATATGTCTGGGCAATCGATCGAGCCGCTCGGTGATGTCTACCAAAAGGTTCATTTGGCGGTCGCTCTCGACCGATTGGGCGAGTGCGGCCAGTTCGGGTTTGCTTGCTAGCGCGTTTCTGAACGTGCGAGCGCTGAAACGCCACATGTTTTTGGCGATGTCATCGATTTGGTCTTCGTCTAAACCGAGCGCCAGCCCTGAGTCTCGCATGGCACCTCGGCCACGGTAGGTGCTCTGCATTGAGAGTAGGGTTACGCGATTGCTGCCATAGCGTTTGAAAATCTCTCGGTAGATGTCGTGCCGCCTAGCCGACTCAACATCGATGTCGATGTCTGGCAGGCTGCTGCGTTCGGTGCTCAAGAATCGCTCAAAGAGCAGCTCGTGTTCTATCGGGTCGACACCGCTTATGCCCAGCAGGTAGTTGGTTAGCGATCCAGCTCCCGAGCCTCGTGCGGCAATTCGTATCTTCATGTCGCGAATCATCTGGGTCACATCTGCAACTGTCAGAAAGTAGGTGGCAAACCCCAGTCGGTTAATTGTGATCAATTCTTGGCTGAGTCGGTGTCGAATCGAAGCAAGCTGATTGTCGGATGCGCGTGGGTAACGCCATTCAATCGCGCTGTTTGCCTTTTGCCAAAGCACTTCGAAAGGGTTGCCGTCGATTCCCAGCGTGCTCTTCTCAGGGGTTTTTGGCTTGCCCCAGCCGCAGTCGTTCGCTGGGTTCAACCGGCAGCGGTCGGCCAGTGTCATCGTAGTTTCGATGAGCTTTTTTGCGCGCTCCCGATCTTGGGTTATTTCGATCGCCAGCGCTCGCATTTTGCTAGCTGGCTTAAGCCATGCCTGGGCGTTTGGTTGCAGGGTAAACATGCCCAATGGTTCTAGGTGTCTGGCGGCATCGAGCACATCTGCGGTTAGGGCGTCGTCTGGTTCAAGATAGCGAACCGCGTTGGTTAGAACTGCAGGGATTCCCATCGAGTCGGCCAACTGAAGCAGACGGTTCGCCTGCAGATTGCAAAACGGTGACCCGGGTTCGGTTATGTGGCTGGTGATTTCTACGACAAGAGCACGGGTCGAGATGAAAGCTTTTCGCCAGTTCTTGAGCCGCTCGGCCGTGAGTGTTCGGTCGCCGGCTAGTGCCGATTCACCCACATCGCTGTTGTTGCCGACCAACACCGCAACCAGCGCAACTCCATCGCGCACGGCTAATCGAGCAAGCTCACTTCTCTTGATGGCAGGGCTTTGTTGCTTACGTGTTTTTTGATGAGCTGTTGAGACTATGGAGCAGAGCGCCGACCAACCCAAACCTCCATCGTGGCCGTGCGCCAGCACCACCACGCGGCCGAGTGATTGACCTGCATCATCGAGCACTTCAAGGTCGACGCCAACTATGGGGGAGATGCCCAATTTGAGGCATGCGCCGATGTGCTTCACTGCACCGTAAAGGCCATCTCGATCGGTAATCGCCAGTGCGCTCTCACCTCTCGAAACTGCGGCCTCGACCATAATTTCTGGTCGAGTTACCCCGTAGTGCCCCGAGAAGGCTGAAGCCACATGCAGGTGAATGAAATCACTCATGATCGCTCAACCGTCTTCTTCTGTGTTTTTATTCGAAGACTCGAACCAGACGCCAAATGCCGTCTGAAGTGCTGTGCACTAGCTCGAACTGGCTCTTTGCCCTAGCCGCGCCAGAGGCCAAGAGCCGCCACATTTCTACTTCAAGCACTCCAGCGCCGATGCCGCGTTGAACTCTCGCCGCTTCGTTCCACCATTCACGCCGAGCAAACCAACGAATCGGGGGAGCAGAAACTAGAAAGCTCTCATTGCGCCAAGAAAAGCCAATCGGCTGACCATTTTTGTCGACTGCTACGGTGACGATCTCGTCTACCCTGAGCATTTTGAAACCTCTTTCTATTCGAAAATCTGTTCGAATAACAAGAGTGTATGAACCCCCTCGGACATATCAAATTGACTACGGCGTGTCGGCCAAAGCTGGGCGATTAAAGTGCCGAAATGAGGCTTGGTTCGTTCACTCGAACCTTGCCAACTTCGCTCGAAACCTTGTGGAACAGCGCCTCGGCGGCTACTTCGTCAGAACCGGCGGCAATCGCATCCAAGAGGTCTTGATCGCCTTCAATGTGCGGGTCGATCCAGGCTTCGAAAGTTTCGGGGGTGAGTAAAAGCGGATTTCTGTCGTGAATGTGCGAAAGCTCTGGCGCGCTGTCTTTAGTTAGCGTCGTGGCAGAGAGCAACCACCTGGTTGGGTCATTGGCAGCTTTCGACGGGTCTAGCCACCACTCGTAGAGACCGGCCAGGGCGAAGACCCCGTCGTCGCCCGCGTGAATGTAAAAAGGCTGCTTCGAACCATCGGCAAGCACTTGCCATTCGTAGTAGCCCGAAGCAGGAATCACGCAGCGTCGACGCACCACCGAATCTTTGAACGACGGCTTCTCGAGAATCGTCTCGATTCGACCGTTGATCAGGGGAGCGCCATCAATCGCCTTTGCCCAGCGCGGAACCAGCCCCCACCTCGCGGCATGAAACTCGCGATTGAGTTCACCAACCGGCGCTCCGGCCTCGTCTTTCTCAAACGAGCGGTCAACCAAGATAGCGATGTTCTGGGTAGGCGCTACGTTGTATGAAATGCCCGGCATCTCGCCAACAATCTCATCGGCCTCAAAAATGGTAAGCAGTTCGCCAACGGTTCTGGCAACTACGAAACGACCGCACATAAAAACCCCTGACCTAGTCGATGCTCGCGCTGAGCAATCTCAAGCGCTTTCTGAAAGTGTCGGTCGGCATGCACCGGTGCCGCGGGGCCGCTCGGTAGAGCATCCCAGCCGGTAACCACACGGATGCCCTGCAAAGAGCTCAGCACCCAAATCTCTAGACCGTCCAGGTCGGCGGGTTTTGCCAGCTCCGTTTGGGTGCTGTAGCCGGCTTGGCTGGCGAGTGCAAAAACTTCGTTACGCGTCACCGATTCGAGCCAAGGAACATCGTCTCCCGGCGCACAAAGAACGTCACCTCGCCACCAGACCAGCGCAGACAGAGCGCACTCGCTGATGAAACCATCTTGGGTGAGTAAGACCGCCTCTTCGGCACCGTGCAGGTTGGCACGACGGCGAAGTTGTTGGCCGAGGCTGAGGTCTGGGCCTTTGATGGTTGGACTGATTCTCGGGTCTGGTTCGTCGAGAGTCCAGAGCGTTACGGTCTGGGTTGTTTCGGGGGCGCTTCGAAGCCTCAGCCTCAGATGGTTATCGGTGGTTTCATCGCGGTGATATTCGATTCGCGGAAACCAGCGACCGGTGCGGGGTAAGACTTTTCGAACCTGCTCTAGAAAGTCATCTAACAAATAGGCGTGGTCTGGCGCGACCTGATCGATGGCTTTTCTGAACCGAGCCTCGTGGTCGGAAAGGCTTCTTACACGACCTTCATCGACCAACCAAGAGTCAGCCGCGGCCAAACTCACATCGGGGTTATCGTCGGCTTCGATCAAAACGAGTTGACCGTTTCGATAGCAGTAGAAATCAGCGTCCAGCTGCATCGGTCACCTCCCGTTTCGCGCTTAGTCTCTAATCTATAAGTTGTTGGCGGTCGCAAAATGCACCGAGGTCAAGACGAGGAACGATGAAGCTCTACACGCACGTGCTAGAGGGATGGGTGCATCCTTCAGATGTGTTCATCGCACTTCACGGAGCAGACTCGAACGCCTTTTGGCTAGACCGAGAATTCAACCTCGACAACCGAGTGAACTCGCAGCGGTTCTTAGTGGTTTGGAGTTTGCCGATGAGGCCCAGCTGCCGTTCGACTTTCGTCCTGGACTAGTTGGCGTGCTCGGTTACGAATGCGACCAAGATGCGTGGATGCTCGTTGACCGCGCATTGGTGTTCGATCACGATCGCCGACACATCCACTTCATTGGGGCTTTCGACGACGATGCTGAGTTTGAGCACTTTCTAAACGCAGCACTTTTGCGTTTAGCGCTGGTTGGCGGAGAGCAAGCCGCCTATCGACTTAGCCACTCGGGCGGCAGATCAACCAACAGTGTGCTGAGACACTCGGCAGATTCCTACGTTTCGCTAATCGAGCGGGCGCAGCATTTCATCAGCCTCGGCGACGTTTACCAGCTGTGTTTGACCAACCAGATTTCGATTGAGACAACACTCGATCCGTTGCTCACTTATCTGCGACTAAGGGAGCACAATCCTGCCCCATACGCTGCCTTCTTGCGCCTTGGTTCGAGGTCGGTCGTTTGCGCTTCTCCCGAGCAGTTTTTGCTGGCATCGGTAGATGGCACCGTTTCGACCAAGCCGATTAAAGGC
>JBEDEQ010000118.1:0-3188 GCA_041175645.1 Actinomycetota bacterium | reverse complement strand
CCTATTACGTCAAGGATGCTGTGACGCTTGGTTCGCTCGGCTACGAGGGGTCTTGGCCGGCCGACCCCAATGCGCAATTCGAGGCTGGCAACACCAACATCTTCAGCGCCGCCCCCGCTTATGTAGTGCACCCACCGCTCGGCAAGTGGATTATCTGGCTCGGCATTCGCGCGCTCGGTGCAGACAATTCGGTCGGTTGGCGTTATTCGGTTGCCATCTTGGGGTTAGCTTCGGTTTGGCTCGTCTATCTGGTTGCGAAGCGACTCTTTGAATCGAAACTATGGGCTCAGGTGGCCGCACTACTACTCGCGGTCGACGGTCACGCAATCGTGCTGTCACGAACCGGTTTGCTCGACGGCATCCTCGCGTTTTTTGTGATTCTCGCCTTCTACTTTTTGCTTCGTGACCGAGAGCAACTCAGACTCAAACTTTTCGCCCGGCCTTGGTTGATAGCCGCAGCGACCACGCTGGGCTTGGCAAGTGCGGTCAAATGGTCGGGGCTCTACTACCTGGCATTTTTCTGCGTCTACGTGGTCGTTTCAGACATTTTGATCGAGCGACGCACCTATTACGCGGCCACCAGTGAGCCATTCAACTGGGTCTCTAGGCTTTTCATTCGTGGCGGTGCCACCGCCCTGATCACCCTGCCGGTCGCATTCGTCACCTATTTGACCAGCTGGACAGGCTGGCTTGTCACTTCTGGCGGCTACTACCGAAATTTTGACGCGGCCGAGGTTAAGTTACCGTCGGTTCTCGAGTGGTTGCCTTCGCCGCTACAAGCTCTTTGGCACTACCACCTGCAGGCTTACGGATTTCACGTCAGCCTCGCGACGCCGCACAACTACCAGGCCAACCCGTTCGGCTGGTTGTTCATGCTTCGCCCAACCTCGTTCTTCTACGAGGGCACGGCCTTCGGCGCGACCAACCCGACCACGGGTGCCCTGTGCCAAGATCCAAGCGGATGCTCGAGTGCAGTAACCGCACTCGGCAACCCTGCCATCTGGTGGTTCGGGGTTTTTGCGTTGGTCGCGCTTGCGGTCTATTGGGCTCGCACTCGCAACCGAACATCCGGCCTGATTCTGCTCGGGCTCGGAGCTGGGTATCTGCCTTGGCTGACGCTGTTGAGCCGCACGACTTTTCAGTTCTACTCGGTGGTTTTCTTGCCGTTCACGATTCTCGCGATCGTCTTTGTGCTTCGCCGATACCTAAATGAGTCCGAGAACCGCGAACGTGCGCAAAAAGTGATTCTGGCCTATCTCGGGGTGGTACTGGTCTTCAGCGTCTTCTTCTTGACCATTTGGCTCGGCATTGAAACGCCCTACTGGTGGTGGCGTATCCACATGTGGATTCCGAGCTGGATCTAGCTTCGATGCTCGACCAACCGCTCTTGGCACTCCCCCGCTAATCCTGTTTCACCTCCCTCAAACCGCCACTTAGCTCAAGGTAGGCTGGGTTCATGGCCACTTACATGCAAGTTCTTTCGCGCCCTGGCGTTCTGCGTGTGGTCTCGTCGCAGCTTTTTGCTCGCTTTCCGTTTGGACTGATGAGCCTTGCATTTGTGCTGCACATTCAAGAAAAATCTGGCTCATACGCTCTCGCCGGTCTGGCACTCGGCCTCGAAACCGTAGGTGTTGCGGTTTCTGGCCCGTTACTAGGGCGGTGGATGGGCGGCTGGGGTGTTCGACGCACCCTTCTCGTCTCGGCAACCATCAGTACCTCAACTATTTTCGTTATTGGTCTAGCTCCCCTACCACCCGAGGTGCTGGCGGCTCTATGCCTAGTGGTCGGTTTATCTAGCCCGCCGATTCAATCGGCTGTGCGAACCATCTACCCGATGCTGGTTGAGCGCAAACAAATGGGCACGCTCTATGCCCTAGACGCAACTTTGCAAGAAGTGATCTGGATCTTCGGCCCCGTCACCGCAACTTTCATCGCAGCCTTTACCAACACCACTGTCGGCATCGTCGTCATGGGTGTGATTCAAATCACCGGCGCGTTTTGGTTTTCGTCCAACCGAGAGATTAGAAGAGTAGAAATTCCGAAATCGAAAAGGCGCTTGGGCGGTGTGTTGCGCAACCGAATAGTAATTTCAAACGCCATCATCGGCGCGTTGCTAATCGGCTCGTTTTCTGGCGTTGAAATCGGTACGGTAGCGGTGTTTACCGACAAAGCAACGGCCGGCATCATCGTTGGAGTTCTGTCTGTTGGCTCTCTGCTCGGTGGGTTTTTGTTTGGCCACCGAAGCAAAACTCGCTGGGCACTATCTCGCTACCTCATGGTTGTTTTTGTGGGCTTTGGAATGGTATTCATCGCACCAGATTCAGCAATCTGGGTGAGCATCGCTTGGTTCATCGCCGGCCTCGGCATCGCCCCGGCGTTGGGCTTGCTTGGTGCCATCATCGGTGCATCGGTCAAAACAGCGGATGCTCCAGAGGCCTACGGCTGGGTTGGCAGCGGGCAGATGATCGGGTATGCCGGCGCTGCAGCGATTGCCGGCCTGTCAATCGACCTGATCGCGCCTGAGGCGGCGCTTCTTGTAGCCGTGGTCATGGGCGGTGGGGCCGTGCTTGTTGCTCTCATGTCAGCGAAATTCACACCAGTCATCTCAAGCAGCGACCAAGAGGAAGAAAAATAATGTCTGTTTTTGCAGTGACCTACTCATATTCGGCCAGCGAGCCCGAGTTGGCCGAAATTCGACCAACTCACCGCGAATTCCTCAAAGATCTTTTAGATCAGGGCGTACTTCTTGCAAGTGGGCCCATGGTCGACCGACCCGGCGCTCTGCTTATCGTGCGCGCCGATTCGGTAGAAGCAGTCGCCGAGATTCTCGACCAAGACCCGTTTGACATCGCCGGCTACATTGGCGAGCGCGCCATCGCTCAGTGGAACCCAGTCTTCGGCCCATGGAGCGCTGCATGAGCTTCAGCGCCGACCAAAACCCGCTAATTCAACTCAACTCGGGGCAACTCGTTCCACAACTCGGACTCGGAGTCTATAAGGTCGGGCAAGACATCGCGGTCGACCTAGTCAAACTAGCCATCGACCTCGGCTACCGCAGGATCGACACTGCTGCGCTTTACGACAACGAACAAGAAGTTGGGGCGGGCATCCGAGCCTCAAACGTTGATCGCGAAGAAATCTTTGTCACCACCAAAATCTGGAACGACAGACACGGATACGACAACGCA
>JBEDEQ010000117.1:0-3198 GCA_041175645.1 Actinomycetota bacterium | reverse complement strand
GTCGGTCACGGTTCACCTCCAAAAGCTCTTTTCCCTATTATCAAGCAACTACGGCGCGACCCCATACAAGGGCTAACAGGTGGTGGCGGTAAACTTGCCTCATGCCCGAGATTCTGATTCCCTCCTCCCTTCTGCCAGCCGACGGACGTTTCGGTTGCGGACCATCTCGTTTGCGCGACGCGCAACTTGAGGCATTCGCATCAGAGGGCGCAAAACTCATGGGCACCTCGCACCGACAAGCGCCGGTCAAAAACTTGGTGAAGCGCGTTCAAGATGGGCTTCTCGATCTTTTTCACAACCCTGCCGGCTACGAGATTGTTCTCGGCAACGGTGGTTCGACAGCTTTCTGGGATGTCGCTGCTTACTCGCTCGTTAGCCGCAAAGCTCAGAATTTGGTGCACGGCGAATTTGGCGCGAAGTTCGCATCGGCTCTCACCAACCCATGGCTAGAGAAACCAACCTTGATCAACGGCGAACCAGGTTCTCGCCTTGAGATGTTGGCAGAAGACGGTGTCGATGCTTACGCATACGCGCAGAACGAAACATCCACTGGTGTAGTCACCCCCGTAAAGAGAGTTGCCGGCGCAGACTCTGGCGCTCTGATGTTCACCGATGCAACCTCGGCGGCAGGTGGAATCGATTTCGACCCACTTCAAACCGATGTCTACTACTTCGCTCCACAAAAGAACTTCGCATCTGACGGCGGTTTGTGGTTTGCGCTGATGTCGCCGGCCGCCATTGCCCGCGCCGAAGAAATCGCGGCATCAGATCGCTACATTCCAGAGTTTTTGAGCATCAAAACCGCGATCGACAATTCGCGACTGAACCAAACTTTGAACACCCCGGCCATCGCCACTCTGTTCTTGCTCGGTGAGCAAATCACTTGGATGAACGAAAACGGCGGCCTCGCGTGGGCAGCGGCACGAACCAAAGCCGCTTCAGACCACCTTTACGAATGGGCTGAAAACTCGAGCTTTGCTACACCGTTCGTGAGCAACCCAGAGCATCGTTCGCAGGTTGTTGTCACGATCGACTTCAATGAGTCAGTTGACGCTGCTGCGGTTGCCAAAACATTGCGAGCCAACGGCATCGTAGATGTTGAGCCTTATCGAAAACTTGGCCGCAACCAGTTGCGCGTAGCCACCTTTGCCGCAACCGACAAGCACGAAGTTCAGCAACTCACCGCAGCCATCGACTTTGTCGTAGAACAACTTGGTTAGCTTTTGACCATGAAGTTTTTCGTCAAAGAAGAAGAGCGAAAGCTAGACCCGGCCCCGCTCAAGACGAACGCTCGAGCAGTGGTGGTAGTTGGAATCGTTGCGTGGGCTTTGGTTCTAGCGTTTTTTGTTCTTGTTCCGACGGCGACCCCAGCGGGAAAACAGTGGTGGCTTACCAGCTGTATCTTCGGAATCGTGCTCGGCGTCTTCGCCTGGTTCAAGGTCGGTCGTCGCTAGCTCATCGACTGCAGAATCGTCTGATTCGACAGCTTCGGGCTCTGCCTCTGCCTCATCGTCTAGATCTTCGGCTGAATCTTCGTCTTCATCGACTTCAACGTCATCGAGTTCATCTGACTCGTCTTCATCTTCGTCTTCACCCTCGGCATTTTCTGCCGCCTCTTTGGCGTCAAGCGCAGCCTGGGCCTCAAGTTCGGCCTGAAGGGCCTTCCAGTCGGCAAGTCGCTCTGACCAGGGAACCCAAGCCGGCGCGAGAAGCGCCTTTTCACCAGGCATGAGAACTACTTCAGAAATTGTTGGAGCTTCGTCGCCACTGTCGAAAAGCGTCACCGACCAGTGCCAGCCCTTGTAACCCTCGAGTTTGGCATCGAAAACGAAAGAGTACGCGCCGTCGCCCTCATCGATAACTTCGATGAAGCTAGATACGGCTTTATCTCCTGCGTTTTCGAGCGCAGCAGCTCGAGCTACGTCGAGAAATCGCTTCGGGTCTGGTTTAGTCATCCAGTTCGTCTGCCACCTTGCGCAGCAAACCTGCGATCTTCTTAGCAGAAGCCGATTCAGGCTGCTTGCCACGGTTCAAGCCAGCACCAAGGTTGTCTAGCAAACGAATAAGGTCTTGAATGATCACTGCCATTTCGTCGGCAGGCTTGCGCGAGCGGCTGGCAAGGCTAACAGGCGCTTCTAGGATGCGCACCGACGTAGCCTGCGGGCCTCGCTTGCCATCAAACAAGCTGAACTCAACGCGTGAGCCTGGCTTCACGCTGGTGATGCCTGCAGGAAGCGCGCTCGCGTGCAAGTAAACCTCGTCGCCTTCGTCGGATGCGATGAATCCGAAACCTTTAGCGTCATCAAAGAATTTCACTTTGCCGGTTGGCATGGGCCACCTCTTTCAATCAATCAGCCATCAGTTTACCTTCCACCGGGCTCAGCGCTGAAGGTATCCTAGAAGGATGGCTAAACCTCAAGAACCATCAACCACCTCAAGAGCCGAAAATGTACTGGCCTTCATGGCTATCGGTGTCATTGGGCTATCGCTGCTAACCATCGCGGCGCTGCTAATCGCCTATGCAACCGGAGTAACCAGCCTTCCGGTGCTCTTGCCACTACTACCTTTCATCGGCTTGCCCATCGGCATGCTACTGATCATTGCGCTAGCCATCGTTGGCGCAAAGCGCCGCAAACGCGAAGGTAACTAACCCATCGAGGTTTACGGTCGATGAGCGACGTTCTTCGAGTTGCAGAACAACTGCGAGCGCTAAGCGATAACGACATCGCGAGGCTCGTCAAGCGATGCCAGATCAACGCCTCCCCCGCCAAAGATTTCTTCGACCTCGCGGCCAGTTTTTTACAAACCAAAGCGCAGGATGCCTGGCTAAACTCGGCAAACCGAGACACGCTTCAAGAACTCCTCGTGAGCTTGCAAGACGATGGTTTCGCCCAGAAAGCACCTGCCACAGACCCTAACTTCGACCTGGCTCTTACTCGCATCAAAACCGATGCAAAACTCGCGCAGCTGATTAGCGAGCGGTGCACTCTGGCTGAGCATCCGGTTGCGACCAAGGTAACCAAAACCACATCTACCCAAGACCTTGCCGATAGCGGCATCCGCGCGTTCTTGACGGTGCTGGCGATCTCGGAGTTCGGCTATGAGCTCGAGCATCGTTACTTGCGCGAAATTGGCAAACAAGGGCTAGCGCTACCCGAGGTGAAGCTGTTCTCGGCCCATCTCGGAATCGATGGCGAC
>JBEDEQ010000116.1:0-4806 GCA_041175645.1 Actinomycetota bacterium | reverse complement strand
ACGCTCGTTCTCGACACCTTCGAACAGGGTTGACCCTGGCGCAGCATCCACGGTGTTCCAACCGATGTGCGGCAGCTTTGGCGAGTCGAGTTCTTCAACAACACCCGGTAACTGACCTAGCCCGTCGCAGTCGATTCCGTGTTCTACGCCACGGTCAAAAAGCACCTGGAGGCCGACGCAAATGCCAAGAACCTTTTTGCCGCCGGTAAGGCGCTTGTCGATTAGTTCGGGAGCTCCCATGGCGTTCAAGCTCTGCATCACCGCTGCAAAAGCACCTACACCCGGCACCACTAGACCATTCAAGAACCTTGGTGCGATCTGCGGTTAGTTCGACTTCAGCTCCGGCAGCCACGAGCGCCTTGACGGCCGAGTGCACATTGCCGCTTCCGTAGTCGAGAACGACAACGAGTTTTTTGGTCACAGAGCGCCCTTGGTCGAAGGAACACCTTCGACTCGTGGGTCAAGTTCAACAGCCTTGCGCATCGCACGAGCAAAAGCCTTGAACTCAGCTTCGGCGATGTGGTGAGGGTCGCGTCCATCTAGAACCGTGACGTGCACGGTGATTCCGGCGTTCAAGCTGATTGCCTCAAAAACGTGACGAACCAGCGAACCGGTGAAGTGGCCGCCGATTTGGTGAAACTCGAAGCCAGCAGGCTCGCCGGTGTGAACCAGGTATGGACGACCAGAAACGTCTACAACTGCACGTGCCAAAGCGTCATCAAGGGGAACGGTTGCATCACCGTAACGACCGATACCGGCTTTATCGCCAAGTGCCTGCTTGAGCGCCTGGCCCAAAACGATGGCGGTGTCTTCGACGGTGTGGTGCGCATCAATGTGAGTGTCGCCGGATGCTCGAACCTCGAGGTCAATCAGCGAGTGTTTAGCGAAGGCGGTGAGCAAGTGGTCGAAAAACGGAACAGTGGTCGAAATGCTCGACTTGCCGGTTCCGTCTAGGTTCAGGCTGAGTTCGATGGACGACTCAGAAGTCGTTCTCGAAAGAGATGCAGACCTGCTCACGACATTGGGGATGCCTCTAAGTTTAGCCCTTTAGAACTTCGCGAAGGTTGTCGAGAAAAAGCGTGGTCTCAGCTTCGGTTCCAGCCGTGACGCGAAGCGTGCCCTCGATGCCTACGTCGCGAACCAGAACGCCTCTTTCGAGCAGCTGCTGCCAGACATCCTTGGGAGATTCAAGGCCACCGAACAGCACGAAGTTTGAATCACTTCGGTAAGGGTCTAAGCTCATTTCGATCAACTCGGCAATGATGCGGTCGCGCTGAACACGAATGTCGGCAACAGCACTCAACATGAGGTCGCTGTGCGCGAGGGCCGCCAAAGCTGCGGCCTGGGTGAAAGCGTTGAGGTGGTAAGGCAAGCGCACAAGGCGCAAGGCATCAATCACAGCGGGGTCTGCGGCTAGGTAGCCAACGCGAGCACCCGCAAAAGCAAACGCCTTTGACATGGTTCGAGAAACCATCAGGCGCTCGCGCCCTTCAAGCAGGGTGATAGCGCTCTGAGTGTCTGGGTGGGCGAACTCGGCATAGGCCTCGTCAACGACCACGACTCCATCAGTTGCCGCATAGATCGCCTCGATTACCTCAAGTGACAACGGTGTACCGGTTGGGTTATTAGGCGAGCACAACATAATGATGTCTGGCTTGTGCTGCTCTATTGCAGCCAAAGCGGTTTCTTTAGAGAGTTCGTATCGGTCGTCGCGTTCTGCGTCAACATATTCTGTATCGGTTCCGTCAGAGATGATGCGGTACATCGAATATGTCGGGCCGAAACCCAATGTCTTGCGGCCGGGACCACCGAACGCTTGAAGAATCTGCTGAATAACTTCGTTAGAACCGTTGGCGGCCCAAATTTGCTCACGGGTTAGGTCGTGCCCAAGGTATTTAGCCAAGGCATCACGCAGTTCGACAAACTCGCGATCTGGGTAACGGTTGATGGTCAAAACCTCGGTTGCCAGACGGGTGATGATGTCCATGGCGACAACTTCTGGAATGCCGTGGGTGTTCTCATTCACGTTCAGAGCCACTGGCACGTGCAGTTGAGGTGCCCCGTAGGGAACGCGACCCTTTAGAGAATCGCGAATCGGTAGGTCTGAGAGGTTTGCCATTAGACAAGATTACCGCCCAGAGCGTTGGCACTGGGCGGCATCAAAAAGCTAGGTTTGGCTCTAGTTGGTTGGTAGTGCCAGCTGCTGCCCCGGCTGCAAGGTAGCGTCTTCGAGAGCGTTTAGGTTTACCAACTCTGCGATCCATTCGCGTGGCTCTTGATCGCCCGCGTGAGCCTGGGCTAGACCCCAGAGGGTTGTGCCGGCAGTTACGGTGACGTATTCGAACTTGGCAACAGTGCTCTCATTGGTGGCTTGCGCTGAGAGACCCGAGAAGAGCGAAGCACCTAGGGTTACCGCGGTGGCCAAGAACAACGCCGCAACCATGCGGCGGCGGCGATAGGTGGCCTGTGAAACGGTAGCCACGCGGGTGATTTGAGATGACATTTGGTGTCTCCTTCTAACTCACTGTTCGAAAATCTGTTTCGAACAACTGTTCGATAAAATCAAGTTACCCACACCCACCGACATCATGTCAAGCGTTTTTCGAAAACTTTTTCGAATAAATGCTAGAAAAACTTGATTCAATCGAATAGAGTTTCGATAGGTGTGGTAGTCGCATTCAAACAGCCACCCCAGACATTTAGTTCTGCGACCTAAGGAGGCCAACGTGGCTGACGAAAAAAAGCTCACTGAAGTGCAGTCGAACATTCTCGAGGCGATCGTTAGTTATCGCCGCGAAAAGGGTTACAACCCGACCATGCGCGAGGTTGGTGAGGCGGTTGGCTTGAGCTCAACATCCTCGGTGTCTTACCAACTGAGTCAGTTGCGCGAACTTGGTTTCTTGTCGAAGGCAGACGCCGGGCAGCGCGCCATGGATGTTCTAAAAAGCGCACCGGGCATGAGCACCGCTTCTCGCAGCGAAGTTAGCGACAATGTGGTGAGCATTCCGCTCGTTGGTCGAATCGCAGCAGGTGGCCCGATCTTGGCCGAGCAGAACATCGAAAACCACTTCACACTCCCCCGCGAACTTGTCGGCGGCGGCGACCTCTTTATGCTCAAGGTTTCGGGCGACTCGATGATCGACGCAGCCATTTGCGACGGCGACTGGGTTGTAGTTAGACAGCAGCAGACCGCCGAACAGGGCGACATCGTGGCAGCACTTCTCGAAGAAGGTGCGACCGTGAAGGTTTTCAAGCAGTCGAATGGGCAAACCTGGCTACTGCCAAGAAACTCTTCTTATGACCCGATCGACGGAACCCACGCAGTAATCATGGGCAAGGTTGTTTCGGTCATCCGCTCTCTATAACTAGAGCGGGTCAATAACCGTAAACACCGCCAGGTCAGAGGCAAGTTCTGGCTTGACCATGGCCGTAATTTTCGCTCCCTCTTCGATGTATTCGAGAGACAAAATGCGGCTATTCAAGTGGATGCGCGACACCAGGTCTCCGCGCGAATAAGGCACCACGACGCTCACTCTTACATTTGGCTCGGGAATCAGTCTTGCCAGCAGCTCTTGTAGCTCTTCGATGCCTTCGCCCGAACGTGCCGACACAAAGACGCTTGACGGCTCAAGCCCTCGCAGCGCTAGACGCATGGTCTCGTCGGCAAGGTCGATCTTGTTGAAAACGATTAATTCTGGGATGTCGCTTGCCCCAACCTCACCGATGACATCGCGAACCGTGGCTATCTGGCTTGACGGGTCTGGGTGCGAAGCGTCGACCACGTGCACAATCAGGTCTGAATCGCCGATTTCTTCAAGCGTCGACCTAAACGCCTCAACCAGCTGGTGCGGCAAGTTGCGCACGAAACCAACGGTGTCGGCAAGTGTGTACTCGCGACCATCGGGAGTTTGGCTTTTGCGCACCGTTGGGTCGAGGGTGGCGAACAGAGCGTTTTCAACCAAAACGCCTGCCGAGGTAATGCGGTTGAGCAACGATGACTTGCCGGCGTTGGTGTAGCCCGCGATGGCAACCGAGGGAACCGAATTCTTCTTTCTAGAAGAACGTTTGGCTTCGCGGGCAGGCTTCATGGCGATGATCTGCTTGCGCAGTTTGGCCATGCGCGTATTGATGCGCCGGCGATCTAGTTCAATTTTGGTTTCACCTGGTCCACGCGATCCCATACCAACACCACCGGCGGCTTGACCACCAGCCTGACGCGACATACCGCGAAGTCTTGGCAGCAAGTATTCGAGCTGAGCTAGTTCTACCTGGGCCTTACCCTCACGACTCTTGGCGTGCTGGGCGAAAATGTCGAGAATCACGGCCGTGCGGTCGATGACCTTTACCTTGACAACATCTTCAAGGGCTCGCCTCTGCGAGGGAGCTAATTCGGTGTCGGCAATGACCGTGTCAGCACCCGTTGCAATGACCATCTGGCGCAACTCCTGCGCCTTACCCTTGCCAAGGTAAGTTGCGGGGTCTGGGTGGGCTCGTCGCTGAAGCAGCCCGTCGAGAACCTCCGAACCAGCGGTTTCGGCAAGGGCAGCGAGTTCGCGCAACGAATTTTCAGCATCCTGGAGGGTTTGCTCACCCCAAAGACCAATCAGTAGAACCTTCTCAAGACGAAGTTGACGGTATTCGACCTCGGTGATGTCTTCGAGCTCGGTCGATAAGCCGGATACACGGCGCAGCGCTGATCGATCTTCGAGGTCAAACTGGTCGCCGTCGGTTTCACTGTGACCGTGGTCTGAATCGGCACCGAGAGCCGCCGCACGAGCACCGCGACGCAGAATGCGGTCGATGACC
>JBEDEQ010000115.1:0-6338 GCA_041175645.1 Actinomycetota bacterium | reverse complement strand
CATCCACTCTTGGCCATTGATGCGGTCGTGGAACACGGCGTGACGCTGCACGAAGGTTCCGCGTCGGCTGTCTTGACCGGCCAAACGCACCGGCTTGCCTTCGAGAATCAGCGATCCGAAAGCCAGAAGCTCACCAAAGCCCCAGTCGATTCCGCCTTCGCGAGCCATCTCCTGGCGCTTCTGAAGTAGTTGCTGAAGTTTCGGATGCACGGTGAAGCCTGGCGGCAGGTTGCCGTGTGCGTCACCGATGCGCTCAACGATCGAACGATCGATTGCCGTCTCGTGAGCGATGGTTGGGTGATCTGAAGCGGTTGTGCCGATGCCGATTGGGCGCGGAACCAGTTCGACAGGCTTGCTCATCGCCTCGTGTACCTCTGCGAATGCGCTTTCTAGCTTGGCTTGGAAAGCCTCGTTGGCCGCTTCGTATTCTTCGCGTGTGATGTCACCGCGACCGACTAGCGATTCAACATAAAGGGTGCGAACCGAGCGCTTAGCTTCGATGAGGTTGTACATCAAGGGCTGAGTCATCGAAGGGTCGTCACCTTCGTTGTGTCCGCGACGACGGTAGCAAACTAGGTCGATAACCACGTCTTTCTTGAATTCCTCGCGGAATTCGAAAGCGAGCTGAGCGACGCGAACAACTGCTTCAGGGTCGTCACCGTTCACGTGGAAGATCGGTGCCTGAATTCCCTTGGCGATGTCGGTTGAGTAAACCATGGATCGGGACTCCGAAGGGGGAGTGGTGAACCCAACCTGGTTGTTGATCACGATGTTGATCGTGCCGCCAACCTTGTAGCCGCGAAGCTGAGACATGTTGAGCACCTCGGGCACAACGCCCTGACCGGCGAATGCGGCATCACCGTGAATCAGAACTGGCAAGAAGGGGAACTCGTCGTTCGGAATGCCGTTGATGTTGTCGACCTTGGCTCGCACGATTCCTTCCAGCACCGGGTTTACGGCTTCGAGGTGCGAAGGGTTTGCAGCCAGGGTTACACGAATCTGCGAACCATCTGGAGCGGTGAAGGTGCCGTCGGTACCGAGGTGGTACTTGACGTCACCAGAGCCTTGAACCGACTTTCCGTCGGTGTTGCCTTCAAACTCTTTGAATACCTGACCGTAGGTCTTGCCTGCAACGTTGGTCAGAACGTTCAGGCGTCCGCGGTGCGCCATACCGATGGCAACCTCGCGCAGACCCTTTTGGGCAGCGGCGGTAATGATTGCGTCAAGCGCTGCGATGGTAGATTCGCCACCCTCGAGAGAGAAGCGCTTTTGGCCAACAAACTTGGTCTGCAAGAAGGTTTCGAAAGCCTCTGCTTCGTTCAATTTTTCGAGGATGCGCAACTGCTGGTCGCGCGACGGCTTCACGTATGGGCGCTCAAGTTTGTCTTGGAACCACTTGCGCTGGGCCGGGTCTTGAATGTGCATGTACTCGACGCCAACGGTGCGGCAGTACGAGTCGCGCAGAATCTTCAGGGTGTCGCGAAGCTGCGCCTTTGACTTGCCGCCAAAACCACCGGTCTTGAATGTGCGGTCTAGGTCCCACAGGCTGAGGCCGTGGGTTAGCACGTCGAGGTCTGGGTGGCTGCGCTGCTGGTACTCGAGCGGGTCGATGTCTGCCATCAGATGACCGCGCACGCGGTAGGCATTGATCAGCTCTTGAATGCGAGCCGTCTTCGAGCGGTCATCCACGTCGTTTGCATCGAAGTCGGTGGCCCAACGAATCGGCTCGTAAGGAATGCGCAGGTCGCTAAAGATTTCTTCGTAGAAGCCGCGCTCGCCGATCAGCAGCTCGTGCACCTTCTTCAAGAACTCACCTGAGCCGGCACCCTGAATTACACGGTGGTCGTAGGTTGAGGTGAGCGTAATGGTTTTGCTAACACCGAGTTTGGCGAGCTGTTCTTCGTGCATGCCCGAGAACTCGGCAGGGTATTCGAGAGCACCGGCACCAATGATGCAGCCTTGGCCGCGCATTAGGCGAGGCACCGAGTGAACGGTTCCGATACCGCCAGGGTTGGTCAGCGAAATCGTTGAGCCCGAGAAATCGTCGGCAGTTAGTTTGTTGCCGCGAGCCTTTTTAACCAACTCTTCGTAGGCAATCAAGAATTCATTGAAGTTCAGGCGCTGAGCGCGCTTAATGTTTGGCACGAGCAGCGCACGAGTGCCGTCTTCTTTTGGAATGTCGATTGCTAGACCCAGATTGACGTTGGCTGGGCTAACAGCGGCTGGCTTGCCATCAATTTCGTCGTAGTAGACGTTCTGGCTCGGAAACTCTTTGAGCGCGCGAACGAGGGCAAAGCCGAGGATGTGGGTGAACGAAACCTTGCCTCCGCGAGTACGGCCGAGGTGGCTGTTGATCACGATGCGGTTGTCGATCAGCAACTTCGCAGGGATGGTGCGAACTGAAGTTGCGGTAGGAACGGTCAGCGAGGCATCCATGTTCGAAGCAAGAGCCTTCGACATGCCCTTGAGTACGTTCACCTGGTCTTCGCCATCTTCGATGACGTCGATTAAGCCGGTGATTGGGGCCTGTGCAGGAATCGGCTGAGGGCGTGCCTCGACGCGTGTGGTCTTGGCCACTAGTTGCGATGACTCAGGTGCTTCGGTTGCGGCTGGCTGAAGTTGTTCGTTCACGATGGTTGCCTCGGTGGTTTGTGCTGGTGCCGAAGGGGCTGCGGGTGCTGAAACTGGTGCGGTTGGCGCAGCAGCGGGTGCTGGGGTTGGGTTTGCCGATTGGGCTGCGTGGTAGCGCTCGAGAATCGGCCACCACTCTTTGTCGACCGCGTCTGGGTTGGTCACCCATTGCTCGTACATCTCTTCGACGAGCCACTGATTGGCTCCGAATTCGTTTTGCGAATTCTCGTCGGCATTAGACAAAAGAGACCACCCTTTACCCTTGTTCGTTCAAGTGAGCAACTACTAGCCTAACCGTTTCAGAGGCACTCGGTTATGCTGTAAGGGTATGGACGGATCTAGTAGCGGTCATCATAGTCAGCGCGGTGTCGCGCGATGAATGAGGTCATCATAGTCAGCGCGGTGTCGCGCGATGAATGAGTGGTTGATGCTTGCCTTGGGGCTGGCACTCACAATCGGCACAGGCCTATTCGTGGCCTCCGAATTTTCTCTAATCAATCTTGAGCGCAGTGAGCTCGAAGCTCGCCGCGATCGAGGCGAACGTGGCTTGAGCAACACGATCAAGGCCCTCAAGCGAACATCTACTCACCTCAGCGGAGCCCAACTCGGCATCACGCTCACCACAATGCTCACCGGCTTCTTGGCCGAACCAGCCCTAACCTCACTCCTGGAGCCACAGCTCAAGGGTTTAGGTTTCAGCGCAGACGCAACACACGCAACTGCTGTGGTTCTTGGAATGCTGCTTGCCACACTGTTCTCGGTACTGGTCGGCGAATTGGTTCCCAAAAACCTCGCGCTTTCGATTCCGTTGCAGACCGCTAAGGGTGTAGTGGTGTTTCAAATGGTTTTCACTTGGACCTTCGGCTGGCTGATCGTTGCACTCAATGCAACCGGTAACGCCATCGTTCGCTCTTTTGGCATCGAGCCAAAAGAAGAGTTGAGTTCTAGCCGCACTGCCGAAGAGTTGACGTCGCTAGTGCGACGATCAGCGTCACTTGGCTCCTTGGATGCTCACACCGCGACTCTGCTCACCAAGACCTTGGCGCTCAGTCAGTTGGTTGCCGCCGATGTCATGACTCCGCGCCCACGCATGCACAGCGTCGACGCGGCTGCCACGGCTACCGACGTTATTGCGCTTTGCAACAAAACCGGCCATTCACGTTTTCCGGTCACCGATGGTTCTTCTGACGACGTAATCGGTGTCGTGCACGTAAAGCAGGCTGCTTCGGTGCCTCGTGAAAAGCGCGCGGATGTTCCCGCCACAGCTCTAATGGTTGAGCCACTTCGCGTGCCAGAGACCATGCGTCTCGAGACGCTCATGGTCGAGTTGCGCGCCAAGGGGCTGCAGATGGCTTTGGTCGTCGACGAATACGGCGGCACTGCCGGCCTTATCACCCTCGAAGACTTGGTTGAAGAGCTGGTCGGAGACCTTGCCGACGAGCACGATCGCGCTCGCACCGGCATCACTCGCGGCGCCAATTCATCGGTTTTGTTCCCCGGCATGATTCGCCCAGACGAGCTTCTTGAAATGGCGATCAAGGTGCCGACCGACCGCGCCTATGAGACGGTTGCCGGCTACATCATGGCCACGCTCGCGCGAATTCCGGCTGTTGGCGACCAACTCGAGATTGAGGACGGCGTTCTTCGCGTCGAGCGCATGGACGGCCGCCGTATCGATCGGGTTCGATTCACGCCAAACAACCTCGAGGGCATCGAATCCGCGGTCGAAGAGGCTAGAGAGGAGGCCGAGAATGGACGCTAACGTCGCCGGATTGCTCTGGTTTGTTGTTCTGCTGTTGCTGAACGGTTTCTTCGTGGGCTCGGAGTTCGCCTTGATATCGGCCCGTCGCGCCCAGATT
Organism: Actinomycetota bacterium; assembly: GCA_041175645.1. Classification (GTDB taxonomy): domain Bacteria; phylum Actinomycetota; class Actinomycetes; order Actinomycetales; family Microbacteriaceae; genus Rhodoluna. Next base: position 1,848 of record JBEDEQ010000115.1, on the reverse strand, counting down.
GAACCGCGCGCCGAGGCTGGCTCGCGTCCGGCGAAGATCACGATTAAGGCGATGGAGCGCGTCTCGCTGATGCTTGCGACAACGCAGATCGGTGTGACCATCTGTTCGTTGCTGATTCTGGTCATCGTCGAGCCGAGCGTGCACCACCTGCTAGCGCCAGTGCTTGGGCTGGTGGGAATCGGCCATGATGCATCTGGGCCGGTCGCGTTCGCGATCACTCTGTTGATCGTCTCGTTCCTGCACGTCGTGGTCGGCGAGATGGTCCCTAAGAACATCTCGTTCTCTGTTCCAGAACGCGCAGCGCTAATCCTTGTTCCAGTGCTCTACGGTATGGCTCTGGTGTTGAAGCCGGTTGTGGTGTTCCTGAATGCGGGAGCCAACGGAATCCTGCGTCTCTTTGGAGTGCGAGCGAAGGACGAAGCCAACAGCGTCTACACGCTCGACCAGGTCGAAGATATCGTTGAGCATTCGACTCGCGAGGGTGCGTTGAGCGACCTTTCGGGCACGATCACGAACACCTTTGAGTTCACCGAAAAGCGCGTCGAAGATGTTGCCGTTCCGATGGCTCGACTCGTTGCACTGCGCGAGGACACCACGCCGCGCGAGGTTGAGGCGGCCGTCACCAAGTACGGCTTCTCGCGATTCCCGCTGGTCGACGAGCATGCCGACATCGTTGGCTACCTGCACCTCAAGGACGTGCTCGATCTGCGCGAGGACGAGGTCGACGACCCGTTCCCGCCAAAGCGCATCCGTACTCTAATTTCGCTGCCGGCAACCATGGAGCTAGAGGACGCGCTCGCTAGCATGCGTCGCGTTCACGCTCACATGGCAAAGTCGTTCGACGACAGGGGACAGGTGCGAGGCGTGCTGTTCCTCGAAGACATACTCGAAGAGCTCGTCGGCGAGGTTAAGGACGCGACGCGTCGCTAGGCCGCGAGGCTGAGGCTAGGCGCTCGGCTTAGGCCAGGTGCCTCGCGCGTACTGAATCGGCCACTCGACCGTCTCACCCAGTTCGGCTGCAGCGCGCAAGGCCCAGTATGGATCGCGGAGCAACGCGCGGCCGAGCATGATGATCTCAACCTCGCTGGTTTGAAGAATCTCTTCGGCCTGCACGCCAGTCGTGATCTGACCGACCGCGGTGACTGGGCCATCGACTCGTTCGGCGACGAACTGCGATAGCGGCACCTGGTAGCCAGGGCCGGATGGAATCTTGACGCCGGTGACGAGGCCACCGCTCGAAATGTCGAACACGTCGGCACCGAGCTCATCGGCCCACTGGCTAACCTGGGCGGTCTCGGCCGTGGTCCAGCCGTCCTCGCGGTAGTCGGTCGCCGAGAAGCGGATCATCAGCGGCATGCCGGCCGGAATCACCTTTCGAACGGCTGCAACGATCTCAAGCAAGAGGCGAGCGCGATTCTCTAGATTGCCGCCGTACCGGTCGCTGCGCGGGTTGGTGATCGGCGACAGGAACTGGTGAATCAGGTAGCCGTGGGCGGCGTGCAGTTCGATCGCGTCGAAGCCGGCGCGAACCGAGCGCTCGGCTGCCGATGCCCAGGCTGCCGGCATGGCCTCAACCTCGGCGGTGCTGAGTTCGCGCGGTGCCGCATAGCCCTCGAAGGCCACGTCGGTGCTCGAAACCGTCTGCCAGCCGCCGTCGGCGATGTCGACACTGCCCGAGCCGGACTGCATGCGATGGGTCGAGGCTTTGCGACCAGCGTGAGCCAGCTGAATAGCCGACTTGGCGCCGCCGGCGCGAATGGCGTCGGTTACCGCGCGCCAGGCGTCCGCTTGTTCGTCGTTCCAGATCCCCGCGCACCAGGGCGTGATGCGACCCTCTGGCACTACGCC
>JBEDEQ010000114.1:0-3353 GCA_041175645.1 Actinomycetota bacterium | reverse complement strand
TGAAGAGCCCGATTTTCCAACTCCGTGAGAATGCCCGCCGAGCAGCATTGAACGCCCCGATTCAGGGCACTGCGGCAGACATCATGAAACTCGCAATGATTCGTGTGCAAGCCGCAATCACGGATGCCGGACTGAGCAGCCGCATGCTGTTGCAGGTTCACGATGAACTGGTTTTCGAGGTTGCCCCAGGCGAACTCGAACAACTCAAGTCGATCGCAGTTGACTGCATGTCTAATGTTGTGAAACTTAGTGTTCCTCTCGAAGTTCACATCGGTGTCGGAAAAACCTGGGACGCAGCCGGTCACTAACGCTGGCATCACGGTGCGATAGCCGTTAGGCTATAGGGGCACAGTTTTGTGTTAAACCAATCCACTGTCGCAAACGAATCTCACTAAAGTTGTGGGGTTTTGTTGCGACCTGAGTATGTCCATAGAAGAGCAAAACAAAATATGACAAACCAAACCGAAAAGGCCACCAAGCAGGTTGCCATCAATGACATTGGCACTGCTGAGGAATTCCTGGCTGCGGTTGAGGCAACCCTCAAATTCTTCAACGACGGAGACCTCATCGAGGGAATCGTTGTAAAAATCGACCGAGACGAAGTTCTACTAGACGTCGGTTACAAAACTGAAGGTGTTATTCCTTCTCGTGAACTTTCAATCCGCCACGACGCAGATCCTTCAGAGATCGTTACCGTTGGCGACACCGTTGAGGCCCTTGTACTTCAGAAAGAAGATAAAGAAGGCCGCCTTATCCTCTCGAAGAAGCGCGCACAGTACGAGCGTGCATGGGGCGACGTCGAGAAGATTCGCGAAGCAGACGGCACCGTCACCGGTACCATCATCGAAGTTGTCAAGGGTGGACTCATCGTCGACATCGGTCTTCGTGGCTTCTTGCCAGCATCGCTAATCGAGTTGCGTCGCGTGCGTGACCTAGCTCCATACCTAGGCCAGAAGGTTGAAGCCAAGATTCTTGAGCTAGACAAGAACCGCAACAACGTTGTGCTTTCTCGTCGTGCACTTCTAGAAGAGAGCCAGTCAGCCAACCGAAGCACCTTCCTTGCAGACCTAGCCAAGGGCCAGATCCGCACCGGTGTCGTTTCATCAATCGTCAACTTCGGTGCATTCATCGACCTCGGCGGCGTGGACGGTCTAGTACACGTTTCGGAGCTCTCGTGGAAGCACATCGAGCACGCATCTGAGGTTGTCGAAATTGGCCAAGAAGTAACCGTTGAGGTTCTCGAGGTAGACCAGGACCGTGAGCGTGTATCGCTTTCGCTAAAGGCAACTCAGGAAGACCCATGGGCAGTGTTCGCACGCACCCACGCAATCGGTCAGTACGCACCGGGCAAGGTAACCAAGCTGGTTCCTTTCGGTGCATTTGTTCGCGTTGCAGACGGCATCGAGGGTCTAGTTCACATCAGCGAGCTTTCGAGCAAGCACATTGAACTAGCCGAGCAGGTTGTTTCGGTAAACCAGGACGTCTTCGTCAAGGTAATCGACATCGACCTAGAGCGTCGCCGCATCTCGCTATCGCTGAAGCAGGCTAACGAAGAAGTTGACCCTCAGGGCACCGACTTCAACCCTGCCCTATACGGCATGGCTGCAGACTACGACAACGCTGGAAACTACAAGTACCCAGAAGGTTTCGACCCTGCTACCAACGAATGGAAGGCTGGCTTCGAAGAGGCACGCGCCAAGTGGGAGAAAGAATACGCCGAAGCTCACGCGCGTTGGGAAGAGCACAAGCGCCAGGTTGCAGCAGCCAACGAGGCCGCCGCAAAGCTTCCAGACGCACCTGCAGCAGCTCCAGCAGCAGCATCTACTTCTGCCTCGTACTCGAGCGAATCATCAGAAGCAGGCACGCTTGCGGCTGACGAATCACTAGCAGCACTTCGCGACAAGCTAAAGAGCGCTGAATAGTAAGCATCCATAACGAGAGGGGCCACGTTCGCGTGGCTCCTCTTTTTATTTAGTTAGGCTGTAGACGTGTATCTAGTTGGGCTCACGGGCGGCATTGCGGCAGGTAAAACCTCAGTCGCAAAGCGCTGGGTCGAACTCGGTGGGCTCGAGATTGACGCCGATGTTCTGGCACGCAGAGCTCTCGACCCAGGTACTCCCGGCTTAGCAAAAGTCTTAGAGCAATTTGGGTCTGACCTATTACTAGCCGACGGCAATCTTGACCGCCAAAAGCTTGCCGAAGTCGTCTTCAACGCGCCTGAAAAACGAAAGAAACTTGAAGAAATAGTCCACCCGATTGTTCGAGAACTTGCTGCACAAGCACTCGCCGATGCACCCGAGGGATCGATACTCATCTATACGGTGCCACTGTTAGTCGAAGCATCCGTTGATTTGCCTTTTGACTTCGTCGTGACCGTAGAAGCACCTGTAGACAAGCAAGTTGAGCGTATGGTCAAAACACGGGGGATGACCGCACAGCAAGCCAGCGCAAGAATCGCTGCCCAGGCCAGTGCTGCCGAACGCGCCAACAGTGCCGATGTGATTCTTAACTCGAATCAGACACTCGGCCGACTATTAGACGATGCCGAAGCGCTATGGAATGAGATTGAACGAAAGGCGGCTGCGAAACATGGAGCCGACTAGATCGTTTGCGCCGTTCAAGGTGGTTAGTGACTACACACCAAGTGGTGACCAGCCGACCGCAATCGCTGACCTAACCGAGCGAATCACCAACGGGGAGCGAGACATTGTCTTGCTTGGAGCGACTGGAACAGGTAAGTCTGCCACTACCGCATGGCTAATTGAAGCCGTTCAGAGGCCGACGCTTGTCTTGGCACACAACAAGACTTTGGCCGCCCAGCTGGTAAACGAACTCCGGGAGATGTTTCCGAACAACGCCGTCGAATACTTTGTCTCGTATTACGACTACTACCAACCCGAGGCATACGTTCCACAAACGGATACGTTCATCGAAAAAGACTCGAGCATCAACTCTGAAGTTGAGCGTCTTCGCTACAAGGCAACCATGAGCCTGCTATCACGACGCGATGTAATCGTGGTAAGCACCGTATCTTGTATTTACGGCCTGGGAGCACCGGCAGAATACCTGAACCAAAGCATCGCGATTCAGGTTGGCGATCAGCTCGACAGAGATGCATTGATTCGCAAATTCGTAGACCTCCAGTACAAACGGAACGACATCGACTTTTCGCGCGGCAACTTCAGAGTCAAGGGGGACACCATTGAGATCATCCCCGTTTATGACGAATCGGCCACTCGCATCGAGTTTTTTGGTGACGAAGTAGAGGCGATTTATTCGCTGAACCCGCTTACCGGTGATGTGATTTCGAAAGAGTCCGCGGTTGCCATTTTCCCGGCCAGCTACTACGTGAC
>JBEDEQ010000113.1:0-4171 GCA_041175645.1 Actinomycetota bacterium | reverse complement strand
TCCGGTCGATGCGCCAGATGGAACAGCTGCACGGCCGAACGCGTCGTCGGTAAGAAGAACCTCAACCTCGATGGTTGGGTTTCCGCGGCTGTCTAGAATTTCGCGCGCGCCGATTGCTTCAATGATTGACAAGGTTTTCTCCTATGTGGATGGCAGATTTTGTGGCGCGAGATTTCGCGCGAAACGTCGTTGTATGGGTCTAAGTCTAGATGAAACCATTGCGCCAAAGGGTGAACCAAGCGACCCCTAAACCGAGCGCCGTATAGAACACTCGCTTGAGCCAAGGCTTGTTTTGACGCTGCACCCACCATGCGGCGGCAAAAATCAGCGGTCCAGTTAAAAACAGCGGGCTGAGTGCCCAAGCAGACGCAAAATCGCCTTGGATGAGCGCTTCGCAAGCCCTCGTAGCGCCACAGCCAGGGCAAAGGTAGCCGGTCGCCATGCGCACCGGGCAGTGCAGCTGAAGTTCTTTCGGCCAAACGGTTAGGTAGGCGACCCCGAGCGGTGCGGCGATAGCGGCAGCCACGTACTTTGCTCTGTGCAGCTTTACATGCTCGGCGAAAGTTTGAGCCATGGCGCCTCGGTAGTTAGCCGATATCCTTCAGCGAAAGCGCATCTGGCGAGGTGGTGGTTTCGTCAACCACGGCAAACTGGTCGAAGCCCTGCTTGCCCAACGTTTCTAGGAGCAAGTTGAGTTTTTTCGGGCGAAGTTCGAGGCGAACATCCGTGCCGTAATCTTGCAGCTCGCGTTGACGGGCCAAAGCGTTGGCAACCGTCGCAGGCGACTCATTCTCGAGCACGAGAACTGCCGGTCGACGAGGTCGACCACGCGCTCGAATCCGAGTGAAATGCCAACGGCCGGAACATCGGTGCCCAACCAGCGACCAACCATGCCGTCGTAGCGACCGCCACCGCCGATCGAAGAACCAGATGCCGGATGCTCGATCTCGAAGATTGCTCCGGTGTAGTAGCCCATGCCGCGCACGAGCGTGGCGTCAAAGCGCAGGCGGCCCTGGTGGCGGGTTTCGACAGCGTTGAAAATCTCGGTGAGCTCGTTAGGAACGCCCTTGTCGCCAGCGATTTCGGCAAGCCACTTGCCGGCCTTCGAGCCAACCTGCTCGCCAAAACGTTCGGTTAGCTCTTTCTCAACACCAGCAGCCTCGATCTTGTCGAGCTTGTCGATGATGATCATTGCGCTCGGGCGGTCGGCCTCGGCTACGCCAAGCGAGGCCAGGTTTTTGGCCAAAAGTTCGCGGTGGTTCACTCGAATCACGGCATCTTGCAGGCCGAGCGAGTCGAGAGCATCGAGCGATGAAACCAGAAGGTCGATTTCGGCTAGCGACGATGAATCGCCGATGATGTCGATGTCGCACTGAACAAATTGGCGGTAGCGACCCTTTTGTGGTCGCTCGGCACGCCACACCGGCCCGGTTTGAATGGCCTTGAAAACGGTTGGCAGTTCGGCTCGGTTGGTTGCGTAGTAGCGGGTTAGCGGAACAGTTAGGTCGAAGCGCAAACCAAGATCAGAGAGTTCAGCCGCGTCACCCGTTGCGAGCGCTTCATCGAGTTCGGCTCCACGCTTCATCACGCGGTAGGCAAGCTTTTCGTTGTCTCCGCCTTGACCCGAGGTGAGTTTGGCTAGGTCTTCGAGCGCAGGTGTTTCGATCTCAGAGAAACCGTGTGAGCGATATGTGCCTCGGATGCGCGCCAGCACCTGTTCGCGCTTCAATTTCTCGAGCGGCAGAAAGTCGCGCATGCCACGGGGTGGGTTTACGTCTTTAGCCATGCGACAAGTTTGCCACAGTCCAAAGATTTCTAAACTAAGTTGAGATTCTCTGCGATGCGATTTGCGATAGCTGAAACCCTAGTCCTGCAGAATTCAAGGTAGAAGTCGCGGTCGACAAGCGAAGTTTTGGTTATCGCGCCATATTGCGGCACTACCAAGAACTTGTTTACGGATTCGATTTCTGAAGCTGTTAACACTTCATCACCGGACAGAGTTGGTATGTAGTCCCCCAAAGTGTTGGAACCTTTAATTCTGTTCAAGTCCTTTGGCAGTAACATCAGGTTTCCCAAAGCACTTATAGGCCAACCGTCATCATCCAACTCAGCGATCCGCTCCGCGATCGTCGAAACTGGGTAAATGTGCTCGAGTTCAAATTCCGTCGCCTTGTTGTCAAACACTGGAACTAACTTGGCGTATAGGAAAAGCAGGACTACTTGCGCTGCACCTGGAACATTTGGTCTCTCCTTTTGCTTCTTGGAAAGCAGTTCCTCGTGCCACTGGCGCAGTGCGTCAATAAAAGTCACCTTCGAGACTTTTTGCACGTAGTAGTTGGATGGAATCGACGCGTCTTCTTGCCACGTGACTTCGTATAGGCGAGAGTCGCCGGATCCACGCCAGCGTTTCGCAACGATATCCAGGATGTAATGCGAGGCCGCGTTCTTGGCAATCTCAACATGCGCATTCCCCGGTCTCTCTTTCCAGGTGAAAGTGTCAAATCGATTCACCAGATACGAGCTGATCAGGGAGAGTATTTGGTTCTGTGAGTGCGCAATAACGGTCGAATCATCCTTTTTGTGTAGACGAAGAGAGAGGAAGGGATCTAAGCTCTTCCCGATTGCGTCCACAGCCATGAAGATCGCTTTCTCTATCTCGGTCATGTCTACGGGGCTATTTGGGTCAGCCTGCCTTTTTCTCAATACTGTTACCAACTCGCCCATTTTCGAGAGGCGAAGACCCATGGCAGTGGTTACGAGCACAAATCCCGTTGGAATGCTCTCATCAGCCGCACCTGAGCTACCAAACAACCTTGGATACTTCTCTGCAAGTACCTTACCGAGCCCAAACAGGTATTCATACAAGTTGTAATCATCGATCTGTATAGATGCTCCTTCAGGCAGGCCGTCGATCTCATAACCACGATCCTTGAGCACTTGGTACTTTTTCAAAATCTTGTCTCTCACATCTGGGTTTGTGATGCGAGTTTGCGAGGAAACCCAACTGCTCGCCAAGATCTCATACTTTGAAAGTTGAGTACCTTGGTTGTTCACTCGTTCAAAGATCGTTGGAATGTTTCCGACGTCGCCTGAATAAAGGACTACTGGAATCGCTAAGGATTCGACGTCTTTAACGCGCTCCATGACGTTACCTAACTCTTCATTCAGGTCGTCAATTAGCGGTTCTAGTAACTCTTTGGCGATATCAAGGGTTTCAGAGACTGAATTTGTGAGGCTTTCTGAGCTGAACTTCTTTCCAAGCTTTGCGGTTTGAACCTCTCGCATCCATTTCTCAAATGCACCTTCAACTGCTGCTATGGAATCTGAACTCGAGCCCAGGCCGACTGCTTTTGCCACCTTGCCGAAGACCTCAGATGAGAAAACACGATCAACCGGTGCGTAAAACAAAGGTTTTTGTAGGTATTCAGCGATCGATGAGGTTCTCTGGAGGCCATCAACGATTTGAATTACGTTTCTTTTCCCCCGTTTTTCACCGGTTTGGTAGCCAAGAATTGCACCGATGGGGAAACCTCGGTAGAGAGAGTCAATAAGCATTCTCCGCTGATCTTCGGACCAGACCAAGCTTCTTTGAAATCTAGGCACACTTATAACATTGGCGCCAATGCCTTGGTCGTCGTAGGCCTGACCAATTTCCTTGATCGTCCATTGGTCTGGCTTCGATGTTGACATTTCCATGAGCACCCCTCGTTTGTCTGATCATTAGATCATGAATCCAGGGTCAGGATCAAACTAGTCGAGTTCGCGACCGACGACGCCTGCGTCGGAGGCATCCAAGACTTCGAACTTTCGAATGTCACCCATCAAATCGCGCACCGCCGAACGAAGGGCTCGCTCGGCATCTAGGCCAGATGCTCGCGCCGAAGTGACAATCGCAAGCAGCAGACCGCCCAGCTGGTCTTCGTCTTCAACCTGAATCGGCCCGGTTGCGCCAGCCTCGAGCAGACCAATCTTCTCGGCCTTGCCCAACACCTTGCTCGCCAGGGCTAGAGCAGGCATGCCGGTGGCGATGCCGTCAAGCACGCTCTCACGTTCTGGCTTCTCGCGCTTCTTGTGAGCATCCCAGTTCTGCATGACCTCATCGCCGGTTGACGCTGCGAACTCGGCAAGCTGCGCCTCATCGCCAAACACGTGCGGATGACGCGAAATCATC
>JBEDEQ010000112.1:0-5858 GCA_041175645.1 Actinomycetota bacterium | reverse complement strand
GCCGGCTAAGACCTCGGATGCGCGTTCACGCAGTTGAGGCAAATCGCTCAAGCGCTTCAGCCCCATGAGCTGCTGACCCATGCGGTGGTTCTTGGCGAACGCCTCTTTGTGCCGGTCGAGAAAGTCCCAGTAAAGAGTCGTGAACGGGCAGGCGTTGTCGCCGACCCGCAACTTTGGATCGTACGCGCAGCCCTTGCAGTGCTGGGTCATGCGGTTGAGATAAGCCCCACCTGCCGCGTATGGCTTGGTCATGAGCTTGCCACCATCTGCGTGCACCGCCATGCCGATAACGTTAGGCACCATCACCCAGTCGGATGCGTCGATGAATTGCTCGCGCATCCACTCTAAAAATTCTTGCGGATTGGTGCCGGTGGTGAGCGCGAGATTGCTGAGCACCATGAGGCGCGGAATGTGGTGAACCCACGCACGTGCCTCGACTCCTTCGACCACGGCTTTGACGCAAGCCATCTTGGTCTTCGACGAATCGGTGAACAGCGGCAGCAGTTTGCGCGTGGCGCCGAGCCCGTTGAGGTCGCGATAACTTTCGCCCAAGAACCAGTACATGCCGTTGATGTATTCACGCCAACCGATCACCTGGCGCACGAACGCCTCAACCGATTCAATCGGTGAGAGCCCGGCCTCGAAGCGCTTGACGGCAGCCTTGACCACCTCGCTCGCGTGCAACAAGCCGTTGTTTAGGTATGGGCTGAGCAGCGAGTGGTGCAGCGCCCAGTTATCGGCGGCGATGGCGTCTTCGTAAGGGCCAAAGCCGGCAAGGTGATGTTCGAGAAAATAGTCGAGTTGGGCAAGAGCACCGGCTCGGGTAGTTGCCCAGGTTGTAGTTAGTTGGTGGTCAAACTGAGCGGCAACGTAGCGGTCGACCGCATCGCGCGCGTGTTCGAGGTATGGCGGCCAGGTGTAGTTCCTCGGCGGTGGCAGGCGGTTGTCGGCATCGAAGTTCCAGCGCTCACCCACCGGTTTTCCGTTTTCAACGAGGATGCCCAAGCGCATCCTCTGCGCCCGATAAAAGTTCTCCATCACGAAGCTCTTTTGCGGGCTGGCCCATTGGGCGAACAGCACGCGGCTGGTTAGAAAGAAGTCATTGGGAACAAACTCGACACCGAACTCGGCCAGCTGGGCATACTGGCGGTGCGAAGACGGCTCGGCGCAGATGATTGGCAGGTCGCCGAACTCGGCACGGGCGATGAGCAAACCATCGATGGTGGTTGGGGCTTGAATGTAGCGAACCGTGAAACCCGAGTTTTCAAGTTCGGTGGCAAAATGCCTGGCCGATGAGACCAAAAAGAACAGTCGCTCTATATGCCAGTTGCGGCCGGTCGTCATTCGCGCACTCTCGACCAGAACGATTACGTCGTTTGCCATGTTGGCATCGCGCAAAGCACCTCGGTCGCGATTCAAGTGATCGTGTGCGACGTAGATTATGCGGGTGTGCGGCGCAGCATCCGTGCCCATAATCAACCCCTGCACTTGTCTGAGCAATATTTCACGTTGGGCCAATCGCGGGCCCACTTTTTGCGCCACTCGAATGGCAGCCCACAGCGTGCGCAGATTTTGGGTTCAAAACCATTCTTGGTCTTTGCTTCGCGTGGCATGGGTTTTGCAACCCAGATGAACGGCGAACTATTTCGCACATCAGTCGAAGAGATGAGTCTGAATGGACCGCACCCTTCTTCTAAGCCTTGGGCTTGGCCTTTGCTTTGCGTCTGGTGTTGAAGATGCTGAAGGCACCAAGGGCCACGGGTAGGAATCCAACTGCCAGACCGTTGCCATCAATTAGAGTCACTGCCAGCCAGAGCCCCGAGAGAATCGAGAAAGCTGCGAAGACGTAGGTAGCGATTCGTGCCCACTGCGACCTAAACCATGACAAACCGAAAGCTATAAACCCGGCTCCAAAGATGACCAAAAGCATGATCGAAACTAGTAGAGCTAGTGATTCCATGACGGCCCCGTTCATTCTCGCTGCCTTCTATATTTTGAAAGCAGCTGGTGGTTCTATTGTGCAACGAATTTTGGCTAGAGCCTAGACTCAGACACATGCAAGACCATTACGACGAGCTCGGCAAAGAGTGGCGAAAGATCGGCCTAACGTCGCCGGCAGTTCGGGCCCTGGTTGATGCGCGGCTATTCAAGGTTTCAGACCTGCGAAAAATCAGCGTGGATGAGCTCACCTCGATGCACGGAATGGGAAAGTCTGCGGTCGCCCGCATCAAAGTGATCATGAACGCTAAAAAGATCAAGTTCAGGCCATAGAGTCGCTTGACCGCCTGACCCTGCCACCACTTAAGTGAAAAAGGACCCGGCTAAATGCGGGGTCCTTTTTACGGTGGAGGAAGCGGTGGGATTTGAACCCACGGTAGCTATTAACTACGACAGTTTTCAAGACTGTTCCGTTCGGCCGCTCCGGCACGCTTCCATGGCTCTATTCTAACCGAATGACTGCGGCCACAAAAAGCCGCGATTAAAGTAAAAACCCGGCTCCGGGTTTTTGTGCGCTTGGAGGGACTCGAACCCCCAACCTTCTGATCCGTAGTCAGATGCTCTATCCGTTGAGCTACAAACGCTGGGTGCCTAAAAGCTAAGGCAACCTGAACATTCTAGCGAACATCCGCGTGCCTTGCCAAGTGGGGCTGCCGCAGAGCCCCTGTGGGCGGTTACGCTTTAGACATAAGGGCGAGGAGGTGCACCGTGGGCAGACTCTCGCGTGCGCTTCGAACGGGGATGCTCTCACTCGCCGTCATCGCTTCGTCGCTGGCCATCGTGCCGTTCGCCGCCGCCCCCGCATCTGCGCTTTCGCCAGTATTCACGCCGCCTCGCGCCCCCAACGGCTGGGCCTATGACATGGTGCGTGCCGACCAGGCTCAGACGCTCGGCGTTACGGGTCGCGGCATCCGTGTAGCGATTTTGGACAACGGTATCGACCCGCGCGCCACCGGCATCACCGGCAAGGTTGTGGCGAGTTTTGACGCCGTCAACGCGGCCAATGGCCAGCAAGAGCACGGCACGGCAACTGCCGGCATTGTTGCCGCGGCGACCAACCTAGAGGCGGGGATCGGTGGAATCGCGCCAGACGTTGAGATTTTGAACGTAAAGGTTTGCACTCTCAGCAACTGCCGCACCGAGGCGATGATTCCGGGGCTCAAGTGGGCAATTGACAACGGGGCAGACATCATCAGCATGAGTATCGGTGGGGCTAGCCCCGACGCAGCGGTTGCGGCGCTCATTCAAGACGCGGCTAACGCGGGCATCGTTGTTGTTGCGGCAGCCGGCAACACTGCCTGCATGGCCATTTGGGAATCGTGGGATGGCAAGAAAGACCGCAACTGCACGCAAACCTCGATTTCGCGCAACTTTCCAGGCTCATACCCGACCGATGGCTTAATCACCGTGGGTGCCGTCGACCGTGAAGGTAAACGCGCCGTCTACTCGAGCTACAACGCGCAGGTGGATGTCGCAGCTCCGGGTACCGGTGTGGCAACCACTTTTCCCTGGGGCCCGAATGCCGACTTTGGTGGTACATCTGCTGCAACCCCGGTTGTTGCAGGTGTTGCCGCGTTGGTGATGGAAGCGGCCCCGAGCCTCACGCCGGCGCAGGTGCAGTCGGTGATTCAAATCAGCGCAACCACGGCCGACAACACCCCGCCCGATGTCTGGGATTCTTGCGTGTGGAATGCCGGGGCAGTCAAGTGGGACTGCCTGAACCTAAGCCCAGCAAAATGGCCGGCTCGCTTTTACACAGGCGCTGGAATTGTCGATGCAGTTGCCGCCGTCACACTCGCGCGCGAGCTCGAAGCAAAGATTCAGGCAGCGAACGTGAGTGCGCCAGCAGTCACCGAAACCGATGCGACCCTCGCCATTGATTGGTCGGCTTCGGGTCTAGGCGTCGGCCCTTACAAGGTGAGTCTCGACGGCGACGAGGTTGCTCAAACGAGTGGCACTTCGATTGCTCTTAGCGATTTGATCAATGAAGCCACCTACTCGGTAAGAGTTAGTGACGCATCAGGCAAACAAACCTTGCCGGTCCTTGGGCGACCAAGCAACGCAGTGCAGGCGGCCTCTGTTGAAATTCTCAACGTGCGGGCATACGTTGACGGAATGTACCCGGCTTTTAGCGACGGAACGCAAGGCAACAGCTCTGGTGCGCTTCTGCTATCTGACGGCATCCGAGTTTCTTGCAACCATGGTTCTTGTGACTACAGCATGCCCGCCGGCACCGTGACGGCGCGTTACGTTGCAATCGACAGCCTTGGCCGGCTCAGTGCCCCTTCGCAAGAGGTGACGGTGACATCAACCACCCAGTTCCCTGCCCCCCAAAACATCGTCATCAGCGATATAACTGCAACGACAGCTAATGCGAGCTGGGATGCGGTGCCGGGTGCTACCTATTACTACTACTACGACGCTGGGGCCGGGGAGTGGAAGACCACTACCGAAACTTCGGCCAGCATGGTCGGACTAAAAACTGGGTTGACCAACTCGTTCAGAATTGCCGTTGGAAGTGCGAATGGCTCGCCACTTGGAGTCTGGAGCCCGTGGCATTGGTTTTACGCTTATCCGCCCGAGTTGCCCGCAGTTACCGGGTTGTCGGTAAAAAGCATCTCCGCTAAAGAAGTCGCGATCAGCTTTACAAAGCACACCGACGCCGAACGCATCGTGTTCTTTCGGTCTGACGGCAAGATGCAATACATGCCTGCTACGTCGCCAGAGTTGGTGGATCGATTCAACGCTTCGGACGCTGGCAAAACGTACAGCTACTACTTCGTTCAAATCGACGACTTGCAATACGGAATGCAGTTCGGGGTTGTATCTCCGGCGTTCACGATCACCGTGCCCCAACCAAAGAAGGTCGACAAGCTATCCACCGACCTGACGACCAGCCCGATGCAATACGAAAGCGAACGCGAATTCATCGGCACCAGCACCTCTGGCAAACAGGTTTGGTGGTGGGCTGAGGGGCCTTGCCAGATGATTAGCCAGAATGGGCCGAAGTTTAGGGTGCGAGCCACTGGCGTGAACTCCGATTGCATCGTTAAGGGCAATACCGAAGAAGACGCCACGTGGGACCGTGGATACATTGAAGTCCGCATTCCGATGATCAAAAAGGTAGAGACGATCTCACTCACCGGCACTGTGGCAACGGGGCTGGTCTACAAAAAAGAGATGGTTTTGACTGCCCAAGGCAACACGAAGCGCCCTGTCAGTTGGTTCATCGACGGCAACTGCGCGCTAATCGAAGCAACTGACCGATGGGCTCGGGTTCGCGCTAACGCAGGTGAGGGTAAATGCAAGGTTCAGGCACGTTTATACGAAAACGAGTGGTTCACCGGTGCTAGCGCGACTGTAAACCAAGGGCTAGTTCTGCTGAAAGACAAGGTCACCATGGCGTCTAAGTCGCAAATCTGGGAGGGACGCACAATCTCGCTGCGTTACGAAACTGCCAGCGGACGCATCCCCGTTTTCAAGAGCACGGGCATGTGCCGAGTCGTGAAGGTGACGAGCACCCATATGCAACTCGCTTCCAGATTCACCTTTGGCTCTTGTGTGATCACCGCAACTGTGCCAGCAACCCGAAGCGAAACCGCAGCCTCGAGTACAACGCGTGTGGGCCTGCTAACCCGCAAACATCAGCGCAATGCTGACCTAGCTGACGACTAGAAAAACTCACCAACGTATTGCTACGCATGGCGGGGCTTCGTAAACAAGAAAACCCACCACTTTATGTGGTGGGTTTTCTTGTTTTCTGCGGAGACGAGAGGATTTGAACCTCCGAGGGACTTTAAGATCCCTACCTCATTAGCAGTGAGGCGCACTCGACCGGGCTATGCGACGTCTCCAATAAC
>JBEDEQ010000111.1:0-3384 GCA_041175645.1 Actinomycetota bacterium | reverse complement strand
CTACCGGTTTAGGCGCCATTGGGGAGTTCAACGAGACTTGTGCCGACGTTTTGAAATCGCCCAAACACAACGTTGTGCATAAAGCAATCGTATCTAGTACTTGGGCGAAAATTCACTCCACAAAAATCGATGTCATGGTGGGTAGCCCCAAGGTTCAACAGGCTGATTCACCTAGCCCTTCGGTTCGCGAATTATGGAAGCTAGAAGAAGCGTTGGCGCGCATCGAGGCCGACTACGACCTAGTGATCATTGACACTCCCCCCTCAATCAATGGGCTCACCAAAACCGCATGGGTTACCTCAGATCGCATTCTGATTGTCACCGAGCCGAGCCTGTTCTCGGTTGTGGCGGCAGAGCGCAGCATCCGCGCAGTAAACGAACTTCGCAAGGCAATCACTCGACGACTCAAGATTTTCGGCGTAGTCGTGAACCGCTACAAGCCGCTCAGCAAAGAACACCAGTTTCGCGTCGCCGAGCTGAACGAGAAATACCCGGGCAAGCTACTACCACAGCTGTTCGAAGAAAAGTCGACCATGCAGCAGGCCCAGGGTGCAGCGATGCCAATTCACTCTTGGCCAGGCGACACCGCGGCGTCGATCGCAGCCTCTTTTGATCACGTGCTTGACGCCCTGATGCTCGATCTCACCGAACGTGTGTACGACGAAGATTACGAAAAGTCACGTCGCAACCGCAAAGAGAAGCGCCGCATGAAACTCAAGCGAGGCAAAGGAATTGAAGCTTCACCTTTGGCAGTGCTGATGGGAAGCGATTACGACGGTGAAGATAAACCGAAGAATGACCCACTCGACGATCTGATATCAAACGCTGACAACGACGATGCGAATAGTGATTTAAGCGCGGATGTTGCGACAGAGGTCAGTGATTCTAGCTCAGGCTCAGACGGCGCAGGCTCTTCAGACTAAACGGCGCGTTTTGCGCTTCGACGAGCAGCAAGCTCGTCAATGTCCTCGAGTGAAGACGGGGTCATGTTGACCAGGGTCGCCTCAACTTCGCGAAGCACACGACCAACCGCAATTCCAAAAACACCCTGACCGCGACCGACGAGGTCGATAACTTCGTCTTGGGTGGTGCACAGGTAAACTCGAGCGCCGTCTGACATCAGAGTGATCTTGGCAAGGTCTCCAAAACCGGCTGCGCGCAACTGGTCAACGGCTAGGCGAATCTGCTGCAGCGATACTCCAGTGTCGAGCAAGCGCTTGACCAATTTCAAAACGAGGATGTCGCGAAATGCGTAGAGGCGCTGAGAACCAGAGCCTGACGCGTGGCGCACGGTTGGCTGAACCAAGCCCGTGCGGTCCCAATAGTCGAGCTGACGATACGAAATGCCTGCGGCTGATGCAGCCGGGATTCCTCGGTAACCGAGCTTCGGGTCGAGCGCAGGAAGGCCCTCGGTGAACAACATGTCTTGGGTGTAGTCGGCCTGAGGCTGGGTGTCGTCTGCTGACATCGCTCTCCTTCAGGTTCAAGTACAGGTTTAATTGTTGGCTAAGGCAAGCCTAAACACCCGTTAATTTCAAGGTTCGGCGTGTCGCGGTTTGCTACTGGTCCATCTTCGAGATGACCGAGCGCACCAATTCCGAGTGAATAGCTGCGAATTGGTTAGAAATCTCGAGCGCATAGTGCGCTGCTCTGGAACGGCTAGCCGTGTCGTGCTTGGCCAAAACCGGAGCGACTACGCCCTCAATGATGCCGATTTCACGGTCTGCCGCCGCTTTGATTCCACGAAGGTGGCGAGGAGCGATACCGAAGCGCTGTAGGTGAACGATAGCTTTGGCGATTTCAACATCGGCCGCGACATACGGGGCTTCAGTGAGAAGGCCAACCTGGCGAGCATCCTCGATCAAAGCCGGCGTGATCGCGGTTTCTGCAATCAACTCAAGTTCAGTGAACTTTTTAGTTGGAGCCTGACGCAGGTGGTCGGTGACTGTTGCATTGGTTCCAGGCAAAGTTGGGGTCTTGCCCTCATCGATGTCAGAAAGGTACTGACGGATGACCTTCAGCGGTAAGTACTTGTCTCGCTGAAGTTCAAGCGCAATCTTTACTCGCTCGACATCTTGCTCGGTGTACTTTCGGTAACCAGATTCGGTTCTTTGCGGGAAAACTAGTTTTTGCTCTTCAAGAAAGCGAAGCTTCGAAGGAGACAGATCTGGAAAGTTTGGCTGCAGAAGTGATAGCACTTGGCCGATGGTCAGCAGTTTTGCCGAACGCGCGTTGATTGAGGTGACTTGAGCGACTTGAGCCATGGCTTACTTATCTGCCTTCGCTGCAAAGAAAGTCAGCTTGAACTTGCCCACCTGAACTTCGTCACCGTCGGTTAGCGCAATTTCATCTACGCGCTTGCCGTTGTGATAAGTGCCATTCAATGAGGCAAGGTCTTTGACCGAGAAGGTTTTGCCGTTTCGAACGAATTCCGCGTGCTTGCGCGAAACCGTTACGTCGTCAAGAAAAATGTCAGCGTTCGGGTGACGTCCAGCAGTTGCTACATCTGAGTCGAGAAGAAAGCGCGAGCCCTCTTCATAACCGCGTTTCACAATCAACAGTGCGTGACCAGACGGGAGACTGTTGATGGCACTGTGCTCTTCTGAGTTCAGCCCAGATTCGTCTTCGGGAAGGAGGTCGTTGCCAAATCGCTGTGTCGATTCGACTTCGTTTTCGTCGAAATGCTGGTTTGACATGTTGAGAACTCCCTCCTTATTTTGATTAGCCTAATAGGTTTTTCTGGCCTCGAAAACCACAGAAATAACTTGCTTCACGTATAGTACGCCTGACCACCAGTAAAGGCCAATGCCCCAGATTGCGAAGGCCCAAGACAGCGGCAGAATCACAAACTGCGCGTCTTGCCAGACCTGCGCCAGAAGCAAAAGTGGAAAGGCATAGAGGAGCGCAAAAGTGCCAGCTTTGCCAAGATAGTGCACGGGCAATGGCCCATAGCCGTATTTGGCGAGTACAGGAACGGTGATCGCGAGTAGAACATCCCTGCCAATGATTACGAAAGGCAGCCAAACCGGAATGTTGCCGGTAACTGCCAATCCAATCAGCGTGGCAAGAATGTAGAGTCGGTCAGCGGCTGGGTCTAAGAGCGCTCCAAGGCGGGTGGTTTGGTTGAGTTTGCGAGCTAGAAAGCCATCAAGATAGTCGGTTGCAGAAGCGACGATAAGGGTGATCAGCGCCAAACCCTCCTGCTCGCTCAAAACCAGCAGCAGAAACACTGGCACGAGCGCCAGCCTCAAGAGACTGAGCATGTTGGGTATGGTCTTCAGCTCGTGAAGTAGTGATTTTTGTTCGACCATAGTGAGAAGTTTATGCCTATTGTCGGGCTAGCCGGATTTGAACCGGCGACCCCTTGTCCCCCAGACAAGTGCG
>JBEDEQ010000110.1:0-3406 GCA_041175645.1 Actinomycetota bacterium | reverse complement strand
GGCTTGCTCAACTACTTGGCACTGCTCGGATGGGGCATCAGCGCCGAGCGCGACATCTTTAGCCTGCAAGAACTTGCCGAAAACTTTGACGTCGCAAATGTGAACCCGAACCCGGCCCGCTTCGATCAAAAGAAGGCCGATGCCATCAATGCAGCGCATATCCGACTGCTTTCGGCCGACGACTTTGCTGCGCGCTCGGTGCCATACCTGCAAAAAGACGGTGTTGTGGGTGCAGAGCTCACCGCCGAGCAGGCTGAGATTTTGAAGGCCGCTGCCCCGCTCATCCAAGAGCGCATCGTGGTTTTGAGTGAAGCCGCACCGATGCTCGGTTTCTTGTTTGTGAAGTCCGACCAGATTAGCTACGACGCGGATGCACTCGAAGGCTTGCCCGAGAACACCAACGCCGTGCTGTTTCACGCCGGTGAAGCGCTCGAAGCGATCGACGAGTTCACCACCGAGAACATTCAGCAGGCGCTAAACACCGCGCTGATCGAAAAGCTCGAGCTGAAGCCGCGCATCGCGTTTGGCCCACTTCGCACCGCAATCTCGGGTCGCCGCATTTCGCCACCTCTGTTTGAGTCGATGGAAATTCTTGGCAAGGCAGAAACCATCGAGCGTTTGCAGGCGTTTGCTCGAACTCGCTGCACCGACTAAACTGAACAATCGAGCTCAGGCTCGGTTTCATACCTTGGGGTATGGTGTAATTGGCAACACGGAGGTCTCTGGATCCTTTGTTCTTGGTTCGAGTCCAGGTACCCCAGCAAAATCACCAGTCGAGAAATCGGCTGGTTTTTTGTTTAACCGGGCTTCGAGTCGCTGAGCACGATGGCATCATTGAGCCATGAACCTCGTAACGCTCGGCGCATGGACCGCCATCATCGCCTTCTCGGTCGTCTCACTATTTCAAATCGCCCTTATCGCAGGTGCACCTTGGGGTGAATATGCCTTCGGCGGTCAGCACAAGGGCAAGTTGCCGACCTCGTTCAGAGTAGGCAGCGCCTTCACGCTCTTGTTTTACGTTGGCATCGTCGGGCACTACCTCGCCCAGGTTGGCGTGTTCACAAAATTCTTGGATGCTGGACTAAACGGCATCGCCAACTGGGCGCTCGTCGTTCTAAACGTCTTGAGCCTGCTGGCCAATGGCCTTTCGCCTAGTCAAAAAGAGAAGACCCTCTGGGCGCCGGTTGCGTTCGTGCTGCTGCTAGCAAGCTTGCTGGTTGCGATCGGCTAGGTTGCCATTCGCGGCTGCGTAGGCGCAGCATCCGCTCTCTAAAACTCGAGAGATTCGCCAACTTCAAGGTAGGTGAACTCGCCGCCCCCAGCTTCGGTCACCATTTTGACGCGACCGTTATTAAGCGCGTGCCCGTGGTCGCTGAGCAGGGCGTTGTGGGTTGCAAAGCTCTTGCGCGGCCCCACGGCTGCAACGAAATCCATCACGTCGCCAATCTTTAGCCAGGGTGCAGAGGTAGGGCAGGCCAGCATTTCTACCGGGCGGTCGGGCTGGGTGTATGAATCGCCCGGGTAATACAGACGGTCGTCGACCATGACACCGGTGTTCTGAATGATCGGAATGCTTCGGTGAATCTCTTGGTGCAGGTCACCGAAAAACTCGAGCGTGAACGGCCCCACCTCGTGCCAGTCGCCGTGGTGAACGGCGGTAACCGGGTGGTCGGCCAGCTTGGTGCGCACCTCGTCAGTGCCAAAAATTTTCACTTCGGGGTTGCTGGCGCGGATGCTCTGCACCTGCTCGGCATAACAGTGGTCGTCGTGCTGATGTGTGATGACGATCGCGACCACGTTTTGCACATCGCCCATCGGTTCGGTGTAAAAGCCAGGGTCGATGATGAGGCGCTGCCCGTCTTTCTCGAGCTCGAGGCAGGCATGACCGTGCTTGGTGATTCGCATTGCCCCAGAATACTGCGGTGCGAGCATCCGAGTTAATATCGAAGGGCAGCTGCGCCTGATTTTCGGCGCAGGTTGGCGTGAACAAGACGGGCCCAAAGTGAACAACGAGCAGCACAAGCACATGCACGACGAACCTCACGCGCACGCGCACGAGAAAGCCTGCACCGCGCACGAGGGTGATGCTGGGCTGATGTGTTCTTGCGATCACAACCCGGGTGGCGAGTGCCACTGCCCACCAAATGAGTGCAAGTGCGACCAAGAGCACCACCTAATTGGCGAGGTTCAGGTTGGGCACGCATGTTGCGAGCATGGCGGCGAACACGACGACCGTTCGGCTCACACTGGCCACGACATGCACGCCGACCACGCTGGTCACGCTGGCCATCACGGTCACGGCGACCACTCACACCACGACCCTGCCATTTTCAAGAAGCAGTTCTGGTTCGCCTTTGCACTAACCGTGCCGGCCGTCTATTTCTCGCACGCGATTCAGATGATTTTCGGATACCAAGCCGTCTCGTTCCCTTTCAGCAACTTCATTCCTGCAGTGGCCGGTGCGATTCTGTTCTTCACTGGCGGCCGAGTGTTCTTGACCACCGGCTGGCAAGAAATCAAGGCCAAGCAACCCGGAATGATGGCTCTGATCGCGATGGCTCTGATTGTGGCGTTCGGCTACAGCGCGACCCTCACCGGTTTCGAGCTGGCCGGTTCGCCGATTGCCGGCATGGACTTCTGGTGGGAGCTCGCCTCGCTGGTCACCATCATGTTGCTCGGGCACTGGATCGAGATGTCTTCGATCATGAAGGCTCAAAACTCGATGGAAAACCTAGCGGCACTGTTGCCAAGCACGGCAGACCTGATCGAAGGCGAGCAGATAACGCGCGTTCCGCGTTCGAGCATCGAAGTTGGCGACATCGTGTTGGTTCGCCCAGGTGCTTCGGTTCCGGCCGACGGTCTAATCGTTCAGGGTTCATCTCGGGTGAACGAATCGATGGTTACCGGTGAATCAGCCGAGGTTGAGAAAACCGAGGGCGACGTTGTAATCGCCGGAACAATCAACGCGTCGGCCGCAAAGCTCGGACAGGGCGCGCTGACCGTGCGAGTCACCGCGGTCGGTTCAGACACTCTGGTTGCCGGAATCATGCGCCTTGTCGCCGAGGCTCAAGAGTCGAAGTCGAAGGTGCAAGCACTTGCCGACAAAGCAGCCGGATGGCTGTTCTACTTGGCACTCGCATCAGCGGCGATTACGGCAATCGTCTGGACTATTCTCGGAACCCAAACCCCAGACTTCGTGCTCGAGAGAGTGGTTACCGTGCTGGTCATCGCCTGCCCGCACGCCCTCGGTCTAGCGATTCCATTGGTCACCGCAATCACGACTGCGAAGGCGGCGCGCAGCGGGTTGCTTATTCGCAACCGCATCGACTTCGAGAGCGCTCGCCGAGCAGATGTCGTTCTGTTCGATAAAACTGGCACTTTGACGACCGGTAAGCGAAGCATCCTC
>JBEDEQ010000109.1:0-3550 GCA_041175645.1 Actinomycetota bacterium | reverse complement strand
AACCGAAAGGCCCTGCTTGACCACCTTGTCGGCCATTGCCTCCATTGCGGCCTCAAATTCGAGGGCGAGGATGGCGCGGGCGTGACCTGCGCTCAAAACCCCGGCCGCAACCTTTAGCTGAACGCTAGCAGGTGATCTTCGGGCGTGAACGACCGATTCGATCAGCTAGTTCATCCTGGGTGATGCCGAAATCTTCGAGAAGCTGCTGGTATGCGCTCGCCTCTTCTAGGGGGTTGAGGTCGCTGCGGTGCAAGTTCTCGAGAAGGGCATCGCGCAGCATGTTTTCGTCGGCAGTCTCGCGAATAACGGCCGGAATCTTGGCCAAACCCGCCTCTTTGCTAGCTCGTAGACGGCGTTCACCCATGATGAGCTCATAGGCAGGCTTGCCGTCGCGCTCACCAAGGTCGCGCACCACGATTGGCTGAAGCACGCCTAGCTCGCGAATCGAGTGAACCAATTCGGCGAATGCCTCTGGCTCATAGACCGAGCGAGGCTGCTTTGGGTTTGGAGTGATTGCGTCTACATCGAGTTGGCCAAAACGTGCGCCTGGTACTGGCACCAGATTCGACTCATTAGACAATTCGCCCGATTGGGAGTTGGCTTCGCTCACTCCCCCGGCCGGAAAGAACACGTCGATCGGGCGCTCGCCCGGAACCTCTGATGTTGGGATAAGTGCACCGATGCCGCGACCTAGGCCGCCTCTTTTATCTGCCACTTTGAGCTCCTCTGATTGCGATTTCTGCTGCTGCTTCAAGATATGCGATTGCTCCGGCCGAACGACGGTCGTAGGTAACCACTGTTTTGCCATAAGACGGGGCCTCTGAAACCCTTACAGAACGCGGGATGACCGCATCTAGCACTTCTTTAGGAAAGTATCCGCGCACTTCGTTGGCGACATCCAAGGCTAGACGGGTGCGGCTGTCGAACATGGTCAATAGCACGGTTGAAACCACGAGTTCGCGGTTAAGAGCTTTGCGAATCATGGCGATGTAGTTCTGAAGCTGCTCGACACCCTCTAGTGCGTAGTACTCGCACTGAATCGGCACCAGGACCTCTTTAGCGGCGACCCAGGCGTTGATGGTTAGCAGACCAAGGCTAGGTGGGCAGTCGATAAAGATGTAGTCGGGCGGGGTAATCGTGGTTTCTAGATAGTGTTCGATGGCGTTGCGAAGGCGCTGTTCGCGGGCGACTAGCGAAACAAGCTCAAGCTCGGCACCGGTGAGGTTGATTGTGGCCGGCACGCAGGTTAGGCCGGGGGCTTCTGGTGACACCTTGATGACCGATTCAAGCGGGATGTCGTTGACCAAAACCTCATAGATGCTTTGAACCTGGGCGTGGTGTTCGATTCCGAGCGCTGTAGAAGCGTTTCCCTGTGGGTCAAGGTCGATCACCAGCACTCTTAGGCCCTTTGAGGCTAGAGCGGCGGCGATGTTTACTGTTGTCGTGGTCTTGCCGACGCCACCTTTTTGGTTAGAAATCGTGAAAACACGGGTTCTCTGGGGTTTTGGCAACACCATTGCATCGATAGCGGCCAATTTTGCGGTGCCTTCGGACAATTCGCGGGCCAACGGGGTGTCGTTCATAAAGTCATCGGGATGTTTCACGTGAAACCTCCTCGAGGGTTCCGAGTGAACCCGGAGCGGTTGAGTTGGCTCCAGATGCATGCCAACCGGTCGGTGATGGGCTGGTTTCATCGCGATTTGCTGGGTAACCGTGGCCAGAAACAACAGTCGGCTGAGTGACGGCGGTGCGCTCGGCCTCAGTTTGCGGGTTTTCGTTGTTTGTCATCGGTTCTTTTCCATCCAGAGGTTCAGATTAGCGTAGTAACGACTACCAAAGTGGGCTCGGCAAGAAACTGCTTACCAGTGTGCACAACTTCGAATCCAGAGATTTTCAGCTTTTTCGCTAACTTCTTGGCTTCTTCAATCTCTTCGGAGGCCTTTGAACCCTTTAGGGCAAGCACTTTTCCGCCATTATTCGTGATCGGAACTGTCAGCCTCAGCAGCTTGGGTAGCGCCGACACCGCGCGAGCAGTCACCAAGTCGAAAACATCTCCGACTTCTTCGGCTCTGGCACGAAGCACTGTGACGTTAGCAAGGCCGAGTTCTGAAGAAATCTGCTTGAGCCAGTCGCTGCGACGCTCCATCGGTTCGATTAACGTGAAATGAGCATCCGGCTGGGCAATTGCCATCGGAATGCCTGGCAAGCCAGCGCCGGAACCCACGTCGGCAACGGATTTACCTGCGGGTACCAACTCGGCGACAACAGCCGAGTTGAGAATGTGGCGGGTCCAGAGCTTAGGCATCTCTCTAGGGCCGAGAAGGCCGAGAAGGTCGCTGTCTCTAACCAACGCAGCAGCATAGGCGCGGGCCATTGGCAGTCGATCGCCGAAAATGGCCGCGGCGACCGAGGGTTCTACTTCTGGCTCGAACGACTCATTCGGGTTGCTCTGCTGTGGTGTATCCATGTCTCAATCTTCTTATGTTTCACGTGAAACCATCGGCTTTAGCGTCACTGGCTTCAGGGCAAAAGAAACGGGGTCTGAACTAGGCAGACCCCGTTGCTTGAAGGTTCTAGTTGGCTGGCTTGACCACGATGTGGCGGTCGCGGCCTTCGCCTTCAGACTCTGACACCAGACCGGCTCCCGACACTAGGTCGTGAACGATTTTGCGCTCGTATGAAGACATCGGCTTCATGTGTACTGGTTCACCGAGGTCGTTTACCTTGTCGATGATGCGGTTCACGATGCGAGTTAGGTCGTCAACGCGCTTCTGGCGCGAGCCGCCGACGTCAAGAATCAGGCGACTGAATGAGTTTGTCTTGACCTGCACGGCCAAACGGGTCAGCTCCTGCAATGCCTCAACGGTCTCAGGCTCGGCAATGAGAGAAAGGTTGCTCTTTGGGTCTTCGCTCGAAATAGCTAGGTAAGCGCGTCCCTGGCGCACATCGATGTCGATGTCTCCATCAAGGTCGAAGATGTCTAGCAATTCCTCAAGGTAGTCGGCGGCAATGTCGCCTTCTTCTTCAAGAGCTGCAGCGCTGCGAGGCTCGCGGTCTGCGCCACCTTCGTTGATTTCGGCGTCTATCTCAACGGCGTCGGCCTCAAGCACCTCTGGTGCATCCTCGACGATGTCTTTTTCGTTCTCAGTCATGATTCCTACTTCTTCTTACGCTTCTTTGAGACAGGCTGCTGGCGCTGTCCCTTGGTTTCTACTTCGATCTCGGCTACGTCGACGATCTCTGGCTTAGGTAGTTTGCCCTTTGCCTCAAGACGTGCTTGACGCTGCTCGTGAGCTAGCGAACCAGGGGTTGGCATGTTCTTGATGACCACATACTGCTGGCCCATGGTCCAGAAGTTGGAGACCAGCCAGTAGGTCATAACACCGAGTGGGAAAGAGACACCTGAGATGGCAAACATGATTGGGAACAACCACAGCATGATCTTCTGAGTCTGCATGTACTGGCTGTTCTGCAAGTTGGCAGGCGTCTGGTTCTTCGAGATGATCTGCTTTTGGGTGATGAACTGCGATGCAGTCATCAGCACGATCAT
>JBEDEQ010000108.1:0-3427 GCA_041175645.1 Actinomycetota bacterium | reverse complement strand
GCGGGTGGCAACGTCGGTGGTGCCAGAAAGCGCGTTCTCGTGACGCAGCACGAGGGCGTGGTCTTTGGTCGGCACAATGTCGCACTCGATCGCAGCGACACCCTGTTCATAGGCAAGCGCGAACGCCTCCAGCGTGTTCTCTGGGCGATAGGCGCAAGCGCCTCGGTGGCCGAAAACCAGTGGCTTCATTCGAACCTCGCTTCGAGCACAAAACTTTCGCCTTGAGGCCCGCTTGTGAAAGACGTGGATGCCTCGCCAATTGTCGCCGCACCGATACCGGTTGGGGCCAAGGTTTCGAGGCCATCGAACCGAAGATTTGTCATTCGAAGAAGCACCTGCGACCCGTCGCGCTCGAGGGCTACTGTCACCTTGCCGTCCGTGGAATGTTTAGCCGCATTCGTCAATCCTTCGCGCATCACTTCGACCACTCTCACGGCCAGGTTTGCGTCGGCATTCAGAAGTTCGGCAGCTGATGGGTCGAGCTGCATTTCGAGCTCGAGCGCGCCCTGCCAAAACTCGGCTAGTTGGGCAACTTGAGCCTCGAAGGCGACTGCCTTTTGCTCAGAAACATCAAGAGCTTGCTCGATTTCTTCGAAGCCGGCAGCAGCTTGCGCTCGCACTCCGTCATCTAGCGCTGGCTCGGCCGCAAGCTTGAGTGCAAGAGCCACGATCTTCGCCTGAACCTGGTTGTGAAAGTGGCGAGAGACGTTGGTGCGAAGTTGAACGATACGGGCATCCATGGCAGCAACCGCTTCTCGAAGAGTTGCGTTTATTGACTCTGTGGCAGTCGCAATGCTCGAACGCCTAACTATCAGCGACTGCAGTGAGCTGGCCACTGCAGCCATTAAACCGCTGCTAACCGATGTCGCAACCACAATGTCAAAAGTTAGCGGGTCGCCAAAAAGACCCGAGTAGACCACAAGCAACAACGTGCTGAACCCAAACAACAGCCCGTTTAGCAAAGCCCAGAGACGCCAGTCGCCCGATTGCTGTCCGAGCAATGTCGAGACGGTAATCCACAGTGTTGCAGCGGATGCAAGAACTAGAAGTTCGGCAAACAATCCAGCTTGGCCACCGAAAAACGCCATCGACGGCACCATGTAGAGGCCGATGATTAGGCAAATGGCAACAGGGTTTTGCGACTGCGAGAACGTGACCTTGTTGACCGAGCGGGCCAACTTTGGCAGCTTGCGCGAACGCACTTTTAGTTGCTCAGTCGAGGCCACTGAACCATCTGCAAGTGCACCCATCAAGGGCCTGAGTTCAGAGTTGAGAAATGCGAACAAACGGTCAGACACGTCAGCTGGCTTTGAAGCCTGTACCAGCAACGTTGATTTGGCTTCAGAAACCAAAGCGAGAACCCGCTCACGAACCGGGTTACGCAATTCAGCCGCGAATCTATCGAACTTGTCAGCCGAGAATGACCGCACAGCCACCAGCTCAAGCTGAGCTCGACGCAAAAGTCGAAGATTGGCCCGCCCCTCGTTAATGCCTGCGATAAGCAGCGTGAACACCAAGCAGCTCGCCAGCAATGACGTGATGGTTGCCGGCACCGACTCCCAAATCCAGCTTGGGGCGGGAGCTGCTGTGACGAGTGAAAGCACCGTCGGGGCAGCGAACGCCGTTGCCGTTGATGCTGATAGCCAAGTCGCAAGATTCGATGTCAGCTGTGACCAACCAGGCAATCGACCCAAGTTAGAAAAGAGCAGAATCGAAGCGGCCATCACGACGCCAAATAGAGCGTCATATAAGTGCACATTCAGACCGTTGTATGTGAGTGACGCATCTTGAACCAGAAACCCGGTCACAAAATAGTTCGCCGCAATGGTGCCGGCGAGCGCGACGCCACCTCCAGATTTGCTGGCCAGCCAAGCCGAATCGAACAAGCCAAAACGCGTCACTTAATTGACCCATCGCGATAAGGAAAGTTGACCTTTTCGATATACGTGCGGGCCGCCAAGATTCGAGAGTTCTGCTCGACTGCCGAGTCAAGGCCCAGTGCTCGCATGATTCGAGCGATGATTGCCTCGGTGGCTTCGATGCTAGTGCCGCGCAGTTCTGAAATCTGACGGTTGGTTTTGCCCGATGCCACAAGCTGCAGCACCTGAATTTGCGTTTGGGTCAGAGCCGCGAATGGTCGCTCCGGGTTGCGATCGTGCCTGATGCGAGCATCCGCGTTGCCAACCAGAACACCTTCGAGTGCCGCAATCAGTAGCGCGGGGTCTTTCAACAAACCCTTGTTCAAATACGAAGCCTTCGGAAACTCCTTGGCAATGTCACCCTCAACGAAACGCGAGTCAGAGATGGAGGTGAGAAACACCACGGCAACACCCTGATCGGCTCGGCCAAATCTACGCGCAACATCGATGCCGGTCAGAGCATCACCCAGGTCGATGTCGAGAATCAGAGCATCGGGGTCTACTTCTTTAATGACCTTGGCGGCTTCGACCGCGGTGCGAGCAGTCGCCACCGAAAAGTCGTGTTGTTCGAGGTAGCTGGCGATCAGAGAGCGCAAAAAGTCGTCGTCTTCGACGATCACAATTTGACGCTCTAACAAGGCTTTACCTGACTTAGTTGTTACTCAAGTTTCTCTCACTTCATTCTCGCCCAACAACGCGGATGCGCAGCCGCAGACCGACATTTGACGCCATGTCTTGACACCTAAGGTTTACCCAACATTTAGGCAAGTGCACTCAGGTAGCGCTTGTGTAATTAAGCGTCGCCGAGGCTTCGGCAACTTGTGTGGAAACTTGTGGAGCAACATTGCGGTTTAAAAGGGGCAACGTGCGCGAGCGCCTGAGAAAGGCCCTCGTTGTTTTGGCAACTTTGGCCACCGCGATCGCAGGGGCTAACTTCACCGCTCAGCCCGCAGCTGCCGTGGGCAACTACGAATTCACCAGCTGGACTTTCACGCCCTGTGGTGCCGTAGGCAGCACCGGCCCAACGCTGACCCTTTGCCAAACGGCCTACGCTACATCAAGCTTTGAAGATAACACCGCCTACTTCAATGTGAACGCAAAGAGTAATCAATACTGGACTGCACCCGTTGCCGGAAGATACACCTTTGAAATCGCGGGTGCTGCCGGAGGCGGTACCAACGGCGGTAAGGGAATGGTTTACCAGTTCACGCGAACAATGTCAGCCACCACTTACACCTGCATGACCATCGGCCAAAAAGGTGTGGCTGCAACAAACTTTCCTGAAACCGGAGGCGGCGGCGGTTCGACTCTAATTACTTTTGATCAGGCAACAGTTTCTACTGCAAACTGTGGCGGTTCCGTGACAGCCGGTGGCGGAGGTGGTGGTGGAACCACACTAGGTAAAAATGCCTCCACAGACTGGTACTACGGCGGCAGTTACTACCATACCCGTGCAACTGCCGGAGATGGCACCAATGCCGGCGCTGCAACCACAGACAACTCCAACA
>JBEDEQ010000107.1:0-4259 GCA_041175645.1 Actinomycetota bacterium | reverse complement strand
TACATCTGGGCGGCAAGTTGACCGAGTTGCTCAAGGGCCTGATCGGCCTGCGCGTTGGCCGCGTCAACCTGGGTCTGCAGCGAGTTCACGCGGGTGTTCATCAGGTCGACCGAGTCTTGGGCCTGGTTATAAGCCTCGGCCTTGATTAGCGCAGTGGTGGCTAGGGCATCTGACTCAACCGAGAGGTCGGCAAGGTATTTTTCGAGGCGGGCGATCATCGCGCGCTTTTCGCTGACCTTTTTCTTGGCTGCTGCAACCTCTTCGGCACTCGGGTAATCGGGCACGGCCCAAGCTGGGCCAACCACGGTTGAGGTGAAGAACATGCCGGCGATAGCGGCCGTAGCCGTCAAAATCAGGCGGATGCGCGGCATCCGACCTCGCCGAGTTGAAGCAGTCATAACTTAAAGGTAACGCTCGGCTTGCACAATCGCCACTAAGGCAGGTAATCTTGGCTCTTGGTGCTTTACGGCATCGCGCTTTTTGGCCCCATCGTTTAGAGGCCTAGGACACCGCCCTTTCACGGCGGCAGCACGGGTTCGAATCCCGTTGGGGTCACCAAAGCGCGGTACTAAAAGCAGCAAGGTCCTGTAGCGCAGTTGGTTAGCGCGCCGCCCTGTCACGGCGGAGGTCGCGGGTTCAAGTCCCGTCAGGATCGCTGGGTGTTTGTTCGCCCTTGGCTCTGTAGCTCAGTTGGTAGAGCGAACGACTGAAAATCGTTAGGTCACCGGATCGATGCCGGTCGGAGCCACAAAAATCCTCAGTTATCGCGACTGGGGATTTTTTGTTTCTTGAAGTTTTCAACCCCTAGGCTGATGCACGAAGGAGGCCCATGCTCACCGTGCTACTCGGCTTTGCCACTTCGCTGGTCTACGGCTTCGCCGACTTCTTTGGCGCAATCGCTTCGCGGCGCATCCGCCCCGTCACCGTCACGGCAGTCTCTGGCGCAGTCGGTCTGGTCTTTCTAGTCACGCTGATTCCCGTCTTCGGGTTTAGCTTCGACTCGGATGCGCTGAGCTGGGGAATCTGGGCAGGTGCTTGGTCTGCCGTCGCAATGTCTTGCCTCTATGCATCGCTCGCCCTCGGGCCGATCTCAATCGTTTCACCGCTCAGCGCAGTGATTTCGGCGATCGTTCCAGCCGCCTTCGGGCTCTACCTCGGCGACACCTTCAGCCCCTGGGGTTACCTCGCCATCGGGCTGCTTCTAGTGGCAGTGGTTTTGGTCGGCTTCGTGCCGGGTGCCGATGTGCGCATGCCAACTCCCCAAGCGCTGCTGCTCGGAGCCGCCGCCGGTGCCGGCATCGGTGCCGTGCTGATTTGCCTCGACCAAGCCCCCGAGAATTCGGGCCTCACCCCGGTGATCATGTTGCGCGCAGTGAGCGCGAGCCTGCTCGGGCTCTTTCTGATCGCGGTGCTGGTACGCGAGCGCGGTCGGGTGCGAGCATCCGAGTCGAAAACGGGGATGCACCGTTTCTGGCTCGCGGTCGCCGCTGCGGGTCTTTTCGACTCCTCGGCGAACGTGTTCTTTCTGCTGGCCTCACGCATCGGCTCGCTAACCGTGGTTAGTGTGTTAACGGCTCTGTATCCGCTGGGCACCATTATCTTGGCTCGCGTGATCTTGAAAGAAAAGATTGCGAGAACACAACAGGTTGGAATCGCACTAGCCTTGTCGGCGAGCGTAATTCTCGCCATCGCCTAGATTTCAGAAGCTACGCAACACCTATAGAGAGACTCGATATGACCAAAGAACGCAGCCGTTGGATCGCCCTGGTATTTATCTCGGCAGCAATCTCGCTCGTGATCATTGACGGCACGATCGTCAACACCATCTTTCCGAGCATCATCAACGCCCTAAGCCTCGACTCAACCGAGGTGCAGTGGGTTCAAGAGTCTTACGTTCTCGTCTTCGCGGCGCTGCTGTTGGTCTGGGGTTCGATTGCCGACCGCTTAGGTCGCAAGCGCCTGCTGCTGATCGGTATCGCCATCTTCGTGGCCGCATCGGTTTGGGCAGGTCTGTCTGAAGACGCTTCGTCGATGATTCTGGCTCGCGTGCTTCAAGGCTTCGGTGGCTCAATGGTGCTGCCAACTACTCTCTCGCTGGTCAACGCAACCTTTCAGGGCAAAGAGCGCGGCATTGCGTTTGCGGTCTGGGGCGCAACCATCGGTGGAATGGTGGCCGTTGGCCCGGTTCTCGGTGGCTGGCTAGCAACCGACTTTGGCGATGACGGATGGCGCTTGGCCTTCAACATCAACTTGCCGCTTGGCCTCATCGTGATGGCCGGTTTGTGGTGGTGGGCCAAAGAGTCGAAGCAAGAGCAGCGTGTGCCGGGCGTCGACGTCGTTGGTGCACTGCTTTCGGTCGTCATGTTCGCCACCCTCGTCTTTGGTCTTATCGAAGGTCGCGTTTATGGCTGGTGGGATGCCTCGACTAAAAACCAGTTCGAACTAGGCGGCTTTGCCTGGCCAACCGACGGTCTGTCGATCATTCCGGTTTCGCTGGCAATCTCGGCTGTCGGTTTCGTTCTATTTGTTCTTTGGGAGCGCTCTCGCGCAAAGGCCGACAAGGCCGTGCTACTAGACCTAGACCTATTCAAGGTTGGCTCTTTCAGAAACGGTTCGATTGCCGCACTAATCATCTCTATGGGTGAGTTCGGCATCTTGTTCGCGATTCCACTTTGGTTGCAGAACGTTCTACTTCTTACTCCAATCGAGTCAGGCGTCGTCTTGCTTTGGCTCGCCGGCGGTGCCTTCTTGGCATCGGGTGTTACCGGTGGCCTCAGCGGAAAGGTTTCGCCAAAGGTTTTGGTTCAGGGCGGTGTAGCCCTTGAGCTCGTCGGTGCCGTTGGTATCGCGCTGTTCGCCAGCACCGAAGCCGGCATGTGGTCAATCGCTCCGTTCCTATTCGTTTATGGAATCGGTGTCGGTATGGCCACCGCACAGCTAACCGGCGTGATCATGGTCGATGTACCGATGGACAAAATCGGTCAGGCTTCTGGCTCGCAGTCAACCGTTCGTCAAGTTGGTTCGGCTCTCGGCATCGCCGTTCTCGGCACCATGCTTTTCACCGGCGTTCAGTCGAGCCTCGAAACTCGCATCGGCAACCAGGTGACCGACGATGTTCAGTCGGCCAAAATCGTCGAGCTCGTGGTCGACTCGGCCGGTGGAGTGATTCCTGGCCTAACCGACCTACTGCAGAGCCCAGCTACCGGTGCACCGCTAAGCCCCGAGGTTGCTAAGCAAATCACCGAGGATGCTGGCCAAGCCTTCACCGATGGCGCAAAGTCATCGGCTTGGGCTGCCGCTGCGTTCTTGTTGCTCGGCCTTTTCTCAACCTTCAACATTGGAAGAAACGAAAAACAAGCAGCTAAGTAACTTGATGCAACCGCTCTCGCGCCTTGACCTAAAAGAGTAGGCTGTTCGCTTGTGAATGAATCAATCAAGCCAAAACGCCTTTTGCTTGGCAAGAGGCTCTCTACAAAGAAACTTGAGGGGGAGTTGCTACCAAAATCGGTAGCCCTACCGATTTTCTCTTCCGACCCGCTCTCATCGGTTGCCTATGGCCCGCAAGAAATGCTCATGATTTTGGCCCTAGGCGGCTTCAGTTTCTTGTCATTCACCCCAGCCATTGCCTCGGTTGTTGTCTTACTTCTAACCATCGTCGTGCTCTCTTACCGCAAAGTAATCGCCGCGTATCCATCAGGTGGCGGTGACTACGAGGTGGCGAAGAAGAATCTCGGTGAGAAGCCAGCCATCGTCGTGGCCTCAGCACTGCTTATTGACTACGTTCTCACCGTTGCAGTATCGATTGCCGCCGGAACCGACAACATCATTTCGGCCTTTCCAGAGCTCGACCCTTTCAGAATTGAGATTGCCGCCGGCTTCATCATCTTGTTGTGCGCCGTAAACCTTCGCGGTGTACGTGAGTCGGGAATCGCGTTTGCACTTCCTACCTACCTGTTCATCAGCACCGTTTTTTTGATGCTGGGCACTGGTATCTTCAAGCTTCTGACCAATCAACCCATCGTCGCGCCCTCGGCTGAATACGAGGTAGTCGCCATCGAGGATGTCAGCAACTCAATGCTCGTACTCTTCTTGTTGCTTCGAGCCTTTGCTTCTGGTTCGGCAGCATTGACCGGTGTTGAGGCAATCGCAAATGGCGTTCCAGCCTTTCGCGAACCAAAAATCAAGAACGCGCAAGCCACCATGGCCTGGATGGGGTTCATCGCTATTTCGATGTTTATCGGCATCATCACTTTCGGCCT
>JBEDEQ010000106.1:0-3445 GCA_041175645.1 Actinomycetota bacterium | reverse complement strand
CCAGCAACCATGGAGCTCGAAGACGCTCTTGCCTCTATGCGACGCGTCGGCGCGCACATGGCTCGCGTTTTCGACGCGCAGGGTCGAGAGGTCGGCGTGTTGTTTCTAGAGGACATCCTCGAAGAATTGGTTGGCGAAGTTCAAGACGCCACCCGTCGCGACTAAGCGGTCGGAAACTTACCTCTCGAATACTGGTTTGGCCAGTAGTCAACTTCTTCGCCGAGTTCAGCGGCTGCGCGAAGCGGCCAGAACGGGTCACGCAAGGCGGCGCGGCCAATCATGATGACCTCAACCTTGCCGTCGGCGAGAATTGCCTCGGCTTGACGGGCATCCGTGATTTGACCGACAGCGCTAACCGGCTCGTCAACCCGGTCTGCTACAAAGTTGGCAAGCGGCACCTGGTAGCCGGGGCCGGTCGGAATCTGCACTCCGGTGATTAGGCCACCGCTCGAAATGTCGAACAGGTCAGCGCCGGCATCGGCACACCAACGAGCAACCTGTGAGCAATCTTCTTCGTTCCAACCACCTTCGGTGTAGTCGGTTGCACTGAAGCGAACGAACAGCGGCATACCCTCAGGAACAACCGCCCGAATACCGATGATGATTTCGATCAGCAGGCGTGCTCGGTTTTCAAGTGAACCGCCGTAGATGTCGGTGCGCTTGTTGGTTAGCGGAGATAGAAATTGGTGCACCAGATAACCGTGAGCCGCGTGAATTTCGATCGCATCGAAACCCGCTTCAACCGAACGCTTTGCGGCTGCAACCCAATCGGCAACCAGAGCCGGAATTTCGTCGGTGGTGAGTGCTCGAGGAGCCGCGTATCCGTTGAATGCTTCGTCGGTTGCCGAGACTGTTGGCCAGCCACCGTCTTCGATAGCGACCGAGTTCTCACCCGACCATGCACGGTAGGTCGATGCCTTGCGACCGGCGTGAGCGAGCTGAATTGCGCTCTTGGCTCCCTGTTCGTGAATGAAGTCGTTCACCTCCGACCAGCGCGCAGCTTGTCCGTCGTTCCAGATTCCTGTGCACCATGGAGTGATTCGGCCGTCGGCGGTTACCGAAGTCGCCTCGCACATGACCAGCCCCGCTCCGCCACTTGCGCGCGATCCGAGGTGAACAAGGTGCCACTGGTTTGGCATGCCATCGCGGTCTTCGCACGAGTACATGCACATCGGTGCAATCCAAATGCGGTTGCGCACCTCGAGGTCGCGAACCCTAATCGGTTCAAAAAGTCTGGCCATGATTCTCCAATCGCCTTTAGCCTAAACCAGCCTTCGGGCAAGGGGCTTGGTAGCGTTGTGGCATGGTCGCCGAGCATCTGAGTTATCTTCTGCACCAACCGCAGTCTGGTGATGACAAATACTCACGTGGCGTGGTTGGGTTTGTCACGGGTTCGGAGCGCTTTCCTGGCGCTGCGATTCTGGGTGTGACCGCAGCGATGCGCACAGGAGTCGGAATGGTTCGTCACGTGGCTGCCACAACGGTCACAAAACTTTTGCTCGAAGTTCGCCCAGAAGTGGTCGCCGGATTCGGTCGAGCCCAAGCTTGGGTGTTGGGTTCGGGAGTGCCCGTCGATGACGAGTTACAGGTCGCGAACATCCTAGAAGCCGCTTCGCAAAATTGCCCTCTGGTTATCGACGCGGGAGCGCTCGAGGTGGTTGATTACTCGAGCCTTGCCCCTCAAACCTGCATTTTGACTCCGCACGCCGGTGAATTGGCCCGGCTGCTTGATCGTTTTGGCAAGCACTTCGACCTTGATTACGAAGCGGTCGTTGCCGCCGCCGCAATCACCAACCAGGTCGTCATGCTCAAGGGAAACACCACACTCATTGCCGACCCGCACGGTGAAGTTCGAGCCGTCGGGCCCAACTCGCCTGCACTCGCCACAGCGGGCACCGGCGATGTTCTCGCGGGCATACTTGGCTCGCTCTTGGCGACCAATGCCGATGGCGAGACAGATCTTCTGGACATAGCCGAACTTGCCGTGCATATTCACTCCGAGGCTGCAATGCGTGCGGCCGAGGCCGGGCCTGTAGTGGCACTAGATGTTGCCGAGCAGGTTCGCACCGTGATTCGAGACTGGATGCCCGCATGAAGCGCTCACTGAACAATCTGCCGGCACTACTGTCGATCGCAGTTCTGGTGAATGTCTTTCTCATTTGGCAGGGCTTCAACTCTCCGAACAGCCCGATGGGTGACCTTCCGTATGCCTACCAACCTTGGTTCGACGCATTCATCGGTGGCGGCCATTGGTGGGGCCTTGATCGTGCCTGGGTTTACCCGTTTCCAGCTTTCTTGCCGATGGTTGTAGCTGGGCTCTTTGCCCCGCAGAATCTAACAATCGGGTGGGTGGTTCTCAGAGCTATCGCCATGATTGCGATTTTGGTTTCGTTGGTGATTTTTCGAGTAGAGACCGAAGAAAAGCGAGACGTTCGCTATCGCGTCGCGTACCTGTGGCTTGCCTTCACGTTGGCGCTGGGCTCGGTAGCTATCAGCCGAATTGATTCGGTGAGCGTTCTTTTGGCGGTGGTTGGTGCATTGGCACTGGTGACTGGCTCACAGACCCGCGCAGCAATCTGGTTCACCATTGCCGGTTGGATCAAGATTTGGCCCATCGCGCTGTTTCTGCCCCTGGTTGCAGCGTCGAAGAAGGCTAAGCAAAACCTGTTGGCCGCGGCCGCGACATCCGCCGGTATTTTGCTAATCGGGTTCTTGTTTGGCGGCAACGCTGCCATGTTCTCGTTCATAACTGGTCAAACCGGTCGAGGAATTCAATTCGAGGCGCCACTAGCGACTCCATGGGTTTGGTTGGGCGTGGTTGGAGCAAGCGACGCCGGCATTTACTACAACCATTCGATGATGACTTTCGAGGTTTTTGGTCCGCTGGTGGCCGATGTCGCTTTCTGGGCAACCCTGGTTCAATTCGGTGCTCTGGCCATCACTGCGGCTCTAATCTTCCTGGCCTTTCGAGCCAAAGCCAACTTCGGTGAAATTGTGGCTTGGGGTTCACTCACCGCAACGCTCGACCTCATCGTCTTTAATAAGGTCGGTTCGCCGCAGTTCATTTCGTGGCTCGTGGTACCGATCATGCTCGGTGTGCTCTATCGAGTGCCCAACTGGCGGCTGCCTTCGGTTCTGATTCTCGCTATCACCCTGCTGACTCAGCTCGTCTACCCTTATCTCTATGGTTCACTGCTCGAACTCGAGGCGGTTTCGGCCTCGGTTCTGCTGCTTCGCAACATTGGGCTGATTCTCGCTCTGATTTTGGCGAACGTCATGCTAACCCGGCTCGGGGCAAGGCGAAAAGAAGTCGTCGAAAAAATCTAGCCTTCGAGAAGACTGCGCAGCATTGGGCCAACGGTTTCGAACTCAATCAAGAATCCGTCATGGCCGAATTCACTTTCGATCACCTGAAGTTCGCCACCGACCAGCTCTGAACCGATGT
>JBEDEQ010000105.1:0-3450 GCA_041175645.1 Actinomycetota bacterium | reverse complement strand
GTGGTCGACAATCTTCCACCGCAAATGCTTGAGCCGATCAGCGAATTATTCAGCCTCACCAAAACTCCAAATCCTCGTTTGGCCGTGGTCATTGACGTTCGAGGTGGCGAGTTTTTCAGTGAACTTAGCGAGCACCTCCAGAAGCTGCGCAACAAGGTTCCGAACCTAAGGTTGTTGTTTCTAGAGGCGACCGATTCTGCCCTAGTGAAGCGCTTCGAATCTGTGCGTCGACCACACCCACTTCAAGGCAATGGAACCTTACTTGATGGTATCGGCGTAGAGCGAGCGGCGCTTGTCTCTATTCGCGAGCAGGCAGATTTCGTGATCGACACTTCAGACCTGAACATCCACCAGCTTTCGACTAAGACGGCCGACCTCTTCTCTGACGAGTCGGCAAAGAAACTCTCGCTAACCGTGATGTCATTCGGCTTCAAGCACGGCTTACCAGCAGATGCAGATCACGTAGCCGACATGCGCTTTCTGCCAAACCCGTTCTGGAACGAATCGCTCAGACCATTCAATGGCGAAGATAAGCAGGTTTCAGATTTCGTACTGTCCCAGCAAGGCGCTGAAGATTTCATCACCAACTATGTGGATGCACTCAAGCCGGTCTTGGCCGGATATATGCGCGAGAACAAGCGTTACGCCATGATTGCAATCGGATGCACGGGTGGCAAACACCGTTCGGTAGCAGTTGTGGCGAGGATCGCAGAACTACTTTGTGAACTAGACGACGTCGCCGTCAGCGTCAAGCACCGCGACCTTGGAAAGGAATAACCGTGGCATTGACCGCTGAAGTTAAAGACGAGCTCGCTCGCATCGAGGTAGTGAAAAAGTCACTCAGAAACGCCGAATTGGCAACCATTCTGCGCTTCGCCGGCGGGCTGCACCTGGTGTCTGGTCGCATTGTTGTCGAAGCAGAGCTAGACAATTCGCAAATTGCTCGCCGAGTCAGCAAAGACCTGGCCGAGCTTTACGGCATCAAATCAGAGCTTTCGGTCATGTCGGCCGGCGGCATTCGTAAGGGTTCCCGCTACATCATCCGCGTAACCGAACAGGGTGAAGTTCTAGCCCGACAGACTGGACTGCTCGACACTCGAGGTAGACCGGTTCGAGGCCTACCAGCAGCCCTAGTTGCTGGGTCAATTGAAGAGGCTCAAGCCATTTGGCGAGGAGCATTTCTCGCCCATGGGTCACTCACCGATCCTGGACGCTCTGCCGCCCTAGAAATCACTGCTCCAGGTAACGAAGCCGCCATGGCTCTTGTCGGCGTTGCTCGTCGCCTAAACCTAATTGCGAAGGCGCGCGAGGTGCGCGGGGTGCATCGCGTAGTTGTTCGCGAAGGTGAATCGATCGCGGCGATGCTCACCCACATGGGAGCGCACACGCAAGTTCTTCGATGGGAAGAACTACGCCTACGTCGCGAAGTTCGTGCAACCGCTAACCGCCTCGCCAACTTCGACGATGCGAACCTACGTCGCAGCGCTCAGGCCGCGGTGGCAGCCGGTGCCCGAGTCGCTCGCGCGCTAGAAATTCTCGGGGATGACATTCCTAAGCACCTGGCCTACGCCGGCGCTTTGAGGCTCCAACACAAGCAGGCGTCCCTCGACGAGTTGGGTCACCTTGCTGATCCGCCGATGACCAAAGACGCTATCGCCGGGCGCATCCGCCGACTGCTAGCCATGGCTGATAAAAAGGCTGAAGAGCTTGGAATCCCTGGCACAGACGCATTCTTGCCCGATGATGTCGATTAGTTCCTCACTCGTGGAATAACACCCTAGAAGATTCGATTTACAACACCGAACAAGGAGCAAACAAATGAGCAAGTACACCCTTCCAGACCTGACCTACGATTACGGATCGCTCGAGCCGAACATCTCGGGCAAAATCATGGAACTCCACCACGACAAGCACCACTTGGCCTACGTGAACGGTGCAAACACTGCTCTTGACCTACTTGCTGAGGCTCGTGACAAGAACGATCTCACTTGGGTAAACAAACTCCAGAAAGACCTAGCCTTCAACCTTGCAGGTCACGTGAACCACACCGTTTTCTGGCGAAACCTTTCACCAGAGGGCGGCGACAAGCCGGTCGGCGAATTGGCAGCTGCCATCGATGAGTTCTTTGGCTCGTTTGATGGTTTCAGAGCACACTTCACGGCTTCAGCTCTCGGCATCCAAGGCTCTGGTTGGTCGATTCTTGCATGGGACGTTCTGGGCGAAAAACTGATCATCGAGCAGCTTTACGACCACCAGGGAAACCTAGCCCCAGCGAGCATCCCGTTGCTGATGCTTGACATGTGGGAGCACGCTTTCTACCTCGACTACCAGAACGTCAAGGGTGAATATGTGAAGGCCTTCTGGAACATCGTTTCGTGGCCAGATGTCACCGCGCGCTTCGAGGCGGCTCGCACGAAAACCAGTGGTCTACTGCTAGTCTGATACTGACATTTTGCTCCCAATGGTGCGAAGCAAAAGGGTTAAATAACAAGACCTGCAACGCCTATCTATGGCGGGCTAAATCACTCTGGGAGATACCTAATGGCTACTCGTGTTGGAATCAACGGCTTTGGACGAATCGGACGCAACTATCTTCGCGCCGAACTTGCCAAGGGCACCGATCTTGAGATCGTTGCAGTAAACGACCTAAGCGACCCAAAGTCGCTGGCGCACCTTCTGAAGTACGACTCTGTTACCGGACGTCTTCCTTTTGAAGTGACCGTCGAAGGTCAGAACATCCACGTTGGTGGCACCGTAATCAAGGTTCTAGCCGAGCGTGACCCAGCAAACCTCGGATGGGGTGACCTTGGTGTCGACATCGTCATCGAGTCAACCGGTCGTTTCACCGACGCAGAGTCGGCACGCAAGCACATCGAAGCTGGCGCCAAGAAGGTAATCATTTCGGCACCTGCGACTGGTGAAGACGCGACCTTCGTTATCGGTGTGAACGAGCACCTGTACGACCCAGCGAACCACCACATCATCTCGAACGCATCTTGCACAACCAACTGTCTAGCCCCGCTAGCCAAGGTTTTCAATGACAGCTTTGGTATCGAGAACGGTCTGATGACCACCATTCACGCGTACACCGCAGACCAGAACCTTCAAGACGGCCCACACGGCGACCTTCGTCGCGCACGTGCCGCTGCGATTAACATTGTTCCATCGTCTACCGGTGCAGCGAAAGCAATCGGCCTGGTACTGCCAGAGCTAAAGGGCAAACTAGACGGATACGCGCTGCGCGTTCCAGTGCCAACCGGCTCGATTACCGACCTAACTTTGGTATCGAAGCGCGAAGTAACCATCGAAGAAATCAAGGCTGCCTACAAGGCTGCTGCAGAGGGCCCCCTGAAGGGAATCTTGATGTACACCGAAGACCCAATCGTCTCGAGCGACATCGTCACCGACCCACACTCATCGATTTTCGATGCTGAGCTAACCAAGGTAGTT
>JBEDEQ010000104.1:0-3456 GCA_041175645.1 Actinomycetota bacterium | reverse complement strand
ACCAAAGACGCTCAGGTGAAATCGGCCGAGTTCGTTTGGCCGCCAAAGATCGACCTACCTGGCTACAAGCCGGTCACTAAACCGCACGGCAAGCAGATTCAGGCAGCTGCAAACCTAATCAAAGACTCGAAGAAACCGATTCTCTATGTTGGTGGCGGTGTTATTCGCGCCGGTGCTCACAAAGAGCTGCTGAAACTTGCCGAACTAATCGGTGCGCCCGTGACCACAACTCTTATGGCTCGAGGCGCTTTCCCTGACTCGCACGACCAGCACCTAGGTATGCCAGGTATGCACGGCACCGTTCCTGCGGTTACAGCACTGCAGAAGGCAGACTTGCTAATCACCCTCGGCGCTCGTTTCGACGACCGAGTCACAGGTGACGTCAAGTCGTTCGCACCTAACGCGAAAGTGATTCACGTTGACATCGACCCAGCCGAAATCGGCAAGATTCGATTTGCCGATGTGCCAATTGTTGGCGATGCCAAAGAGGTAATCACCGAGCTTACCGACGAGCTGATTAACAGCCTCAAGGGTAAGAAGCCAGAGATTGGCGACTGGTGGAGCTTCTTGAACGGTCTTCGCGAGCGCTACCCGCTTGGTTACACCGAGCCTGAAGATGGCAAGCTTTCGCCTCAGCTCGTGATCAAGCGAATCGGTGAGCTAAGCGGCCCAGAGGCCATCTTTGCTGCCGGCGTTGGCCAGCACCAGATGTGGTCGGCGCAGTTCATTAAGTATGAACGCCCGAACTCATGGCTCAACTCGGGTGGTGCCGGAACCATGGGTTACTCGGTTCCTGCCGCTATGGGAGCAAAGGTTGGTCAGCCAGATCGTTTGGTTTGGTCAATCGATGGTGACGGTTGTTTCCAGATGACCAACCAAGAATTGGCCACCTGCACGATTAACAACATTCCGATCAAAGTTGCCATCATCAACAACTCTTCGCTCGGAATGGTTCGCCAGTGGCAAACCCTGTTCTACAACCAGCGTTATTCGAACACTGACCTTCACACCGGAACCGACACCATCATGGTTCCCGACTTCGTCAAGTTGGCCGAAGCCTACGGATGTCTCGGAATTCGTGTTGAAAAAGAAGAAGAGATTGATGCCGCCATCAAGCTCGCCATCGAAACCAACGACCGCCCGGTCGTGATCGACTTTATTGTCGGTCGCGACGCAATGGTGTGGCCAATGGTTGCAGCAGGCCTTTCGAACGACGAGGTTCAGTACGCTCGCGATGCTGCCCCGGTTTGGGACGGTGAGGAGTAAACATGTCAACCCACGTTCTCTCGCTTCTAGTAGAAGACAAGCCAGGTCTGCTAACCCGCGTTGCAGGGCTTTTCGCACGCCGAGGCTTCAACATTGAGTCACTCGCAGTAGGCGCATCCGAGCTCGAAGGGCTCAGCCGCATCACCGTTGTGGTGAGCGTCGAGGGTGCCCCGCTCGAGCAGGTGACCAAGCAGCTCAACAAGCTCATCAACGTGATCAAGATTGTCGAACTCGAGCCAGATTCGGTTCAGCGCGACCACATGCTGATCAAGGTAAAAACCGATGCCTCAACGCGCTCTCAGGTGCTTGAAGCGGTAACCTTGTTTAGAGCTCGCGTCATCGACGTCGTGAGTGATGCTCTCATCATTGAAGTGACCGGCGACACTGCAAAGTGCGCGGCCTTCGTCAAAATTCTCGAACCTTTCGGCATCAAAGAACTGGTGCAGTCTGGCGTCTTGGCTATGGGCCGTGGGTCTAAGTCGATCACCGAGAAGGTAAACAAGTAAAGCTTCGGGTCGAGACATCGACTCGTTTTGTGTTGCAAACGAAAAACAAACAAGGAGAAATCTAAAGTGGCTGAAATCTTTTATGACAAAGATGCCGACCTAGCTCTAATTCAGGGCAAGAAGGTTGCAGTTATTGGTTATGGCTCGCAGGGTCACGCTCACTCGCTCAACCTGAAAGACTCGGGTGTCGATGTAGTCGTTGGTCTGCAGTCAGGTTCGAAGAGCAAGGCAGTTGCCGAAGAGGCCGGCCTTAAGGTGCTCACCCCTGCAGAGGCTTCGGCCTGGGCTGACGTAATTATGATTCTGACCCCAGACCCGGTTCAGCGTCACGTCTACGCATCAGACATCGCTCCAAACCTAAGCGCCGGCAAGGCACTTGTGTTCGGTCACGGTTTCTCGATTCGCTACGGCTTCATCAAGCCACCAGCCGACGTCGACGTGTTCCTAGTGGCGCCAAAGGGCCCAGGTCACTTGGTTCGCCGTGAGTACCTTGCTGGTAAGGGTGTGCCTAACCTAATTGCCATCGAGCAGGACGCAACCGGCGGCGCATTCGAGCTAGCACTGAGCTACTCGAAGGCAATCGGTGGAACCCGCGCGGGCACCATCAAGACCACTTTCACCGAAGAAACCGAAACCGACCTTTTCGGTGAGCAGGCTGTTCTTTGTGGTGGCGCTTCGCAGCTCATCATGTATGGCTTCGAAACCCTAACCGAGGCGGGTTACCAGCCAGAGGTTGCTTACTTCGAGGT
Organism: Actinomycetota bacterium; assembly: GCA_041175645.1. Taxonomy (GTDB): domain Bacteria; phylum Actinomycetota; class Actinomycetes; order Actinomycetales; family Microbacteriaceae; genus Rhodoluna. The sequence goes on along the minus strand of JBEDEQ010000104.1, from coordinate 935 downwards.
GCTTCACGAGCTAAAGCTCATCGTTGATCTGATGTACGAAGGTGGCATCGCCAAGCAGCGTTGGTCGGTTTCGACCACCGCCGAGTACGGTGACTACGTTTCAGGCCCACGCGTCATTGGCCCAGAGGTCAAGGAGCGCATGAAAGAAGTTCTAGCCGACATTCAAGACGGCACCTTCGCAAACCGCTTCATTGCTGACCAGGATGCTGGCGCACCAGAGTTCAACGCACTTCGCGCCAAGGGTGAGGCTCACCCAATCGAGAAGGTTGGACGCGAACTGCGCAAGCTGTTCTCGTGGTTGCGCAAGAGCGACAACGAGAGTGACTTCGTTGAGGGCTCAGCAGCTCGCTAGACCTGAGGTTCTTTTTGAAGGCCCGTCACTTCGGTGGCGGGTTTTCTTTTTGCACGATTTTGTATACCCTAGGGGGTATACTAATTACACGTTTCAAGTAAGGAGAAATCTATGTGTGCACCAACTTCTTGCGGCACTTGCGGCAAAGTAACTTGGTCCGGTTGCGGGCAGCACATCGAAGAAGCACTGGCTGGCTTTCCTGAAGACCAGCTTTGCACCTGCGGTGAGTAAATGAGTTTTTAGTCGAGGTCGATTTCGACGAGCGGTCTGGCTTTGACCTGCTTGACGAAGTCGGCCTCTTCTTTTGCCCAGTCGCCAGCGGTGACGAATTGAACGTTTACCGAACGCCCTAAGTAGTTTTCGATGCGGGCTGCAGCGCGTGAAGCCTCGATGCGGTTGACGTAGCCAACTAGCAGCAGGTCCACCTCGTGCGGGTCGGGCCCTACCTCTCGCTTTAGTCGTGAAGCCCAAGCACCATAGAGATACGCGTGTTCGATTCCATCCACGCCATAAAGTGCAGCCGGCAACACCGCAGCCGGGCCATAAGAGTAGGCGATGATCTGTTTTATCGAGTCGAAGAGCA
>JBEDEQ010000103.1:0-3547 GCA_041175645.1 Actinomycetota bacterium | reverse complement strand
GCCGAGCACCTTGTTGAAGGTGAAGAGCGATAGAGCACCGATGGTCACCATTTCACCATGGGCAAAGTTACTGAGGCCGGTGGTGCCATAGATTAGCGAAAGGCCGATGGCTGCCATCGCGAGCAAGATTCCGAAGTTCAATCCGGCAAAGATGCGGCTTAGCAGAACGTTGGTCTGCGGGGCCGGCTCGACTGGCTCGGTGCCCGGTTTGTCGACGGTTTCAAGTGGGAACAATGCGACAACGCTGTTCACCTTGTCGATGGTCACTTCGCGCACGTTTGAGAAGTCTGCTTTTAGCTTGGCTCCCTCAGGAAGGCTGGCTAGATCAAGGGTGACGGTGTAGGTGCCTTTGGCCGGAACCGCTACCTCCCACTTGCCTCGAGCGTTTGTGGTTGCCGAACCTTCGAAGCCTTCGCCTACCACGGTGATGACCGCGCCTTCAACTGGGTTTGCCGAGCCCTGCTTGATTGCACCGCCCACCGAGAAGTCTGAAGAAATGTCGGTTGGCTCAGGGGTCGCTGCATAAGCGCCTGTGCCACCAAATATGAGAGTCATCAACAGGATGACTGCCCCGAGCCACTTGGCCGGGCGGGCCTGCGCCCTAAGTGTTAGCTGATTCAAGCCAACCTCCATTGTTCGTGCGCAATGCAGCGCACCGTTGCGGTATCTATGCCGACACTACTAGAAAAACGAGGCTCAAAATGGGGCTAAACGAGAACGAAACCGAGTTGTTGTAATTGGCACGCATGTTCGGTCTGGGCGCAAACCCGCAGTAGAGCATCCCCGCTGGCACGGGTAGAATTGGCTAAATCCGTTCCGCTGCTATTGAAGGCGCAATAATGACGCAAAATGACCCATTCGGCTTTGTCGGTTTGACCTACGACGACGTTCTTCTTCTGCCTGGTGAGTCTGACGTCGTGCCGAGCGGCGTGAACACCAAGACCCGCATTTCGAAGCGCATCGAGATCAACATCCCCTTGCTTTCATCGGCAATGGACACCGTCACCGAAGCTCGTCTGGCAATCGCAATGGCGCGTCAGGGCGGCATCGGCATTCTGCACCGCAACCTTTCGCTCGAGCGTCAGTCCGCCGAAATCGACATCGTTAAGCGCTCTGAAGCCGGCATGATCACCAACCCGGTCACCACAACTCCTTACGCAACCATTCAAGAAGTGGATGCCCTGTGCGGCCACTACCGCGTATCGGGCCTTCCCGTGGTTGACGACAACGGCATTCTCGTTGGCATCGTGACCAACCGTGACATGCGCTTCGTGCTTGATGTTCAGCGCACCAGCACTTTGGTTAAAGATGTAATGACACCGGTACCTCTTATTACTGCGCGGGTCGGTTGCAGCCCAGACGAGGCGATTGCCCTTCTGGCTCAGCACCGCATCGAGAAGCTGCCTCTGGTTGACGAGCATGGCAAGCTTCGCGGGCTCATCACCGTAAAAGACTTCGACAAGAGCGAAAAGTACCCACTTGCTTCGAAAGACTCATCGGGTCGCCTTCTAGTCGGTGCAGCCGTTGGTGTTGGCCAAGATGCTTGGGAACGCTCGATGGCTTTGGTTGACGCAGGCGTTGACCTTCTTATTGTCGACACCGCTCACGGCCACAACCGTGCCGTGCTCGAAATGGTTGCCAAGCTAAAGGCCGAGCCATTCGCCAAGAACGTTGACATCATCGGCGGTAACGTGGCCACTCGCGAGGGTGCTGCCGCATTGGTTGCCGCTGGTGCCGATGGCGTGAAGGTTGGCGTTGGCCCAGGTTCGATTTGCACCACCCGCGTTGTTGCCGGCGTTGGTGTGCCACAGGTTACCGCCGTCTACCAGGCATCGCTCGCCTGCAAGCCGGCCGGGGTTCCGGTTATCGCCGACGGCGGTCTGCAGTACTCGGGCGACATTCCAAAGGCTCTGGTTGCCGGTGCGAACGCCGTGATGATCGGTTCGCTACTAGCCGGAACCGACGAGGCTCCGGGCGAAATCACCTTCGTTGGTGGCAAGCAGTTCAAGACCTACCGCGGCATGGGATCACTAGGTGCCATGCAGTCACGCGGCCAGGCTCAGAGCTACTCGAAAGACCGCTACTTTCAAGACGACGTGCTTCGCGAAGACAAGCTCGTGCCAGAAGGCATCGAAGGTCGCGTGCCTTACCGTGGCTCGGTTGCGTCGGTCACGCACCAGCTAATCGGTGGCTTGCGAGCATCCATGGGCTATGTCGGCGCTGAGACGATCGACGAGCTGCAGAGCAAGGGCAAGTTTGTGCGCATCACCGCAGCCGGCCTGCGCGAGAGCCACCCACACGACATTCAGATGGTTGCCGAGGCGCCAAACTACGGAACCCGTTAGGAGCGCTTGTAAATGAGCGAAGTTGAAATCGGTCGCGGCAAGCGCGGCACCAGAGCGTGGGCGTTTGACGACATCGCCATCGTGCCATCGCGACGCACTCGCGACCCGCACGACGTAACCACCTCGTGGAACATCGATGCATACAAGTTCGACCTGCCGGTCATGGCAGCACCGATGGACTCGGTGGTTTCGCCAGAGACCGCAATCGCAATGGGCAAGCTCGGTGGCCTCGGTGTTCTAGACCTTGAAGGTCTATGGACTCGCTACGAAGACCCTTCGCAGCAGCTCAACGAAATCGCCAAGCTTTCGCCTGAGCAGGCAACCGTTCGCATGCAGCAGATTTATGCCGAGCCGATCAAACCAGAACTCATTCGCGACCGCATCGCTCAGATTCGTGCAGCCGGCGTCACCGTTGCCGGTGCCCTATCGCCACAGCGCACCGCCGAGTTTGCCAAGACCGTTATCGCCGCCGGCGTTGACCTCTTTGTTATTCGCGGAACCACCGTTTCGGCAGAGCACGTTTCGAAAAACCGCGAGCCGCTAAACCTAAAGCAGTTCATCTATGAACTCGATGTTCCGGTAATCGTTGGTGGCGCGGCCACCTACACCGCGGCACTTCACCTCATGCGCACTGGTGCAGCCGGTGTGCTCGTGGGGTTCGGTGGTGGAGCTGCTTCGACCACTCGACGTGTGTTGGGCATCCACGCACCAATGGCTACCGCTGTTGCCGATGTGGCCGGCGCTCGCCGTGACTACATGGATGAATCGGGCGGCCGCTACGTTCACGTAATCGCCGATGGCGGTTTGGGTTCATCGGGCGACATCGTCAAGGCAATCGCCTGCGGTGCCGACGCCGTAATGCTTGGTTCGGTTTTGGCTCGCGCCACCGAGGCTCCGGGTGCCGGTTGGCACTGGGGCGCTGAGGCGCACAACGCCGAACTGCCTCGCGGTCACCGCGTGCACGTTGGCACCGGCGGCTCGCTCGAGCAGATTCTGCTTGGCCCGGCTCAAGATGCCGATGGCACGGCAAACCTGATTGGCGCTCTGCGTCGCGCAATGGCCACAACGGGCTACAGCGACCTCAAAGAGTTCCAGCGCGTCGACGTAGTTGCGGCTCCTTACCAGGCCTAAATGAAGCCCACCTTCTGGCAGGTTGCGGGCAAGCCCAAGTGGCTTGCAGGTCTTGCGCTTGCCATCGTGGT
>JBEDEQ010000102.1:0-4986 GCA_041175645.1 Actinomycetota bacterium | reverse complement strand
GTCGTTGCTGCGCCGGAACCTAGGGCGGCTGGTGCAGAAGACAGCAATGATGCAAGCGTGATACTTAGGGTCGAAACGAGCCAATGGTTGATGCTGGCGTTCGCTGATGCTGGAGAGCGAGCACAGATGCGAACTGTGCGATTACGCAATTCATTACTCAACCGATCCGGCGGCAAACCGCTCATCGTGAAGGTGAGCCACCATGGGTCGGCAGACCAGTACGCCGAACTCTTTGAAGACCTAAAACCTGAGGTTGCACTGTTTTCAGCTGGTATTTCTAACAGTTACGGGCATCCGACTAAACGGGCACTGCAAATCTTCGAAAAGGCTGGTTCGTCGATTTTTCGAACCGACCAGCAAGGCTCAATTGCCTTGACCATGCTCGATGGTTCGCTGAACGTATTGACCGAACGTGAAAGATAAGGTTATTCAGTGAGTTCAGCAAAACAAGTTCAATGGAGACGGGCACAGCCTGCACCAATAATGCTCATCTCGGGTGCTGAACAATATTTCGCAAGCGTTGCGACACGATCGATTAGAGATCAACTTAGAGAAAAATACGCAGACCTAGAAATTAGTGAGTTCAACGCTGGCGAATACCGCACAGGGCAACTGCTGAACGTCGCTAGCCCATCACTGTTTGCAGAACCTCGGCTCATTCTCATTGATGACGCTGACCGCTGCACCGACGAATTCATCGAAGATGGCAAGGCCTATGTTCAAAACCCAGCCGCTGACACCTTTGTTCTAATTCGCCACCACGCAACCAGTGTTCGAGGTAAGGCGCTGCTCGACGCGATTCGAGCTAGTGACCAGGCCATCGAAGTTGTTTGTCCAAAGTTTGACAAAGATTACAGCCGCACAGATTTTCTCAATGGTCACTTTCAAGACGTAGGAAGGCAGATATCCGCTGGTGCGATCAAAGCCCTCGTTGATGCTTTCTCGGGTGATGTCGCCGAGTTAGCCGCAGCTTGTAACCAACTGCTGGCCGACAACGAAGGCACCATCACTCAAGAAATGGTTGATGAGAACTTCGGTGGTCGAGTCGAAACTAGCTCTTTCAAAATTGCTGATGCAGCGCTAGGAGGCAGACCCTCCGAGGCTCTCACCTTGCTTCGCCACGGATTGTCAACCGGCCTAGAAGCAGTTCCGCTCGTTGCAGGACTTGCCGTTCGCGTGCGTCTTCTGGCCAAGATGTCAGCAGATCCGAGGGCCACTCCGGTAGCACTTGGTGTGGCTCCTTGGCAGCTAAACAAAGCACGTGCTGAATTGCAGGGATGGTCAGACGAAGCGCTTGGCAAGGCCTTGCAATTGGTTGCCGATGCCGATGCGGCTGCAAAAGGCGCTGAGAAAGACACCACCTATCGACTTGAGCGACTGATTCACTTTCTTGCAGTCAAAGGCCGCGAACATTGAGAAAACGATTTGGGGTTTGGCTCGCCCTAGCTGCCGTTTTGATGTATGCACTTGTGCTGCGACCACCTCTGGCCGCAGTTGGCCCTCTGTTGCCACTAATTGATGAAGATCTAGGCCTCACACTCGCGCAGCAGGGTTTCCTGACCGCTATTCCGGTGTTCTCATTTGGGGTGGGTGCTTTCGCAGGCCCAGCACTAGCCAAGCGGCTCGGTTTAGAGCGCTCACTGTTCTGGTTACTCGCCTTACTCACCCTTGCGATCGGCCTTAGAGGTTGGTTGGGGTTCACATCACTCGTTGTCGGCACCACTGTTGCCGGATTAGCCATCGCTGTCTCAAACGTACTTTTGCCTTCGGTTATTCGTGGTCGTTTTTCCAAGCATGTTCCGCAAGTGACTGCATTGTTCACCACGGTTTTGGCCATTTCGGCAAGCGTCGCAGCTGCAAGTGCCGTGCCAATCGAAAGTTCAGTTGGTAGTTGGAACCTCACCCTGATGGTTTGGCTGGCACCGGCAGTTCTCGCGCTTGTGCTCTGGAAGCTCGCCTTGAAGGTTCCGGCACAAATCGAAATCACGCCTGTCGCCGCCGAGTCAGTCGATGGTCGACGCACCCAAAGCGACTTTGGTTTGGTGTTGCGTTCAAAAGTTACCTGGGCAATCTTCGGGTTTTTCGGCATCCAGTCCGCGGGGTTCTATGTGCTACTTTCTTGGCTTCCGACCATTCTTATAGAACGCGGATACACGGCAGAAGTGGCAGGATCGCTGCTTGGCCTGGCAACCATAGTTGGCGTGCCAACCGGTCTGCTTCTGGCCAGTTCATTCGCCAAAATCAAACGCCTCGACTGGCTGGCTTTCGCCGTTAGTCTGGTGACCGCTGCTGGCTTTCTTGCACTAGAAGTTGAGCAATCACTTCTAGCCTGCATCTTGATCGGCCTTGGGCAAGCAGCCACGTTCCCTTTATCGCTCACAATGATCAGCACCAAGGCCGCCAAGTCGATCACGCCAACACTGTCGGCTACTACCCAAGGCATGGGCTACGTATTTGCAGGAATCGTCGCCTTTTCGATGGCTGGAATTCGCGACGCCACTGGTAGTTGGTCGTTAGGAATATGGATCATCTTCGGGCTTACGCTGGTGCAGGCCTATTGCGGCTTCTCTGCAGACCGAGCCGATCCCATCAGGGCTGCCTAACTCAAGAGCAATAAAAAACACCCCGAGAGTCATCTCGAGGTGTTTTTTTTGAAGTTTCGATTTAGAGAGCGGAAACCTTCTTGGCGATAGCCGACTTGCGGTTCGCTGCCTGGTTCTTGTGAATAACGCCCTTCGAAACGGCCTTGTCGAGCTTCTTGGTTGCAACCGCTAGAGCTGCAGACGCTGCGGCCTTGTCTCCGTTGGCGGCAGCCTCTTTCGCTGCGCGAACAGCGGTCTTTAGCTCGCTCTTTACAGCCTTGTTACGCTCGGCGGCCTTGCGGTTTGTGCCAATGCGCTTCAACTGTGACTTGATGTTTGCCATGTTTCACTTTCAATTTTGGATTTTCACGTGGAAAACCCTCGAATGTTTTTTTTGGGGGTTTTGGATGGAGACACTCATCCGCTACTGAAGTAAATGCTACCAGCACACAAGGCTATAAGGCAACAAGTCGGGGGAGTTGTGCGAGAATAGTCGAGTTGCATTCGCAGCCACCAACGTCACTGATTCTCAACGAGGTTTAACTTGTCGCCACGCGCAAAGCGGAGTCTGGAGCCATCCAAGACCGACCCCTCGTTCATTCGCAATTTCTGCATCATCGCCCACATCGACCACGGCAAGTCAACGCTCGCCGACCGTATGCTTCAGCTAACCGGCGTTGTCGACGACCGTTCGATGCGTGCCCAGTACCTAGACCGCATGGACATCGAGCGTGAGCGCGGCATCACCATCAAGTCACAAGCCGTGCGTATGCCGTGGGAAGTTGACGGCCAAACTTACGCCCTTAACATGATCGACACACCGGGTCACGTTGACTTCACCTACGAGGTATCCCGTTTGAAGGCGCAGTGCTTCTGGTTGACGCGGCTCAAGGTATCGAGGCTCAGACCTTGGCTAACCTGTACCTCGCCATGGAAAACGATCTGACGATCATCCCAGTGCTAAACAAGATTGACCTGCCAGCAGCCCAGCCCGAGAAGTATGCCGAGGAACTGGCAAACCTAATCGGCGGCAACCCAGAGGATTGCCTTCGCGTTTCGGGCAAGACCGGCATCGGCGTCGACGAACTGCTCGACAAAATCGTGGCGACAGTGCCAAATCCGGTTGGAGACCCGAACGCACCGGCGCGAGCCATGATTTTCGACTCGGTTTATGACTCATACCGAGGCGTAGTTACCTATGTGCGAATGATTGACGGGTCGTTTGCCCCGCGCGAGCGAATTCAGATGATGTCGACCAAGGCAATTCACGAGCTGCTCGAAATTGGAGTTTCGTCACCCGAACCTGAGCCAACCAAGGGCCTAAGCGTAGGCGAAGTGGGCTACATCATCACCGGCGTAAAAGATGTTCGCCAGTCAAAAGTCGGTGACACCATTACCACCCAGGCCAAGCCTGCGACCACGCCACTCAAGGGCTACAGCGAGCCTAAGCCGATGGTTTTCTCAGGTTTGTACCCAATCGATGGCAGTGACTACCCGAACCTGCGCGAGGCCCTAGACAAGCTGAAGCTCTCAGATGCTGCACTGGTTTATGAGCCAGAAACATCGGTCGCCCTTGGCTTCGGATTCAGATGTGGCTTCTTGGGTCTTTTGCGAAATTGTCACCGAGCGTCTTGAGCGCGAGTTCGGTCTAGACCTCATCGCCACGGCCCCTTCGGTGGTTTACGAGGTAACCATGGAAGACCAAAAAGAGTTCACCGTGACCAACCCGAGCGAGTTTCCGACCGGCAAGGTAAAAAAAGTGCTTGAACCTATGGTGCGCGCCACTGTGCTGAGTCCTAAAGACTATGTCGGAACCATCATGGAACTTTGCCAGGCCCGAAGAGGCACCATGATCGACATGCAGTACTTGGGTGAAGACCGCGTTCAGCTTCGCTACACGCTGCCCCTTGCCGAGATTGTCTTTGACTTCTTCGACCAACTGAAGAGCCGAACTCAGGGTTACGCTTCGCTCGACTACGAAGAAGCGGGTTTGCAAGAGGGAGACCTGGTGAAGGTGGACATTCTGCTACAGGGTGACCAAGTGGATGCTTTCAGCGCCATCGTTCACCGCGAAAAGGCCTATGCCTACGGCGTCATGATGACCGGCAAGCTACGCGAGTTAATTCCTAGGCAGCAGTTTGAAGTGCCTATTCAGGCAGCCGTTGGTTCACGCATCATCGCTCGTGAGAGCATCCGCGCAATGCGAAAAGACGTTCTGGCCAAGTGCTATGGCGGTGACATCAGCCGAAAGCGCAAGCTACTCGAAAAGCAAAAAGAGGGTAAGAAGCGCATGAAGATGGTTGGCCGCGTAGAGGTTCCGCAAGAAGCATTCATTGCCGCGCTCTCATCAGACAGTGAGAAAAAGGGCGAGAAGAAGGGCAAGTAGTTGGCTGGCCCGCTGCCG
>JBEDEQ010000101.1:0-3557 GCA_041175645.1 Actinomycetota bacterium | reverse complement strand
CATCGAAGAGATTCGCGATGCCGCCCGTGCGGTTGGCGCAGACGAGTTCATCATGGCTTTGCCAGATGGCTATGACACCGATGTCAACAAGCGAGGTGGCCGTGTAAGCGCGGGTCAGCGTCAGTTGATTTCGTTCGCACGCGCATTCATCGCTTCGCCGCGGGTTTTGATTCTCGACGAGGCAACCGCGTCGCTCGACATTCCGAGCGAGCGTTTGGTGCAGCACGGGCTAAAGACCCTGCTTGCTGGACGAACCGCAATCATCATTGCCCACCGCTTGTCGACGGTTTCGATTGCCGACCGCGTGTTAGTGATGGAGCACGGCCGCATCATCGAAGACGATGCCCCAGCCAAGCTGATCGCCGGCACCGGCAAGTTCGCCAAGATGCACAAGGCGTGGCGCGACTCGCTGGTTTAGTTTTACGGCAGCTTGTGGCTGGTGGTTAGTGCGATACCGAGCATGGCCGGAATGGTTACCACTGCCTTGCCGCGTGCATCCACGACCACTTTGGTGCCGGCGCACTTGGTGCTCGAAGCCACAGCGCCTCGACCACCGGTTAGCAGGTCACAGTAGGTGCCGGCTGGAAGGTTGGTGAGAATGCCCATCTTGCGCGACTTCTGGGTCGAGTTCATCGCGATGAAGGTGTTGGCTCCGCGGTTGAACTTCAGAATCTTGGCACCATCGGCGTGCTTGGTGTAGCCAACCTTGGTCTCTGGTGCCGAGCCGGCCACGTCGCGCCAGGCAATCATGCCCGAAGTTGAACGCCAACGCTGAATGCAGTTGTAGAGCCCTTCGCGAACTATGGTGACCGGTCTGGTCGAGCTCGCGCACTTTGCCTTCACAACCTTTTGGGTGCTTGGGTCGGTGTTAGGGCCAAACTGTTCATCGCTAAAACTGTAGCCGCTGTAAATCTGCGGAATTCCAAACTTGGACGACAGCATGAATACGTGGGCTAGCTGGTACTTCTGGGTCTCCCAGTAGGCGAGTGACGACGGTCCGTGGTGTTCGGTGTCGTGGTTGCTGACCATGGTTATGGTTTTAGCGCTGCCGTTAAAGCCTGAAGTCCAGAAGTCGTTCTTGGCGAATGCAAGCGAGTTTTGGTTCAGGTTGCTAACCAGGATGTTCGGCATATCCCATGCCCATGCATAACCGAATTCGGTGAACGGCTCGTTGACCCCACCGCCACCAATTGCTTCAGACATGATGATTGGCTGGCGACCGTTGATTGGGTCGAGCATGTCGACTACCGCTTTTAGGTCGGCTGCCCCGTAGTGCTTCGCGGCATCCACTCTAAAACCGGCAACGCCAAGGCTAATCAGGTCGTTCAGATAGTCGGCTATCTTGACGCGAACCGAAGGCTTCTCGGTAGCTAGGTCAGGCAGGCCGCCGAGCATACAGCTGGTGGTTTCCCAAAGGTTGTCGTAATTTGCGATGTTGCTGTCACAGTAACGGTCTTCGCTCGGGTCCATGGTGGCGTGAAAGTCGCTCTCGCCATAGAGGCCAGGGTAGTCAAACTTAGAGAACTCGGTGCCATCCCAGCCAACCCCCGAAGAGTTGGCCATGTGGTTGATGACGGCGTCGGCAATGATCATGACGCCGGCCTCGTTGCAGGCCTGGGTCATCGCGGCGAACTCGGCGCGAGTGCCTAGGCGTGACTCGATCTTGTAGCTAACCGGCTGGTAGTGAACCCACCACTGCTCGCCACGAATGTGCTCTTGCGGTGGTGAAATCTGCACCCAGTCGATGCCGTTTGGGCCAAGGTGGTTGGTGCACTCGTCTTTGATTGAGTTCCACGAATACATGAACATCTGAATGCCCACTGTGCTCTCGTCGATTACCTTGTTTGGCACCGCCGTTCCGTTGGCAGCTGCTGGTGAAAGTGAAACTCCAGAAACTAGCAAAACGATGGCAGAAATGAGCGCGGATGCACGGCGAAAGAGTCGAGTTTTCATAACAAAAGTCTAAACGGCTCAAGGCGGTAGGCTATTGGCTGGGGCTATCTGTAAGCCTTTTCACATGTAACGAATGGATACCAAGTTGTCGAAAATCAAGGTTGTTGGCAAGGTCGTCGAACTAGACGGCGACGAGATGACTCGCATCATCTGGCAGAACATCAAAGACTCGCTAATTCTCCCTTTTCTAGACGTTGACCTCGAGTACTACGACCTCTCGATCGAGCACCGCGATGCTACCGACGACCAGGTCACCATCGACGCTGCGAACGCGATTAAGAAGCACGGCGTTGGCGTGAAGTGTGCCACCATCACCCCAGACGAGGCTCGTGTAACCGAGTTCGGCCTGAAGAAGATGTGGAAGTCACCGAACGGAACCATTCGTAACATTCTCGACGGTGTTGTGTTCCGCGAGCCAATCATCATTTCGAACGTTCCACGCCTGGTTCCTGGCTGGACCAAGCCGATTGTTATCGGCCGTCACGCTCACGGTGACCAGTACAAGGCAACCGACTTCAAGGTTCCTGGTGCAGGTCGCGTAACCATGACCTGGACCCCAGCCGATGGTGGCGAAGTTCAGACCATGACCGTCGCCGACTACCCAGAGCACGGTGGTGTTGCCATGGGTATGTACAACTACATGGACAGCATCCGCGACTTTGCTCGCGCTTCGTTCAACTACGGTTTGGCCCGCAACTTTCCGGTCTACCTTTCGACCAAGAACACCATTTTGAAGGCCTACGACGGTGCATTCAAGGATGCCTTCCAGGAGGTTTTTGACGCCGAATACGCCGACAAGTTCAAGGCAGCCGGCCTCACCTATGAGCACCGCCTAATCGACGACATGGTCGCAGCGGCTCTCAAGTGGGAGGGTGGCTACGTTTGGGCATGTAAGAACTACGACGGCGACGTTCAGTCTGACACCGTAGCTCAGGGCTTTGGTTCGCTGGGTCTAATGACCTCGGTGCTAACAACTCCAGACGGCGCAACCGCGCTCGCCGAAGCAGCTCACGGCACCGTGACTCGTCACTACCGCGACTGGCAGGCAGGCAAGAAGACCTCGACCAACCCGATTGCTTCGATCTATGCCTGGACTCGCGGTCTTATGCACCGCGCCAAGCTAGACGGAACCCCAGAGGTTGCAGCGTTCGCCGAGACTCTAGAAGACGTCATCATCAAGACCGTTGAGGCGGGTCACATGACCAAAGACCTCGCGCTCTTGGTTGGCAACGGTCAGGCTTACCAGACCACCGACGAGTTCATGGCAACTCTTGCAGAGAACCTGCGGGCACGTCTGGCCTAGTTTCAAATCTGGGGATAACTCGAGTCCCCAAAAGCGCTTGTGTATAACTCCCGTCAACAATTTGGCGGGAGTTTTACATTGCCTGCATGAAATCAACTAAGAGCAACAGGCTGCGCGTGCTTTTGGCCGCCGCCACAACGTTAGCCACCGTTCTCGGTGCGCTCGTCGCGACTCCAGCATCGGCAGTCAGCGTCAACCCGGCCGCAGTTTGCGCCAACGGGTCTTGCACGGTCACCTTCGATTACACGGGCGACTATTACCAATGGGCTCCGCCGGCAGGCATTAGAACCCTGTGGTTCGA
>JBEDEQ010000100.1:0-4165 GCA_041175645.1 Actinomycetota bacterium | reverse complement strand
ACAACTAAAGACACTCTCGGCTGAAAACGCCGAAATGACCGCAAGACACCTGGCCATGGTTGCCTATCTTGCCGAGCAAGACCCAGAACTTGCGCACCGTCACGCCCAAGCTGCGGCATCGCGCGCTGGGCGCATCCCAGTTGTTCGCGAAACTGTCGGAATCACCGCCTATTTCGTCGAAGATTGGGCACTTTCGCTACGCGAACTTCTTGCACACCGTCGAATGACCAACTCAAACGACCATGTTCCGATGATGATTGACTGCGAACGCGGGCTGGGAAGACCTCAACGCGGCCTTGAAATGGGACGAACCGTCGATCGAGCTGCGCTGAGTGCAGATGTTCGGGTTAGCTTGGCAATTGCCATGTCGGGCGCACGTCTAGATCTAGGACAGAACGAGACGGCCTTAGTGGAACTTGAAATCAAAGAGCTCAACCCGAACAGCGTTTTCGATTATTCGCCACGTCTGTTCTGGGCCTATGCAGACACCCTCGAGGTGCTCGGCCGTGAAGCGGATGCTGCCAAGTGGCAGTGCTCGAAGAGATCGAGATTCCGAAGGCAAGCGACTTTGTGCGCCGCGAACAGTCTGATGATGACCGACCAAAGCGCTCCTTCGGGTCAGATCGACCAGCACGCGACGGTGATCGCCCTCGTCGTGATGGTGATCGCCCACGGCCAGCAGGCGACCGTCCTCAACGCAGTTTTGGCGCACCGAAGCGCGACGGCGATCGACAGCGCCGTGATGGCGACCGACCACAACGCAGTTTTGGCGCACCGAAACGCGATGGTGACCGCCCGGCACGTGATTCAGATAGACCACGTCGTGACTCAGATCGACCACAGCGCAGCTATTCGAACGATATACCTCGCCGAGACTCAGAACGCCCAAACCGTGACTCTGCACCAAGAAACTACAGCGCACCTCGCGCCGATTCAACACCGGTTAGCAGCGAAGCGCCGGCAGGTTCTGATGCACCGAAGAAGCCACAGCTAGATTTCGGCGACAGTCCAGCAGATAGAAAGCCGAGAGGCGACAAGAAAGACGGCAAGCGTGGCCGCTAGTCTGATTTCCCAGTACGACACTCTTCTGGCTGACCTTGATGGCGTGGTTTACGCCGGAAAGCAGGCCATCGATGGCGCGATTGATTCAATTAATCGAGCCGTGAAAACTGGGCTTTCAGTCGGCTATGTGACCAATAACTCGTCTCGGCGACCAGAAACCATTGCTGATCAACTAAATGGCTTTGGCCTATCGGTACAGCCTGACGACGTAATTTCTTCAGGCCAAACCGGCGTTGAGCTTCTGGCGACCATGATTCCTGCAGGGGCTAAAGTATTGGTCGTTGGCGGTGAGGGGTTACGCAAACGTGTGATTGACGGTGGCTTCGAGTTGGTTGAATCAGCCGACGATGAACCGGCTGCGGTCATCCAAGGATTCGCACCAGACGTAGCCTGGGTTCACCTTGCCGAAGCGGCCTTTGCGATTCAAAAAGGTGCGAAGTGGGTGGCAACTAACCAAGACTGGACCTTGCCTCAAGAGCGAGGGCTAGCACCTGGCAACGGAACCTTGGTTTCGGCTGTGCACACCGCAGTGGGTTTTCTACCAGAGGTAGCTGGCAAGCCGGAACCCGCCATTTTTGACACCGCAACCCGCCATTTTTCAAGCAAGCGTCCACTATTTGTAGGTGACCGAATCGACACCGACATCGTTGGGGCCAACCGTGCCGGCATCGACAGCGCTCTAGTTCTCACTGGTGTGAGCACAAAGAAAGAGCTACTCGGTGTCAAAGCGGATGGTCGGCCAACGTACATCCTCGAAAACTTAAGCGAATTGCACCGCCCATACTCAGAACCTAAGAAGACGAAGTTCGGTTTTTCTTGCGATGGGGCGAAGGTCGAGCTGCTTGCGGGGAAAGTTCGAATCATTTCGGGCCAACCGGGTTCAATGGCTGTGCTCAAGGCTGCCTGTGCGGTTATCTGGAGCGCACCAACACCGATTCACACGCTCGATGTCGAACCCGCGCTTTACGAATAGTCTTTAGGTCGAAAGGTAAATCATGACGAACGATTTTCAAGCCGAAGTTTTGCAAGAGCTCGAGCGCATCGCTGCACTGCCAGAGAACGAGCAGATTGATGCATACCGAGCCCTACACGCGAAGCTTGAAGCGATTCTCGCCGAGAGCAACTAGTTGCGAGCCGATCTCGCGCTCGTAGAGGCCGGTCTAGCCAGGTCTCGTTCGCATGCGGCTACCCTGATTGACGCCAAACGCGCGTTGGTAAACGGTGAGGCCATTAGAAAGCCGGCCCAACCCATCGTTGAAACGGCATCGCTAACCCTTCTGCCGGCCATCGATTACGTCTCGCGTGCGGGTCACAAACTTGCCGAGGCGCTAGACCAATTTGCCGAGCTAGAGCTAGTTGGCAAATACTGCTTGGATGTTGGCGCATCGACCGGCGGATTTACCGAGGTTCTGCTGCGCCGAGGTGCGTCGAGCGTCGTTTCGATAGATGTTGGCCACGACCAAATGGTTACCGAACTAAAAGACAACCCAAAGGTGACCTGTATCGAGGGATTCAACGCCCGCGAATTGTCACCGCAAACCCTAGCTGCGACCGGAGTCGCTAAGGCAGACTTCGATGTTGTCGTGGCAGACCTCAGCTTCATTTCGCTCACACTTGTGCTCGAACAGATTCTCTTGGTGGCTCCCAGTGCCGACCTAGTGCTGCTCATCAAACCTCAGTTTGAGGTTGGTCGGCAGTCGCTGAGCGCCAACGGAATCGTGAACGACTACCGATTGCGTGCCGAGGCCATTCGCCAAGTGGTCGACCATGCCAATTCACTCGGATGCGGCATCCGTGGGCTTGTTCGTTCTGCATTACCCGGCACGCATGGGAACATTGAGTACGTGCTGTGGATTAGTTCTAAAGAGGCACAAAATTCGGGACAATGGTCTGAGATTATTGATTCTTTAGCTAAGGAGAGCAAATGAGCACACGTTACGTGTTGGTCGTTTCGCACACCGGACGCGAAGACTCACTTCTAGCCGGCACGGAAGTGTGCGCTCAACTCTCTGCTGCCGGAATCAAACCGGTTATGACCAAGGTCGAACGCGATGAATACATCGAGTTTTCTCGGTCGCAGGTCGTTCCTCACGAAGCAATCGCAAACATCGCCGTTCTCGATGAAGAGGTAGACGGCAAAGAACTCGAAGTTGTCATGGTGCTCGGCGGAGACGGAACCATTTTGAAAGCCGCCGAAGTTGTGCGCGAATGGGCTACTCCGCTACTTGGCATCAACCTGGGTCACGTAGGTTTTCTTGCCGAAAGCGAGCGAGACGGAATGTCAGACGCTGTGGCTCGAGTGGTTGAACACGACTACTTGGTCAAAGAGCGTCTCGCGCTCGATGTGCGAGTCATCGTGGGTGGCCACGAAGAGTTTCGAACCTGGGCCCTGAACGAGGCAACCATTGAAAAGAGCGCTCGAGAGCGCATGCTTGAGGTTGTCGTAGAAATCGATGAGCGTCCACTATCTTCATTTGGTTGTGATGGCATTGTCATGGCCACTCCGACCGGTTCAACCGCCTACTCGTTCTCGGCTGGCGGCCCCGTCGTTTGGCCTTCGGTCGAAGCCCTTCTTTTGGTGCCTCTGAGCGCTCACGCTCTTTTTGCTCGTCCGCTAGTAATCAACCCAAACTCAAAACTCGCAGTTGAAGTCATGCAACGTTCTGCCGGATCAGGTGTGCTTTGGTGCGACGGAAGACGAACCTGGGAGCTACCTCCTGGTGCGCGAGTCGAAGTTCGCAAGAGTGAGCTTCCGGTTCGCTTGGCTCGCTTTAGGCAGGGCCCGTTCACCGACCGATTGGTGAGAAAGTTTTCACTTCCGGTTGTCGGGTGGCGAGGTCCGGCTTCTGACGCCAATGGGGCATCTCAACGTGCTGTCTGGTGAAACCGGTGCCGGAAAAACCATGGTTCTCACCGCTCTTGGTCTGTTGCTAGGTAACCGTGGCGACTCAAGCGCTGTGCGCGCCAACGCCCAGGCTGCTTTCGTCGAAGGCCGTTGGCTACTCAACGCCAACACCGAACTGACCGAGCGCGTGCACGATGCCGGTGGTGTCATCGAAGACGGCGAGCTTATTCTCAATCGTTCAATCAGCACGGATGGTCG
>JBEDEQ010000099.1:0-3593 GCA_041175645.1 Actinomycetota bacterium | reverse complement strand
TCCCTGCTTCTCTTTTTGTCTATGTCGGCGGGCAGGGTAAAACCGGTTCCGGCCAAACCGGAGGCTTTGGCGGTGGAGGCACCAGCGGTTCTGGTCACGGCGACGAAGGCTCTGGCGGAGGCGCGAGCGACCTTCGCAGCTCAACCGCTCTTGCCGATCGCCTGGTTGTTGCCGGCGGTGGTGGAGGCACTGGAGGCTGGGTCGGCGGAGCCGGAGGCGCTGGCGGTAGCACGATCGCCAACGCTGGAACCGCCGGCCAAGGCGGCGCGGGTGGGGGAGCCACCCAACTTGCCGGTGGCTCTGCAGGTGTCGGCAGCGCTGCAAACAACGGAACGGCTGGCGCGCTTGGCCTTGGCGGCTCGGGTGGTAACGGCTCAACCGCTGGTGGTGGCGGCGGCGGAGGTGGCTACTTCGGCGGTGGCGGCGCTGGTGGCGACGGCATTCCCTCTGGGCTAGACGGCGGTGGCGGTGGCGGTGGTTCGTCGTTCTCGAGCATCGCGAGCACCTCGACAATCTCTCACGCCAAGGGAGTGCGAGCCGGCAACGGGCAGGTTGTGCTCACCTATACCTACTCGCCCGCGGTGACTGCTTTTGCGCCAGCATCCGTGATTACAAACGCGAACAGCACCAACTTTTCAATCGCCTTTAGCCAAGACGTTCAAGGCCTCGAAGCAACCGACTTCACCTTCGCCGGCACAGCGAGCGGATGTCTGGTCAGCTCGATCAGCGGAGCCAACGCGAGCTACACGGTGGCGGTTGCAAACTGCAGCGACGGAACCGTGCTGCTAAACCTGGCGGCCGATGCGGTCTTTGGTGCAACCACTGGCCCCGCCCAGGTAGCCACCTCGAGCACATTGACCATCGACCGCAAGAAGCCGATTTTCACAATCACGGCCCCGGCCACACCGACCAACCTCAGCGTGCTGCCATTTGCGGTGAGCGTAGACGAACCGGTCACCGGCTTGAGCGCTGCCTCGTTTAGCGTCACGGGCACATCGTGTGCGGTCGGCACGGTCACGGGTTCGGGCACGAGCTACGTCGTCAACGTGACCGGTTGCGCCTCGACCTCCACGGCAACGCTGACCGTCAAGGTCGGTGTGGGGGCAGATGTTGCGGGCAACCTTGGGCCAGCATCCGCCCTGGCATCGTCGGCAGTTTCGATCGACCGTGTCAGCCCAACCGTGAGTGCGTTCACCAAATCGAGCAGCTCGCGCAACGACCTGCTGGTTTTCGAACTCACCCTGTCTGAGAGCGTGGATGCTCTAACCAACGACCCGCAAACCTTCACCGTTAGCGGCTCGGGCTGTGTGATCACCAAGGTCAGCAACGTGGCGAACGTCTACTCGATTTGGGTCACCGACTGCGCCGAGGGTGCAAACGCCAAGGTCGTTCTCGAATCGGGTGCACTCACCGACGCCGCCGGCAACACCGGGCCGATGGTCGACGTTTCTTCGCCTACCGTCAAGGTCGACGACCAGTTGCCTCGCGTGACCATCAGCGCGGATGCTCGCGCCAACGCATCGACCAGCCCGAGCTTCACGATCACCTTCAGCGAGGCGGTTTCGGGGCTAACCCTCGACACCTTCACCCACTCGGGCACCGCAACCGGCTGTCAGTTCACGCTTACGCCGCTAACCGCCGGCCTCAGCTATCGACTGAGCACAACCTCATGTTCGGTGGGAACCCTGCGCATCGGCATTCCACCTGCCTCGGTGTCTGACGCGAGTGACAACCTCGGGCCAACCACCGGCGTTGATTCGGCCTCGGTCATTATCGATGCGGCTAGCGGTAGCACCCAAACCGGTGGCGGCATGGCACGACCGAGGGTAATCGCCAAGGTCGGCAGCACCACTCGCGGTGCCACCACCATGAAGGCGGTTTCGTTCGGGGTTGCCAAAGCGTTCAAAAACGCGGATGTCGGGTTGGCTGCAATCGCAGCCACCTCGGCGGCCCTGATGCTCGGCCGTTCGCTGGCGGGTTCTAAGAAGTTGGAGGCTACTCGAAGATAATCGTGCGGTCGCCGTCGAGCAGAACGCGGTGTTCGGCAAACCAACGCATGGCTTGAACCAGCGTCTTCGATTCAACATCTTGACCGATTGAAACGAGGCGCTTCTTCGAGTCGCTGTGGGTTACACGAACCACGTTCTGCTCGATGATCGGCCCCTCGTCGAGGTCGGCGGTAACAAAGTGGGCGGTGGCACCAATCAGCTTCACACCGCGGGCGTGGGCCTGTGCGTATGGGTTGGCGCCCTTGAAGCCAGGTAAGAACGAGTGGTGAATGTTGATGATTCGACCCTCGAACTCGGCAACGAATTCTGGCGAAAGCACCTGCATGAAACGGGCGAGCACGATTAGCTCGATGCCGGCCGCGTGAATGTAGTCGCGCAACATGTGTTCGAACGCGGCCTTGCTGCCAGCATCCGTGATTGCATGTGTCTCAAACTTCACGTCATAGAACGAGGCGAGCTCGGCTAGGTCGGCGTGGTTGCCGAATACCGCGGGAATCTCGACCGGAAGCTGGTTCGCACGTTGGCGAAAAAGAATGTCGTTCAGGCAGTGGGCAGACTTTGAAACCAGCACCAGGGTGCGAACCTTGCGGCCAACCTCGTCGAGGTGCCAGGTCATGCCGTAGCGGTCGATGACCGGCTGAAGTTCGGCCACAAAAGCTTCGCGAGAAACGTTCGACTCAATCTGTAGGCGAATGAAGAAACGACCGGTGTCTTCAGAAGAAAACTGCTGTGATTCGGTGATGTTTCCGGCGGCGGCAACCACCGCGCCAGAGACCGCGTGCACGATTCCAGGCTGGTCATCACAAACCAGCGTTAGCACCCAGTGTTTTGCTTCAGAAGTCATGGGGTCAAGTCTATTCGGGGTTAGAATTACGTCATCGCAACTGGCGCTAAAGATGGGTATCCATCGGGGAGCGATAGGCATTTTTGGTCGTGCGCCTGGGCCAACATCCAAGCCGTGCAATGCAACACTCTTAGGAGCCCCGAAATGTCAAAACTGCCATCGACTTTCAACCAGCCGTTGAGCGAAACCGACCCAGAGATCGCAGCCGTTCTAAACGCTGAACTCGACCGCCAGCGCCACACCCTCGAGATGATCGCGTCTGAAAACTTTGTCAGCCGCGGTGTTCTCGAAGCCCAGGGTTCGGTTCTCACCAACAAATACGCCGAGGGTTACCCAGGCAAGCGCTACTACGGTGGCTGCGAGGCCGTCGACGTTGCCGAAAACCTAGCCCGCGACCGCGCGAAGGCACTGTTCGGTGCCGAGCACGCAAACGTGCAGCCTCACTCGGGTGCTAGCGCGAACGCCGCTGTACTCATGGCATTGGCAAACCCTGGCGACCGCATACTCGGTCTTGAACTGGCTCACGGTGGTCACCTCACCCACGGCATGCGCCTGAACTTCTCGGGCAAGATGTACGAGGCTCACGCCTACGGTCTGAACCCAGACACTTTCTTGATCGACATGGACATCGTGCGCCAGCGTGCCCACGAAGTGAAGCCTCACGTTTTGATTGCCGGATGGTCGGCATACAGCCGTCACCTCGACTTCGCCGAGTTCCGCAAGATTGCCGACGAGGTTGG
>JBEDEQ010000098.1:0-5225 GCA_041175645.1 Actinomycetota bacterium | reverse complement strand
CCAGCCTTCTGGATGCTCGGCAACGACTTTCCGGCCAACCAGTGGCCTAACTCAGGTGAGATTGACATCATGGAGGGCAAGGGCGCAAACCCTTGGACCGTCTGGGGCACAGTTCACGGCCCTGGCTACTTTGGTGGAGATGGCATCACCGGCACACACGCCTTGAACAGCCCGCTGTATTCGACCTACAACGTCTATGCAATCGAGTGGTTCCCGAACAAGATCAACTGGTACGTCAACAACAAGTTGTTCCACACGGTAACCCCAAAGAGCGTTGGCGCGAACAAGTGGGTATTCAACAAGCCCTACTTCATGATTCTGAACCTAGCCATGGGCGGACGCTTCACCGGTGACCTCGACCCAGACCTGAAGTCGGCGACCATGTATGTTGACTACATCCGCTATTACACGATCAATGGACAGGGTAAAGTCACGGGAACCGCTGCCGCTATCAAGGCAGGCAAGCCAACCAAGTAACAACCTTAACGAGGATGCTCCCCCAGGGTCTAACCTTGGGGGATTTCCTTTGCCGCCGCCAAAGCTTTCATTTGCGGTGCCGAGGTGATGGCTAAGGCTGCGAGAGCTACGCCGATGGCGAGTGCTAGATAGATCGGTTGAACGCCCCAGGTGTCGACCGCAAAGCCGACCGCGATGAATGAGATCATCGGGCTCGCGTTCCAAACCGCCATCTCGAGGCTGAACACTCGCCCACGCAGGTTAGCCGGCACCTGGCGCTGAACCACTGTGTTTAGTAACGGAATCACGGGTGCAAACGAGAAGCCGAGAATCGCGCCGAACACTAGCATCGCCCACTGCGGCAACACAGGTTAGGGTAACTAACCCGCGCAGCCAGCCACTCATACGCGAGCGAGCCAAAAACGCTCGCGGTCGCCATCGTCGCAATCAAGAAGCCCAAACCTTCTGGCTGCCCGATGTCATTGAAATAGCGTGGCAACACCACCATTTCGGTCGGAATGTAGATGAGGCTCACGGCAAGCAACGAGATGAACAAAATCGCGACGGCGGGAAAGCGGCCTAGCGCACGCACGCCTTCGAGCGCATAACGAATCGGGCGTTTGATGTCATCGTCAGCATTGGCCGGCTCCTGCTTCTCGATAACCTTGACCGCCAACATAAACAACGCGGATGCTGCGCCAGCGCCTGCCGACACCAGAGAAACCAATCACAATCGCACTTACGGCCGGACCAACTGCAAACCCAGCGGCGAACACCGCTTCGTGCAGCGAGTTGGCTCGGTCGAGAGACATACCGGCCTTGGCCGCGACATCCGGCACCAAAGATTTGCGCGCCGACTGGCCACCAGGCGAAAAAATGTTTCGAACTACCGCTAGCAGAATCAGTGACCAAAGGTTGATAACGCCGAATACGGCCATGAGCGGAAAAGCTATGGTGGTCAAAACCGTGACGCCCTCTGCGGCCCATGCCACGCGGCGACGGCCAATCGCATCGATGAACGAGCCCATCATCGGGGCGAGCAACAAACCTGGGATGGCGCTGAATGCGATGACCACAGCGCCCTGTGCCGATGAACCAGTCACATCGAGCACCAACCACGGCAACGCAATAAAGATGATGCTGCCAGAAATCACTCCGGCGAAGCCTAGGTCATCCAGGGTGATGGCAGTGAGGTAGCGAAACCCTGCGTCTTCGATGACTTTTTGCGCGCCGGTGTCGCGGTCGACCACGGTTGCGACGGCAACCACGATCGCGCCAGCTGCCTTCAACGCTTCGGCTGCGGTGAGCGGTGAGCCGCCGGTGGTAGAGGTGTCTTCAACAACTACCACTTTGCGACCAGCCACATCTGGGCCCTCCACCTGTCGCCCCATGCCGTGAGCCTTCGCAGCCTTTCGCACTACGAAGGCATCGATGGCTCGACCTCGCGCGGCACCCTGGTGAAGCACTGATGTTGCAACCGGGTCTGCACCCATGGTGAGCCCACCGATAGCGTCGAAGTCGGTGACACCGTTTGCGTCGAGAAGATCAAGAATGACCTGACCAATAAGTGGGGCCGCCTCGTGGTGCAAAGTTGCGCGACGAAGATCAACATAGTAGTCAGCCTCGAGGCCGCTCGACAGCGTCACTCGACCGTGAACAACAGCGAGTTCTTTGACTAGCTCAACGAGGCGTGGTTTTGATGGCGAGGAAAAGGTCATGGGTCAATCCTAAATCTTGCGTGCTACTGGTGCGGTCGGCTTAGTTGCCCGGGCAAAGTGAAAGGGGATGACCCGCACAGGCCATCCCCTTTTCAACTGCTTTGCTAACCGATGGTTACATAAACCGCGCGGGTAGTTCCCTGACCCTTTGTGGTGTACTTAGTCGGGTTGCGTAGGTCGCGCACGACAACGATCTTGACCTGAGTCGGAGTCGACACCTTCTTTAGGGCTGCAAGTGCAGCCTTGTCAGCGGTGGTCTTTCCGGCACACAAGGCCGACGAGCTGCTGAAGGTCTTCACGCTCTTTGCCGACGAAGCCGAAACACCCTTTAGGGTTCCATAGCTCACCTTACAGCTGTAAGACTTCGCACCAACCTTGAAGGTCGCAGTGGCAGTAATCGGACCAACCCAAACACCGCGTGATGCGATGGTTAGAGCGCCGGTCGACTTTTTCCACGAAACAATTTCGCTCAGAACGTTGGTCTTTACGCCCTTGTTGTTTAGAGCCACTGGCGAACCGACGTTACCGAAGTCGTTGATCTTGGTAGTGCTTTCTTTGGTAACGACATAGGTGTAAACCTTGCTTGCCGGTGACCAGTCAGCTGAACCTGCCTGAGTGGCGGTGATTTTGCAAGTACCAACCTTGATGTTGATGATGTGGTTGGTACCGAAAGTACCCTTCTTACAGGTGCTTGGGGTGTTGAAGGTCAGTGTCACTGGAAGACCTGATGACGAAGAAACATAGGCAAAATAACCTTCTGGGCTAATGGCCTTGATTCCACTACCAGGTGTCTTAATACTGACGGTCTGAGCGTCTGGACCAGTGACTGTGATGTCCTTAGTTGCAACACCTTCTGCGGTCCATGACGAACCAGCCTGGGTTGCCTTGACGCTACAGGTTCCCTTGCCAACGAACTTTAGCTTGTTGCCGGTTACGGTACAAACCGCTGCGGTGGTCGAGCTGTAGGTGAGGCTCGCAACTGCTGTGTATCCGGTCATCGCAACGGTTGCCGATAGGGTGCGGTCTGCGTCGCCTACGGCTGCAGTGTTTGCACCAGCATCGAGGGTGACGGTCTGAGCAACCTTGTTAGCGCCAACGTAGGTGAAGTTTCCACCAGCACCGTTACCGTTAGCCGACTCGATGGTGATCGCGACGGTTCCGGTGGTACCAGCAGGAACAGTAACTTCTAGAGAAGTTGCAGTCTTGGTTCCGATGGTTGCAGCCACGGTACCGAACTTGACACCGGTAACGATGTCAAGGTTGGTTCCGGTGAAGGTGACCTTGGTTCCGGCAGCCGGGGTGTTGGTTGCATACTCGAGGTTCTTCGAGGTGACTGCAGGTACCGGGCCAACAGGCTTCACGTATAGCGGGTCACGCCACTTGTAGATCGACAATTTGTCGGCCTCTGCGGCTGCGTCGTTGAACCACCAGTAGACATCTTTGTTGGTTGGTTCATAGATGAATGCCGAAGTCTGTCCGTTACCCATGGCAAAGGTCCAGCTGACGATTTCACCTGCAACTGCGGCACCAGTGGCAACCTTGATTGTCGCAACGGCTGCCTTGGTTCCCGACGACGCCATAACGGTTAGGTCAGTGGCGTTTCCGGCCTGCATACCGAGCGGGAAGCTGAAGTTCAGCCCTGTGAAGTCTGCAGCCTTGTCAAGCACAACATCTGCGCCGACGGTTGCAGCACCTGAAGCAGGTACCTTAATCAACTTGAACGATGGGGTCACACCCGGGAATCGCAAGATCGCGTTGATGGTTCCATCGTTCACAACAGGAAGGGTGAAGCTCGGCTGTGCCGAGATTGCGTCGCTTGCTACTGTCCACGCGTTTGCCGTGGTGCTGGTCGATAGATCTGCGCCAATGCGAACGATCTCGCGTGACACAACATTTCCAGTAACCGAGCCAGGAACCGAAGCGGTTACAAGCTGCTTCGTAACGAACATGGTGAGCGCGGCAGCTGAACCAGTAGCCGATGGGTTAGCGGTGAATCGCACGCTGGTCTGGTTCACGTTGGCACTGTGCTCGCCCAGAACCTTTACCACGTTTACCGTGGTCGCATTGTCGATTGTCACAACGATTGGGGCCTCGTAGTAAGCCTTGGTAACGTTGTCGGCCAATGTGACTTCTTTGTAGCAGCTCAACATAAATAGCTGCTTCGCAGTAGGAGCTGAGATTGGATACACGTTGAGCGAGCTCGAGAACTCAGACATCTTGGTTGTCCAACCAGAACCCTGAGCTTCACAAACAGATTGGAACACAGTGCCAGCAACCGTGGTGGCTGCAGGCAACGTCTTGGTTGATGAGTTGCCCTGAACGAACTCAAGGTTAGTGCCAGGGTTCATCATGTTGTAACCAGTGGTGCTCAACGTGAAGTTGTCTGCGCCCGCACCGTAGTAGGCAACGTTTGCGTTCATTGAGCCTGGAACAACTGGATCCCAGTCAATAACACCATCTGTTCCGAAGGAACTGTCAAGCGCAGAGGGGGTTGCCTTGCGAAGCTTGTAAACCGAGTTGCTTGGACCACAAGGTGGGCAAGAAACTTGGGTGGTAAACGTTGAGAGGCGGAAAGTGCTGCCCTTGCCGTCGGCAATTGCGAAGATGCGAGAGGCCGCGCTGTCGGTAGCCGCGCTACCAAAAAGCGAGAGCTTGCCGCCGTCGGTGAGGCCGCTAACTGGAGCCGAGATAGTGTAGCCAGATGCTGGAACGGTTACCGACTCAGAAGTTTCTGAGTAAGGGCCCTTGACTTGGTAGAACTCTGCATAAATGCGAACGACATAAGTTTTGCCGCTCTGCGGGTTTTGGAACGAGCAGGTGCGGTTAGGGCTGTTCGGGTTCATCGGGTCGTTTGACGAATACGCCTCGTAAGCAACTACGTTCGGTGTTGAGGCGAGAGCAAACTCACAGCGGTGGCTGTATGAGTCGGCGAACTTGGCCATTGCGAAGGTCGCACTAAGGGCTGTGCCGTTTAGGGTTAGCGTAGGCTTTCCGGGGGCTGCTGGAGCACAATCGCCCGAAACATCGTTGCCATCTTGGTCAACAATAGCC
>JBEDEQ010000097.1:0-7354 GCA_041175645.1 Actinomycetota bacterium | reverse complement strand
AAGCGACTACTGATCACTCTCGTTGACCTAATGGCGGCCATTCCTTCAGTTGTTTTCGGTCTCTGGGGGTTTTTCTATCTTCAAAACGAAATCACACCGGTCGCGAAATGGCTTTCCCAAAATTTTGGCTGGATCCCATTTCTTTCAGTGCAGGGGAGCGACCCCGCTGACCCGCTGACTAGCAACACGGTTTTCACTTCATCGAGCCTTATCGCAGGGATCGTTGTTGGGCTAATGATCACACCGATTGTCACCTCAGTCATGCGTGAAGTGTTTTCTCAAGCGCCAATTGGAGAGCGTGAGGCAGCCCTTGGTCTTGGATCCACCAGATGGGGCATGGTTAGAAATGTGGTGCTCGCATTTGGTAAAGGAGGAATCATCGGCGCTACCATGCTGGGCCTGGGTAGGGCGCTTGGCGAGACCATCGCCGTGTACATGATCATCTCGCCAGTGTTCGTCATTCAACCCCGAATCTTAGAAAATGGCGCAAACTCGGTTTCTAGTCTCATCGCACTTCGTTATGGAGAGGCGACGCAGATGGGTATGTCTGCGCTCATGGCGGCCGGTTTGGCACTTTTTGTAATGACACTCATTGTTAATTTTGCAGCTTCATCAATCGTCGCTAGATCGAGATCCGGAGCTAGCAGTTAATGACAACCTTTAGTCAACCCGAAGAGCAGAAGAGACAGTTGCACGGTCTGCGAATCCGCGATTTTCTGACCACCTTGACCTCAGCGACATCGTCAGTGGCTGCAACCGCTTTTCTTTTCACGATTGCTCCACTGGCTGGTGGCCTTACTTTTGTGCTGATTGCTTACGTATTGTTTGTGGTGTTTTATGCTTTGATCACTTCTCTCGATGATGATCGAGAGGCGGTCAAAGATCGCGTTGCTTCTGTAATCATTAGGTCTGCCGCCGTTGTCATCTTCTCGACTCTTATTTTCATCGTCGCTTTTACTCTCGCGCGCGGAGCAGAAGCGCTGCCGTTTCTAAACTTTTTCACCGAGGACATGTCTCTGGCGGGACCGTTAGATCCTCTCACTTCTGGCGGAATCATCCATGCAATTATTGGGTCTCTAATTCAGATTGTCATTGCGCTCGCAATCACAATTCCTCTCGGCCTGATCACGGCCGTTTTCTTGAGTGAAATGCCTGGCAAATACAGTCGATTCGTTCGCACAATGGTCGAGGCAATGACCGCGCTCCCGTCGATTGTGGCAGGGTTGTTTATCTATGCCACCGCGATATTGATTTTGGGTGTTCAAAAATCTGGAGTTGCCGCTGCGCTCGCCATCAGCGTGATGATGCTTCCAATCATGATTCGCGCGTCTGACGTAGTTTTGCGAATCGTACCCAGCACCCTCAAAGAGGCTTCGCTTGGGTTGGGTGCTGGGGCATGGAAGACGGCCTGGATGGTCACTCTTCCGACGGCCCGATCGGGTCTCACCACGGCAATAATCCTTGCCACAGCTCGCGGCATCGGTGAGACATCCCCGGTGCTACTCACTTCTGGATTTACCGCAAGTCTCAACCTGGATCCAACAAACGGGCCAATGGTGTCGCTTCCGTTAGCAATTTTTCAGTTCGTGAAATCTCCCGAACCAACGATGATTGCCCGTGGGTTCGGAACAGCTGCCGTGCTCATGCTTTTGGTTCTCATACTCTTCTTGCTTGCTCGAATTCTAGGCTCAGAAACCAATCCATTCGGCAGGCTACTCAAAGCACTCAAGAGCATCGGTAAGAAAAAGGTGGCCAAATAATGATTAAGGCAACAGTGCGATTTATTGCAGGGTTCTCAGTTCTCGCAGTTGTTTTCGGATTCTCAAGCTCAGCTGCCTACGCCGCCGACTACGTTCCGGTAAATGGCGCTGGTTCATCTTGGTCGGCAAACGCAATCGACCAGTGGCGAAGAAACGTAGTTCAATACGGAATGCGCGTCAACTACGCCAGTACAGGATCATCGGATGGTCGAAATCAGTTTAAGTCTGGAACCGTTGATTTTGCTTCCTCAGAGATTCCTTACGGGTTGAAAGACGGTGGTGTTGTAGACGCGCTGCCAACTCGTTCGTTCGCTTACATTCCTTTGGTTGCTGGTGGAACTGCGCTCATGTACAACCTAAAGATAGGTGGCAAGCGTTTTACGAACCTCAAAATGTCGGGAGAGACTCTCACCAAGATCTTCACTGGGGTTATCACTTCTTGGGATGACGCGGCCATCGCCGAAGAGAACCCAGGTGTTTCGTTGCCTAAACGAAAAATCGTCCCCGTAGTTCGCTCTGATGGTTCTGGCTCGACTGCTCAGTTCACGTCTTGGATGGCCGATGAACACACCAAATTATGGGATGCATACTGCAAGCAGGCTGGGCGGAGCACACCCTGCGGCGTCACCTCTAACTATCCGGTAGTAGCCGGAAAAGGATACGTATCGCAGCCCAACTCTCAGGGTGTCTCTGGTTACGTATCGCAGAATGCCAACGAAGGAACAATTACCTACGTTGAGTACTCTTATGCGCTCAAGACCGGGTTTCCTGTCATAAAGCTTTTGAATGACTCTGGCTACTACGTGTTGCCAACTGCTTCAAATGTCGCGGTCGCCCTGCTTGATGCAAAAATCGATACCAGGCCTGGCAGCACGTATCTGACGCAAATTCTCAAAGGTGTTTACAACAGCAAGGATGCACGTGCCTACCCCTTGTCGAGTTACTCATACCTAATCGTGCCGACCAGCGTGTCAGGCTCGTTCACCCAAGCTAAGGGGGAGACGCTGGGCGATTTCGCCTACTATTACCTATGTGAAGGCCAACAGCAAGCTGAAGTTTTGGGCTATTCACCTCTTCCGATCAACCTTGTGAAAGCGGGTCTTGATCAGGTTAAGAAGATTCCGGGAGTGAGTGCAAAGAATAAAGATGTTGCCAAGTGCAACAACCCAACATTCTCACCAGATGGCAGTAACTTGTTAGCCAAGACTGCACCAATGCCACCTGCTGCTGACAAAAAGGGTTACACAGGCACCGACCAGGGAGCAGTAGTCGATCCGGTCGACCCAGATTCGGGCAACAGTGCTGACGGTGACGCCGGTAACGGCGCAATCGACTCAGGAACCGCGGGGGGCAATGTCGACAACAGCGCTAGCTCGGGAGGTGGAGGCTACGTTGACAACGGTGGCGTTGTCGATTCAGGAATAGTCGGTCCGGGGTTCTGTGACAACGACACTGGAATTTGTCAAGCAGTTTCTGCCGAGGCTGTAAACCCACCGAACCCTGGAGAGAGAATTTTTGCGCAACTTCAAATTGTGGGTCTCTTGGTGCTGTTCCTGGCTCTAGTTCTAACTCCCGCCGCCCTCACCGCATATCGCAGGACCAAGCAAAACTAATGAAAACAGCTAAGGTTGCCCGTGCACTTACCGTTGCCGCCTTGCTGGCGATGAGTTTGACTGCAAACCCAATTAGCTCGGTTGCCGACACGGGAAGTGCTGTGACTAAAACATGGCTCTCGGAGTCACGTGATCAACAAAGTCCTTTCTATGCTGAGTTTTCGTGTCTCGGTTTCACAAACCCAAAACCTCACTAACCAGGGTGTCACGGTGAGCTGGTCAGGGCTTGGTCGAACTAGGCCAGGCGAGTTCGCGAGCAACTTCGTGCAAATCATGCAGTGCTGGGGTGACGAATCTGGGCCTAAGCCAGAACAGTGCCAGTGGGGAGCACCAATACCTGCTACCGAGGCTCTAATGGGTTCTTTTGCCGCCAACCGAGACCTGATGCGTGGCGAAGACCCAAGTCAAGCATATTCAGCAAATTATTTGATTCCTCCGCCGGTAAACCAGCCATTTCTCAAGTCTTATCGAGTGCCTTTCAAACCAGTCAAGGCTGAACAAACATTCTCGTTTACCCGATTCTTTTCGTCCGACAGCAGCAACGAGTTTTCGGCTGCCCCCACCGGAGTAACAGGTAGCGGTCAGGCGGTTTTCGAAGTGCAAACGGCTCTGGAAGCTCCTCACCTGGGCTGTGGGGCGGCGACTGCTTCAGGCCCTCGCTCGTGCTGGCTGGTAATCGTGCCACGAGGTGAAACTCGAGCTGATGGCACAAAGATTATTGAGGGCGAGCGACTTGGCGGTTCTCCGCTATCTGCCTCCTACTGGCAGAATCGCATCCAAATTCCTATGGGATTTTCAGCGTTGACGGTTAACTGTGCATTGGGAAACTCGGAGCGCCGTGTTGTCGGCTCCGAGATGATCTCGGCCGCTTTTACATCTTGGCAACCGGCCATGTGCAAAAATTTGGCGACGTTCGGCTACTCTCAAATCGGCGACGGTGAGGCGCGCAGACAGATCACAGGGACGACTTCGGGTTCTTCTGGGCTTGCATTCATTTCAGATCCGATCGAACCTGAGTTAGTTGGCGATAGCCAACTTCTGTATGCACCTATTGCTAACTCAGCCGTCGTGGTTGCCTTCAACATTGAAAAGAACTACCGATCAGATTCGCCGCTGGCCTCGCAAAACGGTGCCCTCGTTTCTGAACTTAAGCTCAATGCACGGTTGATTGCCAAACTCCTGACGCAGTCTTATCGAGCTGACGTTCCTGGTGGAAACATTCAAGAGCATGTGAAAGACAACCCTAGAAGCATCGTCACTGACCCAGAATTCATCGCGCTAAACCCAGATTTTGCCTTTTTTCAACGCGGGTTGGAGCCTGGTGGTTTGATGGTCGCCTTAGGTGGCTCTGACGCCACCGCATTGGTGTGGCGGTGGCTTCAAAACGATGCTCAAGCGAATGCCTTTCTGAAAGGGGAACCAGATCAGTGGGGCATGGTTTTGAACAAGTACTACCGAAGCCTAGAACTTGCCACTGATCTAGATATCGAATCGTTTCCTAAGGCAGATCTCTCGACGTATCGAGCCAACGAGTTGACACCGCCGCCGGGCTTTTCGACGCTTGACTTGAGGCCTTACACCCATGACATGCTAGATGCCGCTTTGGCTTCTAGGCGCGGTGATTCAAAGAGCAAAACTATCTGGGACACCAGCAAGTTGCCAGCAGCATTTGTTTCGGGTGGCGCTCAAGCTATTGGCCAACGTTTCATGATTGCCATCACTGATCTTCCAGCTGCCAAGCGATATGGCTTGGGAGTGGCATCCCTTGTTTCTTCTGACGGAGCAGTGTCCAACCCAACGATGCAGGCCTTGAACCAGGCAATCACCATGATGCCGGTTGATAAAGAGTCTGGGATGCGATTCAACGACGGTAAATCGATCACTGGTTCGGCTTACCCCTGGACGTTGATGACTTATGCGGTAGTGAACACCTGCACTCAGACCAAGCCAGCGCTGGCTGACTACAGCGACATGCTAACTTATGCGACCACGCAGGGTCAGGTTCCAGGTGAGGCGCAAGGATTCTTGCCAGCGGGTTATGTGCCGCTCGGTGAAAATGATCTGGACAAGACAAAAGCTGTAGCCAACGCCCTGAAGAGTGAAGGTGTCAGCTCTAAGTGCCCGAGCGTCAAACCACAGCCCACACCCACCCCTAGCCCTGAACCTACCGATTCAGTGATTGAGCCAACTCAGCCTGAGCCACCAACCCAACCGAATCAAACCATCTATGCAGATTCGTTCAAGACTTACCCAGATTCACAAACTATGACCGGGTTTGCTCTGCTATTGGCCTTTATTCTCGCGGTACCAGGACTAATCACCGGTCGGTTACTTCTTGCAAGTGTAAAACGTCGCCGCGAGAACGATTCAGTTAATTCGTGACTTGTTCACTTGTAGTCAACCTGTCGGTTTCGGTCAGTTAAGAGCCCCTGTTGAGACTACAGATATCCATCGTTAGGTTTCTCAAACGAGAAGCTGGAATGGCAACCAAAAGGACAAACATTGAATAAGCAGGTAATCGCGAAATTCGCAGCCGCTTTGAGCGGTGCTGCGGTAATCGCATCCGGAAGCTCTCTTCCGGCCATTGCTGACCCAGCGTCAGTCACTTCTTATGCCGAGCTTGTGGGCTTAGGTTCAGACACCACCATGGATGTTATGGATGGAATCTCTGTCGCTCTTGGAACTAACCAAGATGGAAAACTCAAGCTTGCAAGCTACAAGGCTATCGGCTCTGCTGACGTAGTAGTCTCGGCCGACGGAGTAGCGATTCCTCGTGCGAATGGTTCCAGTGCTGGTCGTGATGCCCTCAAGGTCGCTATTGGCCAGGCTGCATCGGCCACTATTGCTCTGCCTGCCGATGAGCTAGGTAAGCCGCGCACTTCGGCAGTACCAACCACGGCTCTTTTGGCTGGAAAAGTTCACTTCGCCCGTTCATCGTCCGCACCATCCGGTGCAATCTCGAACGGTGTTCTCACCTACATTCCTTTTGCATACGACAACATGACCTATGCAACGGCCCCAGTGAGCAAGATCCCATCAGACATCAAACTAGGCTCGGCAGACAATACAGCTGAGGTCTCCTTGATGAACATTTACAAGGGAAACATCACCAAGGTGATTACTAACACCGACACCGGTGCGTTCATCAAGCTTGAAACTCCTAACTACACCCCAGCTGCAGGTGAAACCGCAAACACGATTAAGGCGTACATCCCTCAGGCTGGTTCTGGAACGCGTTCATTCTGGATTGGCAAAGTGGGCATCACCGAGAAGAACATTTCTGACGGCGTAACCGCTGCCCGCGACACCTACAACGGTTTAACCGTTCAAGAGCACGATGGTTCAGCACTGGTGGGTGACCCTTATGCGCTCGTTGGTTTCTCGATCTCTCAGTGGGTTGCGCAAGAAAACGGTGTATCTCCAAAGAGAACCGCTGGAGCGGTACTTCGCAGCATGGGTGGACTAGAGCCTGTGACTCTTACCAATGGCGTATCAAGCGCGCTGTTTACAACATCGTGCCAACCGCACTTGCCAACTCGGCGACGCCAAACGCGATCACGCGTGCATTTGTCGGAACCGAATCGCTAGTGTGCCAGGCCAAGGATGTTATTCAGCGCTACGGCTACGGTCTTCTTTCTTACACCGGAACTGATGCAGCACTGGGACTCACTCCTGGTGGCGCAGCCACTGTCTGCGGCAACATCACCGAAGCGAACCGCATCCTTGCTCCATCGGCAAGCTCAATAACGATTGATGCTCCGGTTGTCAGTGCGGCTGGAACTTCTGCGGTAGTCAAGGCAACCGTTGCATCGAATGGTGACCGCGGTGGAGTCGTGAACCTTTACTCAGGTTTCGGAACAGACTCTCAAGAGTTGGTTGCTACAGGAAATGTCGCAGCAGGTGCTCAGACCGCTGACATCACGGTGACAAACTCGAGCAACTCGGCGTTCTCGAGAACTCTGACCGCTCAGTTTGTGCCAA
>JBEDEQ010000096.1:0-4299 GCA_041175645.1 Actinomycetota bacterium | reverse complement strand
CGTGCTGCTGCCCGCGACTACGAACGTTATTCGAGCGATTTGCAAGGCGACGCGGATGTTCGTGACTACAAGCAACTGCCACTTGAGGTTGACCCACCGCTGCACACCGACATCCGCGCTCTGATTGCACCGTGGTTCACCAAAGACTCGCTAGCCAAGCACGAGGGTGCGTTCACCGACATCATCACGGCGTTGGTGGCGAAGGCCAAGGCGCAAGGGGAGGTAGAAGTTGTCTTCGACCTAGCCCTGCCGATGATTGTGCAGTGCCTCGGCGTTGTGTTCGGTCGCCCGCAAGATGTCGACGAATGGTATTCGTGGGGGCCAGACACCTGGATCACCGACGAAGACGGCATTCGTCACGGCGACCACCTCGACCGCTATCTCAAGAAAACCTTTGATGAGCTGGATGCTCACCCAACCGACGACCTATTCGGTCATGTGAACCGTGCCGAACTCGACGGTCGCCCGCTGACCCGCCTCGAGAAAAACGGCATTGCCAACCTGGTGCTCGCCGGAGGCCGAGACACCGTGGTCAAGTTGGTTTGCGGTTCGCTGTCATACCTCGCGCACAACGACAAGCTGCGTGCCAGCCTCGCCGGCAACCGCGACGCGATTCCGGGTTTCATTACCGAGATGGTTCGATTCTTGAGCCCGCTGCCGATGATGCACCGGGTCGACAAGCAAGAAACCACCGACCCAGCGAACCCGAGCTATGTGTGGCTGAGCTTCATTTCGGCCAACCACGATGAGACGGCCATCGAGTGCCCTGCTGAGATTCGTCTAGACCGCGGGGCGAACCCGCACCTCGGCTTCGGGTATGGGCGTCACTCGTGCATTGGTTTGCATCTCGCGCAACTGCAGACGCGCATCCTGCTAGAAATTTGGCTCGCCGAATTCGGCACTTGGAGTGTTGGCGAAGATTCGATCGTGCACCACAACATCGAGGGCTATGCCCACGTGCCGAGCAGCTACGAAAAACTGACACTAAAACTGCATTCCTAATTGTCTATACCTATGTCTATACTTTCGACATAGGAGGTTTCGCATGACAATTTTTCAAACTCGGGTGTTTCAGAACGGCGGCAGCCAGGCCATTCGCATTCCGGCTGATCTAAGGTTCGAAGAAGGTGCAGAGGTCAGCGTTTGGCGTGACCCTATCACGCATAACATTGTGATTTCTTCAGCCAAGTCTCGAAATGCTCTAACTGACTTAGCAGCAGAAATTGCGGCCTCGCCAGACGGTTCAGAGCTCATGACCAAGGCTGAAGCCGATGCGATGGTTAGGGCAATCAAGTTTGACCACCTCTTGGTCGATTAGGGGCACAAGTGTTCATGCTTGACACCGATGTGCTCATCGCCATCATTCGCGGAGACAAAAAGCTCGCAGCCAAGCTCGGTGAATTTCAAGACTTCGAAATCGCGATTTCTTCGATCGTAGAAATGGAGTTTCGAGTTGGGCTCGCTGGTTTAGAGGGTGATTCGGCGCGATATCTGCGAGCAACAAAGTTGCTCGATGCACTTAGGGTTTATCAATTTGATTCGAGTGCGGCTGCCACCGCGGCCAACTTGCGACAGGCACTAGCCAAGGTCGGCAAACCAACCGGCAAATACGATTTGCTTATCGGTGCTCATGCCATAGCAATGAATCGGGTACTTGTCTCGGGTAACACCAAGCATTACCAAAACATGCCTGGGCTAATGCTCGACAGTTGGCTCTAGAAGCCTGCTTCGATTATGGCTCTAGACGGTTTGGGCCGCGGAAGAGGTAGCCAACTTCACGGATGTTCGGCTGGTGTAGCAGCAACATAATCACTCGCAGCAGACCCATACCGAAACCACCGTGTGCAGGTGCTCCGTACTTGAAGAAGTCGGTGTAGCTGGTCAAACCTTCAGGCTCAAGACCCTTCTGTTTGATTTGCTCGATCAGAACATCCACGCGGTGTTCACGCTGGGCACCGGTGGTGATTTCGGTTCCGCGCCAGATGAGGTCGTATGACTTGGTGAGGGTCTGGTCGTCGGCGTGACGCATGTGATAGAACGGGCGAACGGTCGCAGGGTAGTCGGTCAAGAAGACGAACTCGTGGCCGAAAGTTTCGGCAACGTGAGCTGCAATCTGGCGCTCGCCCTCTGGGTCCATGTCGCCGCCGCGCTGAATCTCGTGGCCGCGGGCCTTCACGATGTCTACTGCGTCGGCAAGCGTGATGCGTGGGAACGGAACGGTCGGAACCACAACGTCGATGTCGAACAGGCGCTTGATGTCTGCGCCGTGCTTCTCAGAAACGGCGGTCAGGGCGCGAACCAGGAGCTGCTCTTGAATGGCCATGATGTCTTCGTGGCTGTCGATCCATGAAACCTCGATGTCGACCGAGGTGAACTCGGTGGCGTGACGTGAGGTGAACGAAGGGTCCGCTCTGAACACTGGGCCGATTTCGAAGATGCGACCGAAGCCGGCCATCATCGCCATCTGCTTGTAGAACTGTGGGCTCTGGGCTAGGTAGGCGTGACCTTCGAAGTATTCGAGCTTGAACAACTCGGCGTTTGACTCTGATGGCGAGGCCATGAGCTTTGGCGAGTGAATCTCGATGAAGCCGTTCTCGCTCCAGTATTCGCGCCAAGCCTGCTCGATGGTGGTCTGAATTTGAAAGACCAGGTTCATCTCGCTGCGGCGTAGGTCAAGAAAGCGCCAGTCGAGACGCTTGTCGATCGAGGTGTCTTCGGCGATCGGGCTAACCGGGTCGGCAAGGGTGACGATTTCTAGGTCGTCGAGCTGAACCTCAAGACCACCGAGCTTGACACGCTCGTCGTGAATTAGGCGACCCGTAATCCAAACGAACGAACCGTTGGTTAGGGTCGAGACCTTGGCGGCAAGAGCGTCATCTTCAACAGGCTGCTCGTCGACTACCGGGCGAGGGTAGGTGACCTGAACATCCCCCGACTCATCGCGCAGAATGATGAACTGAATGCGCTTCTGATCGCGCAGTTTTTCAACCCAACCACCCAGAACTACTGGGCCGTCTTCGCGGGCTGCGAGATCTTTGACGAGTGTGCGTTCGCGCATGACTTCCTTGCTTTCATTTACAACCTGAGAATGCGCTCCATGAGCGCTTAGGTCGCCTCTGCGCTCAAGTTTAGCGAAGGTAGAATGGTGTCATGCCCGCCAATCGCATTCACCTCATTCGCCACGGCGAGGTGCATAACCCTGGCGGCGTGCTCTATGGCCGGTTGCCACACTTTCACCTCACCGAAGCTGGGCACGAAATGGCGCGGATGGCCGCCGAAGAGCTCAAGCGCAGAAACGCCAAACTCACCGCACTTTATTGCTCACCGCTGCTTCGCACGCGAGAGTCTGCCGAGCGCATCCAAGATGTATTTGGCCTTGACCCGCTAACCGACCAGCGCTTGATTGAGCCTCACAACATTTTTGAGGGTCGCAAACTCTCGGCCAAGGCCATCGCCCTGCGCCCGCACCTGCTGTTTCACCTGCGCAACCCGGTTCAGCCGTCTTGGGGAGAGTCGTTTGTGTCGATCGTGGCCCGCATGATGCAGGCCATCGAAGACATCGACGCCAAAACCCGCGACGGCGAAGTTGCCTTGGTCACCCACCATGGTCACCCACCAACTTCCGATCTGGATGGTGCACCGCCACCTTGCCGGAGCTCGCTTGGCCCACGACCCGCGCAAACGTCGCTGCGCACTTTCGAGCATCACCACGATTGAGCGCAACAAGTCTGGCGACTGGGTCGAGGTCGACTACGTTGAGCCGGCTCGTGAATTGGTAGCCACCGATAGGGGTGCGGTGTGATGAAAACTTCTGTCGCTCACCGATAGGGGTGCGGTGTGATGAAAACTTCTGTCGCTCTTCGCCGCTTGGTGGCACTCGTAGCGCTCGCCGTGGCAGCCCCGTTGGCTCTCACCGCCTGCGCTAACGACCCGCTCGCCGAACAGTTTCGCTCGGGCGATAACAAAAACTACATTGCCGGCGACGGAACTGTTACCGAGTTTCAAAACGTGGATGTTCGCCGCGCAAGCAGCGAGTGGACCAGCGTTACCGAATCCGGCGGCATTCTCTCGAGCGCCGATCTAACCGCGCAGGGCAGAGTCACCGTCATCAACTTTTGGTATGCGGGCTGTGCTCCTTGCCGAGCCGAAGCAAAAGACCTTCAGGCCATCTACAAAGAGTTTGAAGACAAAGGTGTGCAGATGCTCGGCGTGAACGTGCGTGACACCGCCCCGACGATTCTTGCCTTTGCTCGCAACTTTGGCTGGACCTTTCCTTCGGTAGTCGACGCCCAGAGCGGC
>JBEDEQ010000095.1:0-3654 GCA_041175645.1 Actinomycetota bacterium | reverse complement strand
ACCGCCACCGCCGGCAGAACCACCGCCGCTACTGCCACTTTCTGCGCTAACAGCCAGGCTTTGCACTATCGCTGAGTCAAGGCTCGAGAGGTTGATTGCTCCGATTGTGGCCACTGGAATCCAGTTCGGTTGATGACGCTCGTCGTAGTAAGTGGTCAGCACCTTCGCCCACTGGTCGGCTAGACCTAGAAGAACTGCCCACGGCAAAACTTCTTCATACAGCTTCAATATTTCTGTTTGGCCCAGTTGCCCACGTTCGCGATTTGCACCTTTCGGTGATTGCAGAAAATCGAGTCGGTCTTTCTCGGCGAATTGGATGTACTCCTTGAGGCCTTCTAAATAAACGGTTAGGTCAACTCCCACCTGTGTTGCCATACGTTTTGAAAGCAGAAGTGAAAAATGCAATACGCTCGCCACAATGCCGATTAGCAAAGCTATAGGAACAAACGTCGCACCGACAACCTCGTCGAGCAACATCGAAACCCAGACCAACCCAATGATTGCAGTGACGATTGACAGCCAGCTCTTTACTGCAGTTTTGATTGCGAAGTGTGAGTAATAGCCCTGCGCTAGCGCTTGTTGATCAGACTGCTTTGACAAGTCAGCGAAGATGTTGGCGATGCGTCGCGATTCAATTTCATCAATGAACTGCCCGAGGGTCACCACCTTGCGACCGTCTGGAAAGAGCCGATCGATCAGAAGTTTTTGCCCACCGTCTACAACTAGCTTTTCGGTTCGCGTCAGAACCCAATGGTTATCTGCATCGGTTGCAATCGTCAAATAGCCGAGCACTGCTGCTTGCACGAGCATGGCCGATTGCCAACGGCGCCCACCGATGACGCTTCCAACTACTCCAAGTTCTGGAGCCTTTGGCCCTTCGTACTGCACGGTGACGAATTTGCGCAAGCGTCGACCGCCAAGAACGGTGATTCTGTACCAAAGCCCCCAGATCAAGATCACGACGATGAGAGCTATAAAAATCCAGAACAAAATGTATTGAACTGAACCGGAAACCTGAGAGACATCGCCGGTGTTTATAACTCCTTGGTCAAATGGAAGGTTTATGGTCAAGGTTTCGCCAGGTGCAAGATTCTTTGCAGAAAAATGCACTCGGGTCATCTCAGGGTTAGAGACCAGCTCGTTGCTGTCACAGGCGTTGGTTGAGTCTTGAGAGCCGGAATAACAAGAAATGCCCTCAGTTTGAAGAATGCTAGATAACTCGGGAGCTACCGTCACCGTTGCCGAGACCGAGCCGAATGGCTGAGACCACCCCGTGCCGTTGACATCCCAATAGAACTCGTCGGTGTCACCGAAGTCGCCAACAACCCATTGCTGACTGTAAGAAATGACATAGGTTTGTCTGCCGTAAACGTACCGATCGTCTTCGAACTTTGACACCACCTCGATGAAACCGTCGACCGAGTCAGCCGTGAAGTCTCGCGACTGACCTTTTTCATCGACAACCGAGGTCACCGTGGTCGAAAGCGAGCGTCCCTGATAGTCGGTTGGTATAAGACGGCGGATGCCCCGGTTTTGGTCTGTCTCTGGAAAAACCGCAATCAAGGTCTCGGTGACATTGAGTTTGGGAATATTGTGCTCGCCGAGCTCTAATGAGTAATCGACATGCATCGACTCAAACTCGAAATCATCGACTCCTGCGTGTGAGATCTGCGGGGTGAACACCAAAGCGAACGCTGCAGTGAGAATCACTGCCAGGAGTTTCAAAACCCTAGTTTTGCCCATGCACTAAACCTATCCCCCGAGGCCGCGTTAGAGCTTTGTGATGGGTGCGACTTTGACCAACAGGCGTTTGGTGCCGTGACCGCCAAAGTTGATCTCGGCAGTCTGCTTGGTGCCTTCGCCCTGAACCGCAACGACGCGACCCTTGCCGAATGCGTCGTGTTCGACGGTGTCGCCGACGGCCAGCTGCAGACCCTCGTTATTGCGCACTTGGTTGATGGCGCCCGCCCACTCGGTCTTAGGTTTTTCAACGCTTCTAAACCCGGTGGTTTCGGCGATCGAAGGCGTGTAGCGCTTTGGCGTGCCACCTCGACCAGCGCCCGATTCGCGCCACTCGATTAGGTGACCCGGAATCTCTTGCAGATAGCGCGACGGCGTGGATGATTCGCTTTCGCCATACAGAGAACGACTCATTGCGAGCGAAAGGTAAAGCTTGAGCTTTGCGCGGGTGATACCTACATAAAAGAGTCGTCGTTCTTCGGCCATACCGCCGGCCATGTTGAACGACATGCGGTGAGGCAGCAGGCCTTCTTCGAGGCCGGTCAAGAACACGATCGGATACTCAAGACCCTTTGCGGTGTGCAAGGTCATGAGCGAGACGGTTCCCGACGCGTCATCCAAGTCGTCAGCGGCAGCCACCAGGGCAACCTCATTCAAGAAGTCGGGCAGGCGACCCTCTGGGTTATTGCGCTGAAAGTCGCGTGCCACGACGATAAGTTCTTCGAGGTTCTCAACGCGTGCTTCGTCTTGTGGGTCGCGGCTGGCCTTGAGCACATCGAGGTAACCGCTCTTTTCGAGAACACCCTTTAGTAATAGGTCAACCGGTTCAGTCTCGATGATGGCGGTGAACTCGTCGAGCAGTTCTCCGAGGCGCTTGATGGCACCGGTGATCTTTGGGCCGAAGCCTAGGTCGTCAACAAAGGCGAGCGCTTGGCGAACAGAAATGCCGTTTCGTTCGGCATAGCTGGCCAACTGAGTTTCGGTTGCGTCGCCGATGCCGCGCTTTGGCACATTGAGAATGCGCCTGGTGGCTAGGTCGTCGCGAGCATTCGCGATGGCTACTAGGTAACCGAAGGCATCCTTGATTTCTTGACGCTCATAGAACTTCGTGCCACCGACTACGCGATAAGGAATGCCGGCGCGAATGAAAATTTCTTCAAGAGCACGGGTCTGGGCGTTGGTTCGGTAGAACACCGCAACATCGCCGTAGTTTGCGCCATCGCGGTGCTGCTGGTTGATTTCGTCGGCGATGAACTGCGCTTCGTCGTGTGCCGAGTAGCCGGTGTAGCCAACCAGTTTGTCGCCGGTGCCGCGGTCGGTGAAAAGGTTTTTGTTCGGGCGGTCGAAGTTGTTCGAGATGACCGCGTTGGCAGCATCGAGAATGTGCTGGGTCGAACGGTAGTTTTGCTCGAGCAAGATGGTCTTTGCCCCGACGAAGTCTTTTTCGAACTCGACGATGTTGCGAATGTCGGCCCCGCGAAACGCATAGATCGACTGGTCGCTGTCGCCAACCACGGTGAGGCTTGCTGGCGGCATGACCTCGCCGGTGCGAGCATCCACGTCACTAAACTCGGCTGCAACGGGCTTGGTTAACTCGCGAATGAGCGCGTATTGAGCGTGGTTGGTGTCTTGGTATTCGTCGACCAAAATGTGGCGAAACTTGCGCTGGTACTGGGCAGCAACCTCAGGAAAGTTGCGAAATAGAAAGACGGTTTCTGAGATGAGGTCGTCGAAGTCGAAGGCGTTGTTGCGCTTGAGTTCGCGCTGGTAGCGACCGAAGATTTCGGCGATCATGCGAGCTGCCGGGTCGGCGGCATCGGTGTTGCGCATAAAATCTTCGGCGTCGTGAAGTTCGTTCTTGGCATTCGAAATAACCGAACCCACCAGTGCCGGGGTGAGCTTGTGAATGTCGGC
>JBEDEQ010000094.1:0-3704 GCA_041175645.1 Actinomycetota bacterium | reverse complement strand
AGCCTTTCGCGAACCAAAAATCAAGAACGCGCAAGCCACCATGGCCTGGATGGGGTTCATCGCTATTTCGATGTTTATCGGCATCATCACTTTCGGCCTCATCTCAAAAGTGCACTACCTTGAAGACCCACTCAAGCAACTCGGACGAGAACTCGACGGTCCTCAGCAATCGGTGATCGCCCAGTTGGGTGTCGCAATCTTCGGCGATGGAAGCATCCTTTTCTTTGTTCTACAGGTCGCAACTGCGGCTGTTCTTTTGCTCGCTGCAAACACTGCCTTCAACGGATTCCCTCTTCTATCGTCTGTACTTGCCAAAGACTCATACGCCCCGAAAGCTCTTCTCACGCGCGGTGACCGCTTGGTCTACTCAAATGGCATGCTCTCGCTCACACTAGCTGCTCTTGCACTTGAACTTATCTATCAGGCAGATGTTTCTGCCCTCATTCAGCTCTACGTGCTGGGAGTGTTTACCTCGTTCACCATTGGTCAGATTGGCATGTTGGTGCACTGGAAGCGCGGCCGCCGAGATGGGTCGGTAACCAAACGAGAGGCCATGTCGGGAACCATAATCAACGGCATCGGCGCCACGATGACCGCATCGGTTCTTGTCATCGTCACGATGACTAAGTTCACCCATGGTGCATGGTTGGTGTTCTTGCTGATGCCAATCTTGTTTTGGGTGATGTACAACACCGGTCGCTATTACAAGACTATTGATCATGAAATTTCGATTGACGATGAAACAAAATTCGGCGCGGATGGTGACTACGCTGTTGTGCTCATGGACAGGTTGAACAAACCTCAACTAAAGGCACTCGACTACGCCATCTCTGTTCACCACAAAAAGCTTGACGTCATCCACGTGGCAGCCGATCCCGCACGCGCCATAGCCTTCAAGAAGGAGTGGAAAGAATATGGAATCAAGGTTCCACTAAAAATCATTGAGTCGCCTTACCGAGAATTTTCTACCCCTCTTATTGAGTACTTGAAGTCACACAGAGAGCGTTACGGTCGCGAGAGAATCGCCGTGTACATGCCGAAATATATCGTCGGGCACTGGTGGGAGCACATTTTCCACAACCACCGGGCGAATCGCATCATGCGCCGACTCATGTACGTGCACGGTGTGATGTTGGTAACGGTGCCGTGGCGTCTAGACTCGGCTGCCAAGTTCAATCCATTCTTGCGGGCGCCGCTACCCGGTGACTCTCGACGCGGTGTTCCCGTGCGACCACAACCACGAAAACACGAAAAGGGTCGCAACGCAGTATTTGTAATCGAGGCAAAAGAAGACGATGACTAAACCGTCAAAGCTGAAGATTCTAGGGCTCGTGTTTTTGGGCGGCGCTCTGGGTGCGGTCACGCGCGGGTTCATCACCGAATTCGGCAGTGACCCGCTCGAGATTTTCATCGCGAACATGGTGGGTGCGTTCATCCTCGCGCTTTCAATGACCGTGCCAGCGCTGTCAACTCCCGAGCGTCAGGCATTTCTGGGCTCGGGTTTTGCTGGCGGGTTCACCACGCTCAGCGGCGTGGCAATCATCGCCGTGCTTGGCAAATTGAGCCCGGATGTCGCGGCTGAATACATCGCCCTAACCATCGGCTTCGGTCTGGTGGCCTACTGGATGGGCGACATCGTCGGCCGTCGCATAAAGCAGGCAAAACGATGAACATCGACATTTGGGTAGTGCTTGCGATTGCTCTTGCCGGTGGCGTCGGGTCGGTCATCCGCGTGCTTTTGGGTCGCTGGGAGGGCAAGTTGCCATACGGTATCTTGTTCGCCAACACCCTCGCTTCGGCCGTGGGCGCTTGGGTGCTACTCGAAGTCGGCAACGGTGAATTCACCTCGGTGGCGCTGATTGCCGGTTTTG
The DNA here is from genome assembly GCA_041175645.1 of Actinomycetota bacterium. Taxonomy (GTDB): domain Bacteria; phylum Actinomycetota; class Actinomycetes; order Actinomycetales; family Microbacteriaceae; genus Rhodoluna. Next base: position 1,833 of record JBEDEQ010000094.1, on the reverse strand, counting down.
CCGGAGGGTTATCGACCTTCAGCGCTTATGTGGGCCAGACCGTTAACTACTGGCGCAAAGGCCGACTCGTTCAGGGTGTGCTGAACACCGTTTTGCAGTTTGGTCTGCCATCCACAGCCGTTTACTTGGTCGCACTTTACTGTGCGCCGCTGATAAACTAGCGGCAGGTTTTTGGCGTGACGCAAGGTTCACGCTTTCGAGTCGAACACTGTAAGGGGGCTCGCCATGGGGCGTGGCCGTCAAAAAGCGAAGCACACCAAGGTTGCTCGCGAGCTAAAGTACTTCAGCCCTTCGGTTGACCTAACCGCGCTAGAGCGCGAGCTCAAGACCTCGTCGAACGACGAACCAGACTACGAAGACAAGTGGGCCGACCTCTACCCAGAAGAGGGCGAAGCTGCCGATGGTGAAACCGGCACAACCGTTGCCGAACTAGAAGATGTGGTCGAAACCGAAGACGCCGACGAAGTTGGCGATCAGCTCGGTGACATCGACGACGATGGCGCTGCTGAGCGCTAAATCAAGTTAGCCGCGGTAGTTGCCGACTAGGCGCACCGCGCCACCGTCGGTGCCCTTAGCGCCTTGAACCCAGCCATCTAGGTTGTTTGGCTGCTCGGTGATGACACCCAACTTGAATCCATCGATTGCGGCGGTAATTTCGTCGGCTTTGTCTGCCGAAACTACGAGTGCTTGGCCGAGACCAAGGTTCCAGGTGCCCTCAACCGACTCGAGCGAGAAGCCACCCCAGCCGGCCAGAACGCGAAACACATCTTGCGGAGCCCAAGCCGAACGCTCGACCTCGAGTGCGACTCCCTGAGGAAGAACGCGTGCGAGGTTAGCTGCGATACCGCCGCCGGTGATGTGGCTCATCGAGTGCACGCCGGCACCCAATTCGCTATCGAGTAACTTGTTCAGCACGCCCGTGTAGAGGCGGGTTGGTTCGAGCAAAACTTCGCCGAGGCTGCGTGAGCCGAATTCAGAAACGGTCTTGTTGTAGTCAAGCTTTGAGTCGGCAACGATCTTGCGCACCAGCGAGTAACCGTTTGAGTGAAGACCACTCGACGCCATGCCGATGACGACATCGCCAACCTGAACCTTGTGCGAACCGAGAAGCTTCGAAGCCTCAACCACACCGGTTGCCGCACCAGCAACGTCGTAGTCATCTGGGCCAAGCAAACCAGGATGCTCTGCCGTCTCGCCACCGACGAGTGCAACATCAACGGCGGCACACGCCTCGGCGATGCCCCTAACAATGTCTGCGATGCGCTGTGGCACGACCTTGCCGCAGGCGATGTAGTCGGTCATGAAAAGGCTCTTTGCCCCAACCACGACTATGTCGTCGACGACCATACCGACTAGGTCTTGGCCAATGGTGTCGTGCTTGTCGATGGCTTGGGCAATGGCAACCTTGGTGCCGACCCCGTCGGTTGAGGTGGCAAGCAGTGGGCGTTCGTAAGACTTTAGAAACGAAACATCCATCATTCCTGCGAATCCGCCGAGGCCACCGACCACTAGGGAGTTGTGGGTTGCTCCAACGGCGCGCTTCATGAGTTCTACAGCAAGGTCGCCCGCTTCAGTGTCAACGCCGGCCGCGGCGTATGCGTTTGGTTCGGTCACTAGTTTGAACCGCCCTCGGCTTCGCGAATAATCGCATCAAGTTCGCTGTCTGGGCCAGGGTTGCAAGCGGCAGGGTCTTCGGTGCGCTCGAGAAGGTTCTTGCCCAGGCGATCTGCGGTCGGCAACTCGATCGGGTAGGTGCCAGTGAAACATGCGGTGCAAAGCTCACGCTCGTGCTGCCCAGTGGCGGCAATCATGCCGTCTTTGGTTAGGTAACCA
>JBEDEQ010000093.1:0-3719 GCA_041175645.1 Actinomycetota bacterium | reverse complement strand
GTTGCGAAGTGCATAAGAGCGGATGAACTGGCCGGCGATCAACGTTTCACCACGGCGATGGCGACCCGTGCCGATCAGAATGAGCGCGAGAAACAACTCGAACTCTTTGGCACGGTCGAAAGGTTTTGCTGCCGAGGCGCTTGACCGTGCCTCGATTTTCTCGAGCCGAGGGGTGAGGTCGGTCTTGTCGACGACCGCCGCCCAAGAGTTCACCGAGGCCAGCTCAAGCTCGGCATCTTCGAACACCGCAAACTCAAGCACGCGACCGTCGGCGAATACCACCTTGAGGCCGTGGTCGGTTTCGCGTGGGCGCAGCACCGCCTGCTCGATGTCGGGAATCCAGCTCAGGTCGCCACGGTATTGCTCACCGAAGCCGGCTTTCACCATCAAGAAAAAGTCGTGGTCAGACCATTCGTCGACGCGGCTGTGATCGGCTGCCGAACCTAAAAAGATTAGGCCGATTACGTTATCGTCTGACTCGGCGTTGGCGGCCAGGCGATCTGAATATTCGAGAAACCTCGAGAGCGTGTTATCTGCGTTCATGCTCTAAATCTAGGCGGTAACCTAGACGCATGCTTATGTCAGACCGCGATATCCGCGCAGAAATTGAAGCCGGCCACATCGGCCTCGAACCTCTCGACATGGGGCTGCTTCAGCCTTCATCTTTCGACGTGCGTCTAGACCGCTTCTTCAGACTTTTCGACAACCACAAATACGCCTACATCGACCCAGCCGAAGAGATGAGTGAGCTCACTCGCTTTGTCGAGGTTGCCGCCGACGAGGCATTCATTCTGCACCCTGGCGAGTTCGTGCTCGGCAGCACCTATGAGTTCGTGACCCTTCCAGACAACATCGCCGCTCGCCTCGAGGGCAAGTCGTCGCTCGGCCGCCTAGGTTTGCTCACCCACTCAACCGCCGGATTCGTCGACCCTGGTTTCAACGGTCACGTAACCCTCGAGCTTGCCAACGTTAGCAACCTGCCGATCAAGCTCTGGCCGGGCATGAAGGTTGGTCAGCTTTGCTTCTTCCAGCTATCGAGCCCAAGCGAAACCCCTTATGGCAGCGCCAAGTACCTCAACCGCTACCAGGGTCAGCGAGGCCCAACTGCTTCACGCTCGTTCATGAACTTTCACATCACCGATGTTGGCAACGAGCCGCTAGAGCAGCGCGACTAGTTCGAAGTCATCTTGTTCGGGGGTAGTTCATGAAAAATAGAAGAACTGTTTTCAATGGCTACTTAAACTGCTCAGCGTTAGAAAACAGCGTTAATGCAGTCAGATAAGATCAAGCGTTCTTTTATCCCGAGACTTTGGCTCGGAGTGCACAAGACAGGTTTTGAGCGTCGAGTGCATTTAGTGTTCCGCCGTCCTCCAGTCAGCTTGGCCGCAGCTTATGCCATTCGTCGCGGATGGGGAATCACGTTGAGCCCCCTTCTGGACTCTAAAGTTCAAGGGTTAGCATTTTTGAGCTATAAGGTTCCCGAACACCACAAAGGCCTACTAGATCGCCAGCTTGAAGCCTTATCGCGATTCAAAATGAGACTCAAGAGTCTCGATATACAAGCGAAATCTCTCACTCTCTCTACCGGGTCGATTGAACAGTTCGAAGCGCTAGACACCCTAGGTGCAAATTGCAAGCTGAATCGCGCGATTGACCTCGCAAAATTGAAGAACTTAAATACTTTGGTTTGCTACGATCCGACGCTGTTCCTAGTGAGTTCACTACCCAAAGCGCTCCAGATAAAGAACCTGGGTTGTGTTGGCTACCACCCTGACCTCAAGTCTTTACTGCCCGACTCGCTCGTCAACCTCCAGCTAATACGTGGGTTACCCTCACAAGGGCTATATCTGGGGCGCTTGACTGCGCTTCGGAGTCTGTCCATTGAGTCGGTTAGTTGCATCAATTTCTCTGATATTTTCGGAGTTGAGTCAGTCGAGGAATTGGAACTCTCGAACTTTACAGAACTTCAAAATCTAGGCGAAAACTTAAACCGCTGGCCAAGCCTCAGAGCAATCAGGCTCGAAGGAAGCGCGGAACCTTGGCAGCACGGCCCTGCAGTTCGTCAAACAGTCCCAGTGGGCATCAAGGTTTTCAGAAACGGTTTTGAACTTTAGCCTGACTGATGAAGAGTTTCAAATTGGCGAGTCTCGCCTTGCTTCAAGAGAATGGTTCTATCGAAAGGCCCGTTTTTTATCCAAGCAATATCTAACTCATTCAGGAGGACTTGGGACATCCCAGTTCTCGGAGACTGTGATCGTCTTGTCTATTGGCACGACGGCCAGCGCAAGACCCCGAAGCGCAAGTGCGTCATGCATTTCGACAATGAACCCAATGTTGCTAGTCCAAGACTTAAAACGCATTAAGGCAATCGTCTTTGCTAGCCAAGACATTTGACTTTGTTCCAGAGAAATTTGGCCTAACTGGGCCAGCAAATCCTGTAAAGACCAAGTGGCCAGAGCAAAAGAGAGTGGTTGTTGGTGAGCAACTTTCTCGTTGTCAAACCACTGATGGTCGCCACCCTCGAAATATCTGACCCAATTTGGAATTGTTGCAGCGGCAATGCGCACGGCATCATGTTCACGAAGATGCGCACCTAGTTGTTCCACAACATTATCACCGGAAAACCATGTTTCCTCATTGAGATCGACGTGCGATTTTATGCCATTCCAGGTTGGTGAATAGATCACATTAATCAGCAAGTCGCCGTCAGACACTCTGGTGACAAGGTTTACCTGAGCAATTGACTTGGAATACGCCCCCGTCTTTAGGAAGAAATATATTGGACCCTCGTGGAGCCCTTCTATCTGAAGTGGGTCCGTCACTTGAAGAAACCTCTTTCTATTTGGATGTGAAAATTGAACCTTGGTTGCGTGGCGTAGTCTCCATGCACTTTGGCGAATTGCTCCAAGTTTGCACTTGTTTTACCTGCTTTTGTTTTAGGTCCTCGATATTGCACTGGCTTGCCATTGCGGAAACCAATCAAACCCTTGGTGGTTAGCCGTCCTTTTTGAATGTCTTGATATTTGTTGCTTTTTGTCCAAATTTTGCCTGCAAGATTGGCCACGCTCTTTGACGCTTTTACTCGACCCCACATTTCGTCTGCCTGCTTCAAGTTTCTGGCTACTGCCACTATTTTGTCTGCCTTTGCAACGAGAGACGCTGCTTTATAGACAATGATTCCAGCTCTAACCACTCCAGCGACCACTGCTGTAGCCGGAATGAAGGATGCGATGGTGAGTGCAAGGTCTAGTGTGTCTCCCCAGCCCCAGTTTCCGTCGAAATCTGTTTTGTTGATTGGGTCGTTTGGGTAGGTGTAGGTGGTTTCGTTTCCGCCAGTGATCGGGTCTGGGCTAGTGAACTGGTTTGTGGCCGGGTTATAGACACGTACACCCATCAAGATCAGGCCTTGACTGGTTGTTGCACGTTCATACTGGCCGTATGCGTCGTAGGTGACTAGTTTTCCTGTAGAGGCACTGTCACGGTTACCGTATTCATCGAAACTGACCCAACTATCGGTAGTGGCACTATCAACGTTGATGCGGGTGACTGTGTTGCCTCGTAGATCGTTCACATCAAGGCTTAACGTTTTCACACCGTTATCGAGAGTGACTGTACCGTTTAGGCCCGTGCCGAGAGAACTGGTGTAAATGTCGGTAACACCAGCATTGTTACTGCTCCAGGCCGGGTTATCTGATGTTCCTGTGTAATGTTTCGTGACC
>JBEDEQ010000092.1:0-3780 GCA_041175645.1 Actinomycetota bacterium | reverse complement strand
TAGAACCGCGCGGTTTGAACCGGCTGGAGTGAATACCTTGCCCGAACCGACCTTGACGGCTGAGGTTTTGCAAACGGTGTAGGTCTTGGCTGCATAGGCTGCGGTTTCGCCTAGAGTGCTAAAACCGATGGCAGCTAGGCCAGCGCCAAACGAAGCCAGCAGCGCTCGTCGTGACAGGCCCTTTGGCTCGACCGGCTGAACCGACTCGTTGCCACAAACGCCGTCGCAGTTGCTCATCGCTTGTTGGTTCCTGAGGTCCACACCGCAAACGCAATAATCACGCCAATAACCGCGACCAGCGAGACTGTGTCGATGATCCATTTAGTTGCGTCTGGAACCATAATCGTCTCGTTTCTTTAGGCGCGGCCGCGCAAGATGGCTTGCTTGACTTCGGCGATTGCCTTGGTCACCTGAATGCCGCGAGGGCAGGCCTCGGTGCAGTTGAAGGTGGTGCGGCAGCGCCACACACCCTCTTTGTCGTTCAGAATCTCGAGGCGAACCTCGGCTGCTTCGTCGCGCGAGTCAAAGATGAAGCGGTGCGCGTTGACGATTGCAGCTGGACCAAAGTACTGACCGTCTGTCCAGAACACTGGGCAAGAGGTGGTGCAGGCTGCGCAGAGGATGCACTTGGTGGTGTCATCGAAACGCTCGCGCTCTTCGGCTGACTGCAAGCGCTCTTTGGCCGGCTTGTCGCTGGCGATCAAGAACGGGTTGATGTCGCGGTAGGCCTGGTAGAACGGGTTCATGTCGACCACTAGGTCTTTTTCGACCGCTAGGCCCTTGATCGGCTCAACATAAATCGGCTGAGTGATGTCAAGGTCTTTGATCAGGGTCTTGCAGGCTAGGCGGTTGCGGCCGTTGATACGCATGGCGTCAGAACCGCAAACACCGTGGGCACATGAACGACGGAAGGTTAGTGAACCGTCTTGTTCCCACTTGATCTTGTGCAGGGCATCGAGCACACGGTCGGTGCCGAAAACCTCTACATCGAAGTCTTCCCAGCGGGCATCCAAGCCATCTTCAGGGTTGTAGCGGCGAACGAACAGCGTGACCTTGAACGACGGAATCTCGCCAATCTTTTTGGTTTCAGCAGACATTAGTACTTACGCTCCATCGGCGGGTAGTTGGTGATGGTGACTGGCTTCCAGTCGATCTTGATGTTGTCGCCTGGCTTCTTGGCCTTCTTAGGGGTCAGGTAAGCCATCGAGTGAACCATGAACTTGTCGTCGTTGCGGGCTTCGAAGTCTTCGCGGTAGTGACCGCCACGGCTTTCACGACGCTCACGAGCGGTGATGGCGAGAACCTCGGCTAGGTCGAGCAAGAATCCGAGCTCGATGGCCTCGAGTAGGTCGGTGTTGAAGCGCTGACCCTTGTCTTGAACCGAGATGTTCTCGTAGCGAACGCGCAGTTCGGCAATCTTGTCGAGTGCCTCGTTGAGCGACTCTTCGGTGCGATACACCTGTGCGTTTTTGTCCATGGTGTCTTGAAGTTCTTTGCGCAGCACGGCAACCTTTTCGGTTCCGTTTGCGTTGCGAGCCTTCTCGATCATGGCGATGGTTTCATCGGCAGCATTTTTCGGCACTGGAACGTGCTTCGCGGTCTTGGCATATTCGACGGCGTATCGACCGGCGCGCTTACCAAAGACGTTGATGTCGAGCAGTGAGTTGGTGCCGAGGCGGTTTGCTCCGTGCACGGATACACAAGCGCACTCACCCGCGGCATAAAGCCCTGGAACCACGGTCTTGTTGTCGCTTAGAACCTCTGCCTTGACGTTGGTTGGAATGCCGCCCATTGCATAGTGAGCGGTTGGGAAAACCGGCACCGGCTCGGTGTAAGGCTCTACACCCAGGTAGGTGCGGGCGAACTCGGTGATGTCTGGCAGCTTGGCGTCGATAACCTCTGGTGGAAGGTGGGTGAGGTCGAGCAGAACGTAGTCTTTCTCAGGGCCAGCGCCGCGACCTTCGCGAACCTCGTTTGCCATCGCACGGGCAACCATGTCACGCGGGGCGAGGTCTTTGATGGTTGGGGCGTAACGCTCCATGAAGCGCTCACCAGAAGCATTGCGCAAAATGCCACCCTCACCACGGGCTGCTTCTGAAAGCAAAATACCGAGGCCGGCGAGACCGGTTGGGTGGAACTGGTAGAACTCCATGTCTTCGAGCGGAAGACCCTTGCGGTAGATGATTCCAACGCCGTCACCGGTGAGGGTGTGGGCGTTCGAGGTGGTCTTGAAAATCTTGCCGAAACCACCGGTTGCGAACACAATCGACTTGCCCTGAAAAACGTGTAGGTCTCCGGTGGCTAGTTCGTAGGCAACGACGGCCGAAGGCTTCTTGTTCTTGCCTTCGCCGACCATGACTAGGTCGAGCACATAGAACTCGTTGTAGAACTCGATGCCGAGCTTTACGCAGTTCTGGTACAGGGTCTGCAAAATCATGTGGCCGGTGCGGTCGGCTGCGTAGCACGAGCGGCGAACTGGGGCCTTACCGTGATCGCGGGTGTGACCACCGAAACGACGCTGGTCGATCTTGCCGTCTGGGGTGCGGTTGAACGGTAGACCCATGTTCTCAAGGTCGATAACTGCGTCTACCGACTCTTTCGCGAGAATCTCGGCAGCATCCTGGTCGACTAGGTAGTCGCCACCCTTGACCGTGTCGAAGGTGTGCCATTCCCAGCTGTCTTCTTCAACGTTGGCCAGTGCTGCCGCCATACCACCCTGAGCCGCACCGGTGTGCGAACGGGTCGGAAAGAGCTTGCTGATTACAGCAGTCTTGGCGTGCGGGCCAGCCTCGATGGCAGCGCGCATACCGGCACCGCCGGCACCGACGATGACTACGTCGTAGGTGTAGTTGTGAATCTTAGGCTTGGTCAATTCTTATCCTTTACAAACCTGAGGTAGGTAGTTCACTGCGTTCTGGTCGATGCATGGGTCGAAGGTCACGCAAACGAGGGTGCCGAGAATGATCAGGGCTCCACAAACGATCCAGAGCGTGTAGTTCAGACCCTTGCGAACGGTTTCGCGTTCGGTGTAGTCGTTCACGATGGTGCGCATACCGTTGGTGCCGTGAATCAGGGCGAGCCACAGCATGGTTACGTCATAGACCTGCCAGAACGGGTCAGCCCACTTGCCAGCCACGAACGCGAAGTCGATGGCCTTGATACCTTCACCGGCGTAGAGGTTGATGAATAGGTGGCCGAAGATGAGCACGAGCAGAAGAACGCCCGAGTAGCGCATGTATAGCCAGCCCCATTTTTCCCACTTTGCGTGCTTGCGCGAACGCGGGCTGCGAGGAGTTTCGATAGTTACCATTTGTCGTTCCTCCTTAGCCGAACACGTGGGATAGGTGGCGAGGTGCGAATACCGCGAAGATTGCCAGCGCGATAGCAATGACAACCCAGAACATAACGTTCTGGTACTTCGCGCCCTTGCGCCAGAAGTCGATGAGAATCACGCGAATACCGTTTAGGCCGTGGAACAAAATCGCGGCAACTAGGCCGAGCTCGGCCAAACCGATGATTGGGGTCTTGTAGGTGTTGATAACAGCGTTGTAAGCCTCAGGGCTGACGCGCACGAGAGCGGTGTCTAGCACGTGAACTAGAAGAAAAAAGAAAATTGCAACACCCGTAATGCGGTGAAGAACCCAGGACCACATCCCGATTTTTCCGCGATAGAGAGTGCCCGCCGGCTTTGATGGCACGAAATCCTCCTGTATTGGCTACTGCGCTGAAGCACAAAATCCCTATAAGTCTAAACCCGTGTGGGCTAGGTTTGTTTCCGTG
>JBEDEQ010000091.1:0-5931 GCA_041175645.1 Actinomycetota bacterium | reverse complement strand
ACCGATTCGAGCGGGGTAACCATGAGTAGGGTCTGCAACTCGTTCTCCATCAGCACTCGGCTGATGCCCGAAGTAACGGTCGCCCAGAATGGGTCGGCAAAAATTGAAAGGTCATCGTCGATGACTACGGCGATAAGGCCGGTGCGGCCAGAAGCTAGCGCCGAAGCGGCACGGTGCTTTTTGTAACCGAGCTTTTTGACAGCCGAATTTACGGCTTTGATGCGGTCTGGGTGAACGTTTTCGTCGCCGTTGAGTACGCGCGAAACGGTTGCTTCAGAAACGCCAGCAGTTTTTGCGATTTCGGCATAGGTCGCTCTAGGAGCGCTCTTTGCTGCCATCGTCGTTACCTTGCCTTATGCGTCTCTAACCTTCGGTGCTTGAATTAGCGACCGACCGAAGCGAGCACCGCTCCGTTACTAGCAATGATAGCGGCGTAAGCCTTGGCACTGTCTTTCGGTGTGCGCACTTGGGTTTCGAAATCAACGTGAACCAGGCCAAATCGCTTTGCGTAACCCTCGGCCCACTCGAAGTTGTCCATGAACGACCAACCAAAGTATGAGCGAATCTTCGAACCATCTTCTGCGGCGCGAATGACCGATGCGATGTGATCACGGATGTACGCAACGCGACGCTCATCGTGCACCTCGCCGTCAGCACCGACACCTTCTGGGTATGCGGCACCGTTTTCGGTGATCGAGATTTCTTTGAACTCAGGCCAGTCGTTCTCGATGCGCATAAGAAGGTCGTAAAGGCCCTCTGGAGTGATCGGCCAACCCATGTCGGTCGTTGGCTGAGGCACTTCGCCACTTGCGCGCTGAGGGAACGGGAACGGGCCACCGTCGCCGGCAGGCTTGTCGCTCTCGGCTGGGTTCGACAAGAACGAGTCAGAGTAGTAGTTGATGCCCAAGAATTCGCTGTCGATCTTGGCAAGATCCATGTCGCCGTCTTTGACAACACGGGCAAGCTTGTCACCGTAGTGATCAACCAAAATTTGTGGATAAACGCCGTGAAGTTGCGATTCGATCCACCAGCGGTTGATGTGCGCGTCTTGCAACGCAGCCAACTCGTGAACCTCTGGGTTGCTGCCTTCGGCGACTCTGAAATTGGTCATGTTGAGTGTGATGCCCGACTCGATGTCTGAGTGCACGGCGCGCATCGCGCGAGTTGCCTCGGCATGGGCCAAAACGCTGTGGTGTGCGGTGGCGATCGAGAAGTCGAGATCTTTCATACCTGGGGCGTGAACACCGCTCATGTGACCAAGCCAGGTGAAGCACCAAGGCTCGTTGAGGGTGATTATCTTCTTTGCGCGGTCGCCAAACTCTGTCGCGATCGCACCGGCGTAGTCGGCAAACTGGCTAACGATGTCGCGGTTAGCCCAGCCGCCTCGGTCGTGAGTTGCCTGCGGCAAATCCCAGTGGTACAGGGTTGGAACAGGGGTGATTCCGGCGTTTAGTAGCTCGTCAATCAGGCGGCTGTAAAAGTCGAACCCGCGTTGCTCGCGTTGCTTGTCGCCCTGAGGGTAAAGTCTCGGCCAGGCAATCGAGAAGCGGTATGCCTGAACTCCCAGGTCTTTCATCAAAGCTACGTCTTGCGGGTAGCGGTTGTAGTGGTCACAAGCTACGTCGCCGTGCTCACCGCCGACTACTTTGCCGGGGGTATAAGCGAAAGTATCCCAGATGCTCGGGCCACGACCATCGGTGTGCGCGGCTCCTTCGATCTGGTAGCTAGAGGTGGCAACACCCCAGGTGAAATCTTCTGGAAAGCTCATGACTATCCCTTCACTGCTCCATCCATGATCTGGAAAGCTCATGACTATCCCTTCACTGCTCCATCCATGACACCGCTTACGAGGCGTCGACCGACAACTACGAACAGAATCAATAGCGGGAAGGTGGCTAAGAAAGCACCACCCATGTTGAGTGCGTAGTCAAGTGTGTAACTGCTCTTGAGCTGGTTCACGGCAACCTGCACGGTGAACACCTGTGGGTCGTTCAACACGAGCAACGGCCACAAGAAGTCGTTCCAGGTGGCCAAGAAACTGAACAAACCTAGAACGAAACCGCTCTGGGCGATGATCGGAAATACGATGCTCCAATAGACGCGGAACACGCCGGCACCGTCGATGCTGGCGGCTTCGAGAAGCTCGTTCGGAATCTGGGCGTCGATGATTTGGCGCATCCAGAACACACCGAAGGCGGTAACCAAAGCGGGCACGATTAGCGCAGTGAGGGTGTTGATCCAGCCGAGTTCGCTAACCAACATATAGAGCGGGATGATGCCCAGCTGGCTCGGCAACATCATGGTTCCGATAACGAAAACCACCATCAGTTTGCGGCCTCTGAAGTTGAGCTTCGCAAAGGCGAATCCGGCGATCGATGAGAAGAACACCTGAGCGAGGGCAACTACGGTACCGACGAAAACAGTGTTGAACAGCGACCAACCGAAGAATGGGTTCGCGGTGAATACGTCGCTGATTACCTCGGGAAAACGAGGGCCCGGTGTCAAAGTTGGCGGAACCTTCGAAACCTCTTCGTTGCCGTTCGACGCAACAATGAACATCCAGTAGAAAGGGAACACCGAGAGCAAAGCAACCAGCGCTAGCGTGATGTAGCTCGCGGGCGACATCTTGCGCCAGCGTGGAGTGCGACGACGAGCCAACTTTATTGGCTTGCCGGTTTCGTCAAGATCGAAATCGGTGTCTTTGGTTAGGTTCGCGCTCACTTGGCGTCCTCGCTTGCGATTCGACGGGTCAGCCAGAAGTTGATGGCAGAAATCACCAGAACGATGAGGGTGATCATGATTCCAACAGCTGCGGCGTAGCCCCACTTGTTGTTCACGAAGGCCTGCTCGTATAAGAACAAGGTCAGGGTCGAGAACTGACGGCTGTCTCCACCGTTGAAGTTACCGCCGAGGGTCAGAGGTTCTGCGAAGACCTGTAGACCACCGATGGTGCCAACAATCAGCACGAAGGTGATGGTGTTTCGAAGCTGTGGCAAGGTGACGTAGCGGAAGGTCTGCCACTTTGAAGCACCATCGAGCGATGCCGACTCGTATAGCTCGTTTGGAATCGCGAGCATCGCTGCCAAGAAGATAAGTGAGTTATAACCAACCCAACGCCAGGTGATCATGGTTGCGATTGCGATGTGACTCGGAATCTGCTCGGTGATCCAGTCAATGTGTCGATCAAAGCCAAGAATGTCGAGCATTAAGTTGACCAGGCCAAAGTCGCGGCCGAATAGTTGGCCGAAGATGATGGCGATGGCAAGCACCGAGGTGATGTTCGGAACCAAGAGGATGGTGCGCCAGAAAGTTGCACCACGAAGGTTCGGGTTTCGCAAGATTGCTGCCAAGCCGATCGACATGATCATGGCCGGAATGGTCGAGAAGAACCAGATGCTGAAGGTATTTCCGACGGCCATCCAGAATTGGCCATCGTCAAGAAGCAGTGCGAAGTTGTCGAGGCCTACAAACGGATGTTCGAGCTCTAGTGGATCCCAGTTGAAGAATGCGATGTAGGTCGAGTAGACCACCGGCGCGAGGCCGAAGATGAGAAACATGATGAAGAACGGAGCAGTGAAGACGTAGCCCCAACCTGGGTTCAAGGCGCGAATCGAACCAGGTTCTTCGCGACGTGAACGCTTGCGTTTTGGCAAACCGGCCTGAGGCTCTGCTCGCCACGGTGAAGGGGCCGCTGTGCGACGGCCCCTCCGACCGGTCGAGTTACCCGAGGTCTGACTCTCGTCAGTCACGGGAGACTTGTTGTTCATCAACTAATTCCTAATCAGATTTGTTTCAAGAAACTCAGAAGTTTTTGCGCGCTAGCGTCGCTAACCAACCGATTTCTTGATTTCAGATAACGCTTGTTGCCAGGCGGCCGCCGGGGTTTGTTTACCGATGGCTACGCGTGACAGTGCCTGACCGAAGATGTTGTCGATTGCTCGCTGCTTCTTGCCCTCGAAGATCGGCTTTAGCTTGAGCGCACCTGCGGTGTAAATGGCACCAACTGGAGCGTTGTTGAAGAACGGGTCTTTGTAGTTCTTGAGAGCTGCGTCGTCATAGAGCGACGAAGCCGATGGGAACAGACCGTACTTCTTGAAGATGGTCAACTGCTGAGCAGGAGCTAGGTACCATGACATGAACTCCCAAGCTGCGGTCTTGTTCTTGGCCGACTTTGGAATGGTCAGCTGGGAACCACCGAGGTTTCCACCACCGCCAGGCAGGTCGGCGATGTCCCACTTGCCCTTGGTCTTTGGAGCCTGCTGCTTGATGTAGTCCATCATCCAGGCCGGAGCGAGGATGGTTGCGAAGATACCGTTGTTCATACCGACGTTCCAGTCGGAGGTGAACGAGTTGATACGGGTACCGATGTTTGCCTTCAACGCCTTGGTGGTGGTGTCGAATGCCTTCTTTACGGCTGGGTTGGTCGAGTAAATCAACTTGCCATCTTTGGTGTTGTTGTTCTCGTAGTACTTTGCACCAGCCTGGTTGAGCACCGCGTTGTAGATGGTTCCAGCGTTGTCAATGAAGCCGTAGCAAATCTTCTTCTTGGTACAAGAAGTCTTCTCTGCCGCTGACAACTTTGAGTTGTACTTTTGGCCGGTGGCAATGAACTTGTCCCAGGTTGGCCAAAGAGCGCTAACTTTCTTGCGGTCGGTAGGAAGACCCTTCTTCTTGAAAAGGTCGACGCGGTAAGCAACCTGCATGCCACCTACGTCGGTAGGTAGACCGAATACGGTGCCGTCATAACCGACGCCCTGTTCCCAGCGCCAATCTAGGTAGTCCTTCTTGATGTCGCCAGCATTGTAAGGAGCTTTGCGTAGGTCTTCGAAGTATGAAGGGTATGAGCGGAAGTAACCCGAGTATGAAACTTCAACGGCTGCGATGTCGGGCGTCTTCTTTGCCAAGAAGGCTGTGATCAAAGACTGGTGGTGGGCGTCGAGTTCACCCTTCTTAATCTGAAGAGTCACTTCTGGGTGAAGCTTCTTGTATTCGGTGATGGCCCATGGCTCAATAACGTTTCCGAAGGACCAAATGGTGATGGTAACCGGGGTGGCTGCCTTCGCTGGCTGAACCAAACCCAGGGTTACAAAAACAGTGAGTAGCAAAGCGCTGATTCGCTTGAGGTTTCGCATTACCTTCATCTTGTTTCTCCTTGTGGCCGAGGGGTAAGGGCACCGCTGTGCGACGGCACCCTTACCGCTTCGACTGTTTTTTAATCGGAAAGGTTATTGCTTGCGTGAAATCGCTTTCACGCCTTACTATTGTGCGTGAAAGCGATTTCACGAACAAGTGGAATTACTCTTGATTTACAAACCGTTACCAAAGTGTAATCGACAGAGTGTGCGTTCTGGCGTCGAACTTTTGTTGTGCCTAATGAGAGGTATCACCATGAAGAAAAACATTATGCGCCTAGCGGCTTTTGCCGCGATCGCTGCACTCGCGCTCGGCATGGGCGCACAAACCGCGGCCACAGGCGCGACATCCAAGAAGCTCGTCAAGAAGCTCGTTTGGGCTCTCGAGTTTAAAACGAAGAACGCAAAACCGTCGAGCGCGGTTTTTAGTTACGACGTCGGTGGCGGTGGTTGGGGAAACCTGGAGCACCAGGCCTACGTTGACACCAACGTCAGGACTGACTCAGTAGCCCAGGGCAACCTCGTGTTCAAGGCCACCAAATACGAGCCGAACATCAACGAAGACATTTACTACGAGTGCCCAATTGCTACACCAGGTTCGGCCTGTGAGTTCTTGAGCAGCCGCATTCACACCAAGGGCAAGCTCGCGTTTCAATACGGACGCCTAGAGGCACGCATTAAGAACCCGAAGGGTGACGGTACCTGGCCAGCCTTCTGGATGCTCGGCAACGACTTTCCGGCCAACCAGTGGCCTAACTCAGGTGAGATTGACATCATGGAGGGCAAGGGCGCAAACCCT
>JBEDEQ010000090.1:0-3789 GCA_041175645.1 Actinomycetota bacterium | reverse complement strand
GTTCTGGTACTTGCGAGCCAGCGAAACAATCGCGCCAGGCATGGTTGCCGAGAACAGCATGGTCTGTCGACCGTCTGGGGTCAGCGCGAACAAGCGCTCAACATCTGGCAAAAAGCCGAGGTCGAGCATTTCGTCTGCCTCGTCGAGAACCATGAAGCGGATGTTCGACAGGTCGAGTTTCTTCTGCTTGCTCAAGTCGATGATCCGACCCGGCGTTCCAACGATGATTTGAGCACCGGCTTCGATGTCGGCAATCTGGCCTTCAAAGGCGCGGCCTCCAACGATGGTGGCAACCTTGGTCGGGCGGTTTGCGGTTGCTAGCACGAGGTCTTCGGCTACCTGAATGGCAAGTTCGCGAGTTGGAACAACAACGAGCGCCTTAGCGCCGAGTTCTGGTTCGAAACCCAATGACTGAATCAGCGGAAGGCCGAATCCGAAAGTTTTACCTGTACCAGTCTTAGCCTGACCGATGATGTCTTGGCCAGTAAGTGCGAGCGGGATTGCCTGCTCTTGAATTGGGAAGGGGCTGGTGATGCCCTTCGCCTCGAGGGCTTCGACGATGTCTTGGTCGATGCCTAAATTTTGAAATGTCAAAAAAGACTCCTATTTGTTGTCTTAAGTCTAGTTGTCGCGCTTTTTGGGCATCCGTGCTCTGTTTGAAGAACCTCGGATGAACAACAGGTGCTCTATTCTTAAGGGATGTTCGAGTGGCTGAAGAAACTGCGCCAAAAAGCGCGTGACTTTGTTCTACCTGAGCGCGAAGAGCGCGGTGCTCGAAATACGGCCAAAGTAAATCTGAAACCGTACACCCCTGAGCCTAAGGTGTTTTTAGGTCAAGTTGCCTATTTGCACCTAAGTTACTTTGAGATTCTCACCGCTCAGCTCAAGGTTTCACCGAACACCGGCTACAAGGCCGAGCTGTCTGAGGCAGCATCCAAGTCGTTTGAGCAGTACCGCGCGCTGGCTCGAAAACTTGCCGGGCTTGGCTTCGACGCCACCGACGCGATGGATCCTTTCACCGAGCGCATCCAGACTTTTCACTCGAAGACCACCGGCATCGACTGGTACGAGGCCATTCTCAAGATCTACCTGGTGTCGGGTTTGCTCGATGATTTCTACACTCGTCTCGCGGTTGGTTTGCCAGCCGAGTTGCGCGAGGGTGTCGAAAAGGCGCTGAGCGACCGCACCTTCGAAAAGTTTGCCAAGCGAGTTTTGGTCGAGGCGATGGCCGACGACCCTCAGTTGCAGTCGAGGCTAGCCCTTTGGGGTCGTCGCCTGATGGGTGATGTGTTGCTTGAGCTTCGCGGGGCGTTCGACAACCGCAAGTTGGCTGGCATTCCAAAGGGTAAGAGCCTGACCGCTGCCGAAGAGCGCGAAGTGAACCTGGCTTCTTATAGCAAGCTAGAGCCGTTGGTTACCGAATTGATTGCAGCCCATTCACTGCGCATGGATGCACTGGGGCTGGCTGCTTAAAGCCTAGGCCTTAGCGGCTGCTAGTTTTGCCTCGTAGGCCTTGTCTCGAGCGCTGGCAAGCCTCGCCGATGCGAAGACCATAACAAGTGGCATGGCCAACATGATGATGAGCCACAGCCAGCCGTCTTGGGTTCCGAATCCAACCCAAATCAAAATCGACCAGAGCACCGAGCCGGTAGTTAGGGCGATGGTTGGAGGAACTAGCGCGCCGTACTTTTCACTGTGAGCGCTGATGTATGGGGCAACCAAACCGAGCACCAGGGTGTAAAGCAAAATGACTGCGAATGACACGTCCATTAGGCGATGAATCCTACTCTGCGCACTTCTTCTGCGCCGATTTCAACATAAGCGAGGGCGTCGGTCGGAACCACGAAAAGCTTGCCCTTCGAGTCGGTGAAGGTGAGGAACTTTGCGTTCTCGTTCAAAACCTTGGCTACAGCATCCGTGATTTCTGAAGCCGACTGGTTTGAGTCGATGACCAACTCTCGCGAGCCGTTTCTGATGCCGATTTTGACTTCCATGAGCCCTCCTGTGACTAGATTACGATACCCGAGGAAGCGCTAATGTTTCGACCACAATCACCTGCCCAAAAATGTCGGTGGTCTGGCGTAGATTTTGAGCATGCCCGAAACCGCCTTTGTGAAAGTAGCCAGCCGCAGCGCTGTCGTTTCGCTTAGTGCTACCCAGGCCAAGGTTGCGGAGTTGCCGCTTGATGCGAAGGCTGTGGTTTATGGCAGCCCAGGCAGTGGCAAGACAACAGCGCTCAAGGCCCTCTATCTGGCAAAGGTCGCGCAAGACAACCCTGCTCGGGTCGAAACTCACGAGGTGTTGGCTATCGCTGCCTCGCGTGAGGCGGCAAACCTACTTCGCGATGAATTGGCTTTGGCTTATCAGGGGGCAACTTCGGGGCCAATGGCCAGAAGCCTTTCATCTTTCGCTTTTCAGGTTCTGCGACACCAAGCCTTGGCGCGCGGCACCAAAGCGCCAGAGCTAATCAGCGGTGCCGAGCAAGATCTGATTCTCAAGCAGATTCTTGAATCGGCCAGTGATTTAGCACTTGATTGGCCGAAGCAAATCAATGCCCAAGTGATGTCGCTTCGCGGGTTTAGAGCCGAACTACGCGACCTAATCACCGTTTGCCTCGAGTACCGTCTCGCACCTGAAGAACTGAGCACTCTGGCACATTCGGCAAATAAGCCAGAGTGGCTAGCCGTCTCTTCTCTATACGCCCAATACCTCGAACGTCTGCGTGAGCCAGCATTCGAAAACCGGCACGATGCCTCCACGCTCTTGGCGGTGGCTGCCGAGTTGCTTGAGTCTGGCGAAGGCTTCACCCAAGAAGTCGCCGCGGTCAAGCTTGTCTTGATTGACGATGCTCAAGAACTCACCCCGGGCGCTCGCCGGTTTATTCGCGCTCTAGTTTCTCGCGGTGCCGGCCTGGTTTTGTTCGGCGACCCAGACACAGCCACCCTGGGCTTCAGAGCTGCCGATGCTCGATCAATGACCACGCTCATGCAAGAAGTCGGGGCTCAGCCAGAGCAATTCGTTCTGCTCTCTGAGCACCAACCTAGAACGGCTGGAATCGCCCGAGTGCTAGGCAACCTGAGCGCAGAGTTGCCATCTGAGCAGGGCGGTTTGCAGCGTCGCGATTATGTGTCGGCTCGAGAGCTGATCGAAACTGACGAATCGCTCGAACGCCACGTTTTCAATACCGCACAGGGCGAAACCGCCTGGATGGCGCGTCGCCTTCGAGAGCTTTATCTTGACCAAAAGGTTGAGTGGTCTGAGATTGCCATCGTAGCCAGATCGAGGGCAATTCTTGAAAACCTCGAAGCGGCGTTGGCGGCCGAATCTGTTCCGGTTTCGATTCGCCTCAGTCGAAGCGCACTTCGTGACGAGTTTGCCTCGCGCGCCCTTCTAGATTTAGCCGAGCTTGCCGTTAGCGAAGAAGACCTGACAGTTGAAGACGCTAAACGCCTTCTAGCGTCTCCGTTCTGTGGAATCGACTCACTCATGCTGCGCAGGTTGCGCAGGTCACTTCGCCGGGCAGAAATCGAGGCCGGTGGCGACCGCACCACAGACGAACTCATGCTCGAGCTTTTCGTCGCACCGGGCACAGCGGCGACCGTGAACACGCAAGAAGCCAAGGTGGTTAGCCGTTTTGCACTCAAGTTCGCCGAGGCTCGCAAGCTTGTTGCCGACAAAGCCAACGTTGAGCAATTGTTTTGGCACTTCTGGCAGGGTAGCGCTCCTCAGAAACTGTGGCCAGATCAAGCTCTTGCTCTCGACGACGTAGGTGCGCAACTCGGCCGCAAC
>JBEDEQ010000089.1:0-3799 GCA_041175645.1 Actinomycetota bacterium | reverse complement strand
TGGGTGCCCCCCAGTTGGCCTATTTTTAGGATTCGCCGGCGTAGCGGTCACAGCCTCGCGACTGAAGCAGAAGATGGCCTACTCGAGAATTGCCTTGGCGCTTTCAGTGCTGGGCATCTTGCTGTTCGTCGGTTTCTGGACGATGGTCTGGGTTCTATCTCAGTAACCTCACCGAACGGCAACTAGATAACGCCAGCATCCAAGCCGGCTAACACCTCGGATGCGCGTTCACGCAGTTCAGGTAAGTCGCTCAAGCGCTTCAGTCCCATGAGCTGCTGACCCATGCGGTGGTTCTTGGCGAACGCATCTTTGTGTCGGTCGAGAAAGTCCCAGTAGAGCGTTGTGAACGGGCAGGCGTTGTCGCCGACGCGCAACTTTGGATCGTACGCGCAGCCCTTGCAGTGCTGGGTCATGCGGTTGAGGTAGGCACCGCCCGCTGCGTATGGCTTGGTCATGAGCTTGCCGCCATCGGCGTGAACCGCCATGCCGATAACGTTGGGCACCATCACCCAGTCGGATGCGTCGATGAATTGCTCGCGCATCCACTCTAAAAATTCTTGCGGATTGGTGCCTGTGGTGAGCGCGAGGTTGCTGAGCACCATCAGGCGCGGAATGTGATGAACCCAGGCGCGGGCCTCGACCCCTTCGACCACGGCTTTGACGCAAGCCATCTTGGTCTTCGACGAATCGGTGAACAGCGGCAGCAGTTTGCGGGTTGCGCCGAGCCCGTTGAGGTCGCGATAACTTTCACCCAAGAACCAGTACATGCCGTTGATGTATTCACGCCATCCGATCACTTGGCGCACGAACGCCTCGACCGATTCGATCGGTGCGAGCCCGGCTTCGAAGCGCTTGACGGCAGCATCGACCACCTCGCTCGCGTGCAGCAAACCGTTGTTTAGGTATGGGCTGAGCAGCGAGTGGTGCAAAGCCCAGTTATCGGCGGCAATGGCGTCTTCGTATGGGCCAAAGCCGGCAAGGTGATGTTCGAGAAAGTAGTCGAGTTGGGCAAGAGCACCGGCTCGGGTAGTTGCCCAGGTTGTGGTTAGTTGGTGGTCAAACTGGTCGGCAACGTAGCGGTCGACCGCATCGCGCGCGTGTTCGAGGTATGGCGGCCAGGTGTAGTTCTTCGGCGGTGGCAGGCGGTTGTCGGCATCGAAGTTCCAGCGCTCACCCACCGGTTTGCCGTTTTCAACGAGGATGCCCAAGCGCACCCTCTGCGCGCGATAAAAGTTTTCCATCACGAAGCTCTTTTGCGGGCTGGCCCATTGGGCGAACAGCTCGCGGCTGGTTAGAAAGAAGTCATTGGGCACAAACTCGACGCCGAACTCGGCCAGCTGGGCATACTGGCGGTGCGAAGAGGGCTCGGCACAGACGATCGGCAGGTCGCCGAACTCAGCACGGGCGGCGATGAGCCCCTCGATGGTGGTTGCGGCTTGAATGTAGCGAACCGTGAAACCCGAGTTTTCGAGTTCGGTGGCAAAATGTCTGGCCGATGAGACCAGAAAGAACAGTCGCTCTTTATGCCAGTTGCGGCCGGTGGTCATGCGCGCACTCTCGACCAGAACAATCACGTCGGTTGCCATGTTGGTATCGCGCAAAGCACCACGCTCGCGATTCAAGTGATCGTGTGCGACGTAGATTATGCGGGTGTGCGGTGCAGCATCCGAGTTCATAATCAACCTCGGCACTTGTCTGAGCAATATTTCACGTTGGGCCAATCGCGAGCCCACTTTTTGCGCCACTCAAAGGGCAGCCCACAGCGAGCGCAGATTTTGGGCTCGAACCCGTTCTTGGTCTTTGCTTCGCGTGGCATGGGTTTTGCAACACGAACGAAGCTTGCACTATTTCACCGGGCATAGCTTCAACCCTGAACTTCGGGGCAACTACTGGGCCAGCTAAGGCTGAAGCCGCTCGATGTTCCAATCGCTTGCGGTGCCATCACTGTAGATGGCTCGCGAGAACTCGATTCGATCGTGCATCCGGTTTGAACGCCCTTTCCAGAACTCGATGCGAGTTGGAACTATTCGATAACCGCCCCAATAAACGGGGCGGGCCACTTGAGCACCCGAGAATCGGGCGAGGGCTGCATCGAATTGAGCATCCAAGGCGGTTCTATTTTCTATCGGTTGCGACTGGTGGCTAGACCAAGCCGCGACCTGTGATTCATGAGGGCGAGAGGCAAAGTACTCATCTGAATCGACGGGTGGCACCTTTACAGCGAATCCCTGAACCAGCACCTGGCGATACATTGAGTACCAGCCAAACGCGGCGCTCACGCTGTTGTTTGTGGCTAGAGCCTCGCCTTTTCTTGACAAATAGTTGGTTGCAAAAAAGAAACCGTGTTCATCGACACCTTTGAGTAAGACGGTGCGGGAACGTGAATGATTTTCTGAATCGACGGTACCAAGCACGAACGCATTCGGTTCATAAATGTTGGCAGCCTCAGCGTCAAGCAGCCACCGTTTGAATTGCTCGATAGGGTCTGAAACCAAATGTGTTTCATCGAGCGACTCTTGGCCATAGTCTTCATGGCGATTTAGTGAATCCATCAGTGTTGCTTTCTTGCGGTTACGGAATCGGGACTTCGTGGGCCTAACTCGGTGATGCTGACGGTCGGCAAGTGCATCCAACCCTCGATTTTTGCCCGCTCGAAGTGAGCCGCAGGCGCGGGGGTTGATGCCCCCAAGCTAACCGCTCGAGCGGCCAAGGCGGCAAATACAGAGTCAAAAGCGTCACAAGATTCAATCATCAATTCGCCATATTCTGTCGTATCGAACCAGGGTGCTAGATCGTTTAACTCTTGAAGCAAGGCACGCCTGGTGTCTTTTGAGTTGCGGTAGCCCGCAGAGTGCAAGCCCCAGATGCGCATGGATGCTGCGGGGTAGACCTCAACCACGAGGCCTTCGCCGGCGCGGCTCACGTTATGGTTTCGAGCCGAAAGCTTTGACAAGAGTCCGGCGCAACGAATAGCTGTCATTCCAAGCCGATCTGTTGAAACACTCAGCGGCCAGCGGCCTATCACCTCGCGTGTTGCGCGGTCTGTTTCACGATAGGCCAGGGCGCGCCTAAAGTTCATGCCGCCGTCAAAACTCGCAGAATCAGACCCGCCTATTTTGTGAGCCTGCAAGAAGTTTGTGAATTCAATGGGCCAACCGAGCGCACAATCGATTCCAAGCTTGTCAATAGTAGGAGCGGTATCAAGAATGGTCTGGTCATCAACGCCAACCTGAAGCGAGTTCAGCCTTGCCTTGGTTATACCAAAGTCAATAGTCGCTAGAGCTGAGCCCTTAGGTTCAGCGGCTAAATCAAGCCCTGCGATTAACATAACTAAACCCTAAACGCATGGACTAACCGCCCCGCGACGAGACCGACTGGCTATGCCTTTGGCTTGGCCTTTGCTTTGCGTCTGGTGTTGAAGATGCTGAAGGCGCCTAGCGCAACCGGCAGGAATCCGACTAACAGGCCGTTGCCATCGATTAAAGTCACAGCCAGCCAGAGCCCCGAGAGAATCGAGAAAGCAGCGAAGACGTAGGTAGCGATTCGCGCCCCCTGCGACCTAAACCAAGACAAGCCGAAAGCTATAAATCCGGCTCCAAAGATGACCAAAAGCATGATCGTAACTAATAGCGCTAGTGATTCCATGACGGCCCCGTTCATTGTCGTTGCCTTCTAGGTTTCGAAAACAACTGGTGCTTCTATTGTGCAACGAATTTTGGCAAGAGCCTAGACTCAGACTCATGAAAGACCATTACGAAACTCTAGGCGTTGAGTGGCGCAAAATCGGTCTTTCTAGGCC
>JBEDEQ010000088.1:0-5379 GCA_041175645.1 Actinomycetota bacterium | reverse complement strand
TGCAACTACTCGAGTGCCTTTTGCGGTGAATCCAGGCTTTGAAACCGGGCGACCGATGGTGATGTAGAGCAAACCACCGATGATTGGCACGATGAGGCAAAGCACGACCCAAAGCCACTTTGGCAACAAACGAACTTCGTTTGGCTTAGCGCTGATCGCAAACACC
Organism: Actinomycetota bacterium; assembly: GCA_041175645.1. Classification (GTDB taxonomy): domain Bacteria; phylum Actinomycetota; class Actinomycetes; order Actinomycetales; family Microbacteriaceae; genus Rhodoluna. The sequence goes on along the minus strand of JBEDEQ010000088.1, from coordinate 5,213 downwards.
GTTGTGAAAATGGTGAAAATCGCGGTGATTCCGATGGCAAACAGTAGATACCTCATGGTTTAACTCTAACCAGATGCCTACTTAGACTTATTTCGTGAAGAAACATTGGTTGGTTTACATCTCTGCCCGATTGGGTGTTTTCGCCCTAGTGCTAACGATTTTCATGCTCATCGGATTCGGCTGGCTTTACTCAACCTTGATCGCCGCCGCCCTTAGCCTTGCCTTCTCGCTCATTTTTCTGAGCAAGCAGCGTGAAGCGCTATCTAGCGACATCTACAACCGAGTCAAGAAGAACAAAGAAGTCGGTATCGACGACGCTGACAGCGACCTCGAAAACGACCTACTAGATCAAAAGTAAGAAGCGGCTCAAGCCCCAGCCCACCACAACACCCCAAGCAAGCGCTCCGAACGAAGTCAGCTTGAGCGCCAAAATCAGTTCGCGTGGGTCGCGGTAGGTCCAAACAATTAGTAGCGCTGGCAGTAGCAACAAGAACGCCACAAACGCAAAAATCGTCAACGGGTACAAGAACGGGTAAGCCGCCCAAATAGCCATCGCCGTGACGATGAACACGGTGAAGAGAATCTTCGAGAACAGAACCCCGAAACGAACCGAAAGGGTCTTCTTGCCGGCAGGGGCATCGGTCGTGACATCCCGCAAATTGTTCACCAGCAGCACCGCGGCTGACAAAGAACCGAGAGCGATAGCGCCACCGGCGGTTACCAAAACGGTGAGGGAATCATCGAACACAGCAGCAATCTGCACATAGGTGGTGCCAAACACTGCCACCGGACCAAAGAACAAGAAGGCAACAATCTCGCCGAAACCGGCATAGCCGTACGGCTTCTTACCGCCGGTGTAGCCCCAGGCCGCTAGCAGCGCGACAGCGCCGACACCGAGCATCCAGAGCTGGTTTGAAAGCACCGAAAGGGCAACGCCCGCGGCAGCACCTAGAGCAAGAAAAACAAAGGCAACCGCGCGAACGGCCTTCGGGTTTACCTTGCGCGATGCGGTGAGACGAAACGGACCAACGCGGTCGTCATCGGTGCCGCGCACGCCATCGGAATAGTCGTTCGCGTAGTTCACGCCGATCTGCAAGAACACGGCAACGGCGAGTGCGAGACCCGCATAGAGCCAGATGACGCCTTGAAAAATCGATGCGACACCGGTTCCGAAAGCCACCGGGGCAACGGCCAGGGTCAGTGTGCGAATGCGAGCAGCCGAGATCCAATCGCGAAGCGTTGGCTTCTTTTTGCTGCGAGCAGAGACTGGGGTGTTCTTTGTTTTAGCCATGACGAAATTCTAAATCTCTCCTCGGGCGCGATCGCGCAAATGTTCTTGGTAAGCGGCAAAACTCTCGGCCAAGCTTTGGTAGTCGGGCTTGCCGTTGCCTAGCAACGGAATCTCTTCGGTGGTCGCCCAAACCGCAAACCTGGCCGCTAGACCAAGTTCGGCTACAGCCTTGTCGCCATCTAGGTTGTGGCGCTCTGGGTCGAAGACGACCATCCAGCAAATGAATGTTTCGCCATACTGCGGGTTAGAGATCGGCAGCGAAACTGCGTCGCGAACACCCGGCTGTGACTTGGCCCATTGCTCAACCAGATCGAGCGAAAGTTTGATTCCGCCAGAGTTGATCACGCGGTCGGCGCGGCCGAGAACTTCGAGACGCCCATCGGCATCGAACTGACCCAGATCGTTGGTGGTCACGCTGCCGCCGACAACCATCGGGCCGGTGAGCGTGATGAGACCGCGTTCGCCGAGCGAGACATCCACGCCATCAAGCGGCACACCGTCATAAACACAGCCGCCCGCGGTTTCGGTCATGCCATAGGTAACGACAACGTTCACGCCGAGTTCGCGCAGGCGGTCAACGGTCGCCGAATTCGGCGCCTGACCCCCGACCAAAATCGCGTCAAACGAACGCAACTGCCCGAGCAAAAAGTCGTCTTGCTGGACCGCTTGGGCCAGGCGCTCGAGCTGTGTCGGCACCAGGCTAGTGAAACGTCGCTCGCCGGTCATCAACGAGGATGCTCTGCCAAAGCCTTCGGCAGAAAACGGCACAGACGTATTCATCAGAATTGGTTGGGTGTCGGCAAGGTGCGAACGAACTAGCACCTGAAGACCCGCGATGTAGTTGATCGGCAAAGCCAGTAGCCATTGCCCCGGCCCGCCGAGGCGCGTCTGCGTTGCCCTTGCGCTGGTGAGCAGGTTCTGCACCGTCAAGCCGATTCGCTTTGGCACACCGGTGGAACCGGAAGATTCGACGATTGCCGCGTAGTGGTCGTCAACCTCGGGTGGCAGCCCGTGCACCTCTGGCATCAGCCCGTTCACCTCGGGTGGGGTTATGAAAAGTGCTTGCTTGCCATCGAGCACATCGGCGAGCGCAACCAATGCCGCAAAGGGTTCATTCGCTGCAATCAGCTTTAGAGGAATCGGCATGAGTTTCGAGCTCTTGGTTTCGCGCGACTAGTTAGAAGTGCCAAGGGTACGGCGACCAGTCTGGGTCGCGGCGCTCTAGAAAAGAGTCACGACCTTCGGCGGCCTCGTCGGTGCCGTAGGCCAAGCGGGTCGCCTCACCGGCAAACATCTGCTGACCAACCAGACCGTCATCAACCGCATTGAAAGCAAACTTGAGCATGCGAACCGACTGCGGCGACTTGCCCAAAATCTCTTTGCCCCAAGCGATACCGGTGGCTTCGAGTTCTTCGTGAGGCACAACCGCGTTCACGACACCCATTTCATAGGCGCGCTGCGCGCTGTATTCGGCTCCCAAGAAGAAAATCTCGCGGGCAAACTTTTGGCCAACCTGACGAGCTAGATAAGCAGAACCATAACCGGCATCGAACGAAGCCACATCGGCATCGGTCTGCTTGAACTTGGCGTGCTCGGCACTGGCGATCGAAAGGTCGCAAACCACGTTTAGTGAGTGGCCACCGCCAGCCGCCCATCCTGGCACCAATGCAATGACGACCTTTGGCATGAAACGAACGAGGCGTTGAACCTCAAGAATGTGAAGGCGGCCTGCGCGACCAGGCTCAATGCTCGAAGCATCGTCACCGTCGGCATATTTGTAACCATCTTTGCCACGAACTCGCTGGTCGCCGCCGCTTGAGAACGCCCATCCGCCATCTTTTGGTGACGGGCCATTGCCGGTGAGCAGCACCACGCCAACGCGAGAATCCATGCGGGCGTGATCGAGGGCTCGGTGCAGTTCGTCAACGGTCTTCGGCCTAAAGGCATTGCGCACCTCTGGGCGGTTGAACGCCACGCGCACCATGCCAAGAGTTTGGTGCTTGTGATAGGTGATGTCGGTTAGCTCTTCGAAGCCGGGCACCTCGTGCCACACCTGGGCGTCGAACAACTGCGAAACCTGTTTTGCCATGCTTCTAGACTAACTAACGTGGATGCTTCGCAAAACGGTTCGGCCTATGGGCGCAGGTTTGCGCTGCCGAGCCTTGAAGAGCTCGTAGCATCGGCCCGCGTGGTGAGTTTGCCCATGCGCACCAAGTTTCGCGGAGTCACCGAGCGCGAGGCTCTGCTCATCGAAGGGCCGCAGGGTTACACCGAGTGGTCGCCGTTCGTAGAGTACGAAGACGAAGAGGCCGCCGTTTGGCTGGCCGCCGCTCTCGAATTCGGCTGGGATGCTCTGCTGCGACTTCACCGCAACCGCATCGGTATCAACGCCACCCTCGCGGCCGTGGCACCCGAAGGCATCGAACGCGCGCTGGCTCCGTTTGGTGAGTTTCGTACGGTCAAGGTGAAGGTTGCCGAACCTGGGCAAGACTTGAACCAAGACCTTGCGCGCGTGATTCGAGTGAGTCAGCTTTACCCAGCGGCGCGCATCCGCCTCGATGCTAACGGCGGGTACAGCGTTGATCAGGCAATCGCGATCGCGGCAATGATGCTCGAAAACGGCATCACCCTCGACTACTTTGAACAGCCGTGTGCCACCATCGGCGAGCTTGCCGAAATGCGTGTGAAGATTAGTCGCTACTCAGACTCGATCAAGATTGCGGCCGATGAGTCGGTGCGCAAGGTGAGCGACCCGCTGGCGGTTGCGCAGGCTGGGGCGGCCGACCTTCTCGTGATCAAGGCTGCGCCGCTCGGTGGAATGCGACGTGCTCTTGAAGTTGCCGCTGAGGCCGGGTTGCCCGTGGTCATCTCGAGCGCCCTCGACACCTCGGTTGGCATCAGCATGGGGCTTCACCTGGCCGCCGCGCTGCCAGAACTCGATTTTGATTGTGGGCTTGGAACTGCGGCCATGTTCATCGGCGACGTGACTCGCGAGCCGCTAATCGCAAAGGGTGGCTACTTGGATGTTCGTCGCGTAGAAGTTGACTCAGCCAAGCTCGAGGTGTTTGCTGCCGAAGATCACCGCGGTGACTGGTGGATCGAGCGCCTCGAGCGCTGCTACCGCCTGCTGTAATTCTTGATAAGACCTTTTCAAAAGCAGCTAAACCATGAAGATCGAACTACTCCCACTGAACCAAGCAGACACCGCCCAGCTTGCGGCAATTTTGAACAACCCAGCGGTCACCGCTCACATGCCTCTTGCGAACCAAGTCGATGAACCGTGGGTCGAGAACTGGAAGCAGGAGAAATCTCGGCAATGGCCCGAGCCCAACATGGGGCCATGGGCAGTAACCATAGACGGCCGACTTGCAGGCTGGTCGGGTGTGCAACCCGACGGCGAGAGCGAAACAGAACTGGCCGTTGTGCTCGACGTGTGGGCATGGGGTCACGGGCGTGAAATTGCAGAGGTAACTCTTGAGCGTTGGCGCCGCTTTGACGACGGTCGGCCAATAGTGGTTTATCTGCCCTTTAGTCGACCTATCTCAGCGATTGAAAAACGCTGGGGGTGGAAGTTGCTGGGCGAGACCGAGATTGCGGGCATCCGCTTTGCAAAACTTGCCATGCCGCACACCCTCACTCAGAAGGCGCGGTAAACGTTCTCTTACAGACCGCTGTAAACGTGTAGTCCCTTAAAGAACAAGTTCACGATGGTGAAGTTGAACAGCACCGAAGCGAAGCCGACCAACGATAGCCAGGCCGCACGACGACCTGTCCAGCCGCGAGTTGCGGTGGCGTGGAAGTAGCCGGCGTAAAGCACCCAGATGATGAAGGTCCAAACCTCTTTGGTGTCCCAGCCCCAGTATCGGTGCCAGGCACGCTCGGCCCAGATGGCACCGGCCGCCAGGGTGAAGGTCCAGAGAAT
>JBEDEQ010000087.1:0-4200 GCA_041175645.1 Actinomycetota bacterium | reverse complement strand
GCAGGCTTCAGCGTTTATGCCGATGACCACCGCGGTCACGGAACCACCGGTCAAGAGCAGGTTGCATCGCGTCAAACCAAAGTGCTTGGCAACCTTGGCCCTGGCGGCATGGATGCTGCTTACGAGCAGGTGCACGAATTCACGAAGCTGATCGCAGCCGAGAACGCTGGCAAGCCGATTGTCTTGGCCGGCCACTCTTATGGCTCATTCATTTCTCAGGTGCTCATCAAGAAGTACTCAAACGAATACGCCGCCTGCGTTCTATCGGGCTCTGCGCTGGTGTGGCCGGGCAGCATTCGGGCTCTGCGCTGGTGTGGCCGGGCAGCATGGGCATGGGCGCGTTCAACAAAAAGTGGGCGAAAGATGCTGGCGCGACCGGCTACGAATGGCTGAGCCGTGACCCAGCCGTCGGTGCCAAGTTTGCCGCTGACCCAAAGTGCTTCTATGCCGATGCCGCGAAGGTTTTCGGTGTGCCGAATGCGCTCAAGTTGTTCCAGAAGCCGAGTTCGAGCATCCGCTCAGATTTGCCAATTTTGGTTCTCGCCGGTTCTGACGACCCGATCGGTGCCGCACCTTCGAACGAGAAGCTGGTCAACGCCTATCTGCGCGCCGGCCTCGACGACGTGACTATGTTCATCTACGAAGGCGCTCGCCACGAGGTTTACAACGAGACCAATAAAGATGAGGTTTTCGCCGACCTGCTTGCTTGGTTAGATGCCAAGCTCTAAACCCGGATGCTTCGCGGCACTATTCGCGTTTCTGTTTGGTCCCGCGACCTACACGCCGCCAGCTGCTGGGGTTGCGACAGAGGTCGACCCCAACCAAGAGTCGAACCAGCGCAGCGGCATTGACGGCTACCAACCTGGAGCTTACGAATCGCCGTTCGACAGCGACGGTGGCGAAGGCGACTTTCGCTAGAGTGTGGGCTAGACGGGCCGGCTAGACGTTTCTAGTGACCGGTCTTTGGCAGACGGCAAGCGGCAACGGCTTCGTCGATGTCGACACCGAGAAGGTCGTGCTGCTCTTCGTGACGCTTTAGCCACATCACGGTGTAGCTGCAAACCGGCACCAACTTGATGCCGCCGGTGGCACGAACATCATCAACCAAACCCTGCATCAGAATGCCTGCGAGTTGCTTGCCCTGATGAGCTGGGTCGACTTCGGTGTGCACGAGGTGCATCTGACCAGGCATCCGCGAATAATCTGCGTGACCAACCTTTTCGCCATCGAGCCAGATCTCGTAACGGTTTTGGTCGGTGTTGTGAATGACTTCGGTGCTCATGCTGTTAATCTCTTCTCTGTGCTGACGAACAAACTTTATGAGGGCGATAACCTCGCTGTTCTGAAGTCTATGCCCGAAGAATCGGTGCAACTTATCTATGTCGACCCTCCTTTTAACACCGGTCGCAAGCAAGAGCGCGGTGGCTCGATCACCAAGCGCAGCGAAACCGGCGACCGAGTTGGGTTCAAGGGTCAGCGCTACGAAACCATTCGTTCAACCGTTCTCAGCTATGACGATGAGTTTGCCGACTACTGGGGTTTTTTAGAGCCGAGACTTGAACAGGCCTGGCGAGTGCTTCGTGAAACCGGCACCCTCTATCTGCACCTCGACTACCGTGAGGCTCACTACGCCAAGGTTTTGCTCGACGCTCTGTTCGGTCGCGAGTGCTTCTTGAACGAAATCATCTGGGCCTACGACTACGGTGGCAAGCCAAAGAACCGTTGGCCGGCCAAGCACGACACCATTTTGGTTTATGTAAAGAACCCGAAGAATTATTACTTCGACTCAGACGCCGTCGACCGCGAGCCTTACATGGCACCTGGTCTGGTGACTCCCGAGAAGGTGGCCAGAGGCAAACTTCCCACGGATGTCTGGTGGCACACCATCGTCTCGCCCACCGGCAAAGAGAAGACCGGCTACCCGACCCAAAAGCCTGAAGGCATTTTGCGTCGAGTGATTCAGGCCTCAAGTGCGCCGGGAGATTTGGTTTTAGATTTCTTTGCCGGTTCGGGCACCACGGGAGCGGTTGCTACCGCGCTCGGTCGCAAGTTTGTGATGGTCGACCAAAACCCCGAGTCGATCGCAGTGATTAAGTCGCGGCTCTCAGGTGCCGGGGTCGAGTTCGATTTTTTGCCGGCAGGCTAGCCGCAAACACCACGGCATAAGTTAGAGCGATCACGATCGCGCTCATCGCCATAGCCATTCCGTAGTTTTCACCGCCTGGTCTGCTCACCAGTTGGTAGAGCACGGTCGGCAGGGTGGCCTGGTCGCCATAGGCCAACAGGCTCGCAGCCCCAAACTCACCGATCGAAACGATTGCCGCATAACCGAACGCCGCGGTTACGGCCTCGCGAGCCATCGGTAGTTCGACTCGCAAGAAAGCGCTCAGATTGCTCGCGCCATCGGTCGCCGCTTGCTCGCCCAGTTCGTCGCTCGAGGCCTGCAGGGCCGGCAGCACGATTCGCACCACCAGAGGCAAAGCCATCAATCCCTGCACAAGTGGAACCACCAACCAACTTGAGCGCAGCGGAAACCAACCGCTACCGAAAGTGATTAGGTAGCCGAAACCCAAGACGATGGTTGAGACACCGAGTGGTAGCAAGAACACGATGTCGAGCATCCGGTTGGCCAATCGAAGCCCGCGAGTCTTAGCCGGTCGCGACAGTAGGTATGCCACGAGTGTGCCAATGACGCCGGCCAACAGGGTTGCCACCACCACGTTGCGAAGCGAGTTGAGCGCGGCCTGACCGAGAGTGATGTCTAGCAAGTCACGCGCACCATTGGTGCCGAGCGCGGCGAAGTAGTCGAACGTGAGCATGCCGGCCTCGTTGGTGAAGGCGCGGTGCATGATGAGTGCCAGCGGGGCAAGGGTGAGCAGAATCGAAACCCAAGTGATGACAACCACCGGTAGGTCGCGTCGATCGATTGCCTTCTTGCCGTCGTCAATGTCTTGAACGTCGAAGCCAATCTTTGAACGCGAACCAGTGGTGCTGATGGCGAAGACCGCCACGCTGAGCAGTGTTTGAAACAGAGCCAAGGTGCCTGCCTCTTGAAGGTCGAGAAACTGGTTGGCAGCGATGGCAATCTCGGTTTCGATCGAGTTCACTAGCCCGCCACCCAACACCAAGATCAAGCCGTAGCTCGCCGTGCAATAAAGAAAGACGGTGAAAGCCGCCGACACCAGCGCTGGGCGAAGCTGGGGCAGGCTGATCGACCAGAAAATGCGCAACCGCCCAGCCCCAGCTAGCGCTGCCGCCTCTTCGATGTCAGGCGATTGCGAAACCCAGGTCGACCCGACCACACGCGTAATAACACTGAAGTTCACGAAAATGTGGGCGGCGATGATCCACGTGACCGGGTTATCGAAGAACGAATCGGCCGCGCTACCGCCGTGCCAAACATCCTGCGTTCTGAACACGGTAAAACCGATGGCGGTCACGATGGTTGGTAGCGCAAACGGCACCGTTAGCAGCGCACGCAGCATTCGAGCGCCCGGGCTGCGGCGGCGATAGAGAACATAGGCAGCCGGAAGACCCATCACCAAACAGATCAGAGTCGACAGTGTGGCCTGCCAAACCGTGAACCAGATGGCATCAACCACGCGCGGTTCGGCGAGAGTCGCGTGCCAGTCGCCAACCAGACCCTGAGCCAGCACCCGAACCATCGGCAGATAGAACAGCACGCCGATTACGGCCACCGCTATCGCCCAAAGGCCGAGTTGCTTGCTCAGTTTCATGTGGCTTAGGCCGCAGCTACTTCTGAACTATTTCTAGCCACTGCTTCTGCCAGGTTTTGCGGTTCGCATCGAAATCGAGCCCGCTCACGTCTACAAAAGACTCGGATGCTGGCGCGAACTTTGCCCAAGCCTCAGGTAGCTCGACCGATTCGTCGATTGGGTAAACGTAGTTTGCACCCGGCATGGCTGCCTGAAACTCTTTGGTCTGCATGAACGCGAGCAGCGCACGTGCACCCTCTGGATTCTTGGCATTCTTGAGCACGCCCGCGTATTCGATTTGTCTGAAGCATTCGCTGTTGATCGAGGCGGTAGTGCTTTCACCGTCGGCCGCGTCAATCGTGAAGGCCGGGCTCGAAGAATAAGAAAGCACAATCGGGTACTTACCGTCTCCGCCACCACCGGTGAATTCGATGTAGTAGGCGTCTTCCCATCCGGCAGTTACCTTGAGACCGTTGTCGCGCAT
>JBEDEQ010000086.1:0-10726 GCA_041175645.1 Actinomycetota bacterium | reverse complement strand
TCGGCACAAAGTCTCCCTTGAAGAAATGAGAGCTCATGCCTGCTGTCGTGATCATCGGAGCCCAGTGGGGCGACGAAGGTAAAGGCAAAGCCACCGACCTATTGGCCGAACACATCGAGTATGTGGTCAAGTTCAATGGCGGTAACAACGCTGGTCACACCGTGGTCATCGGCAACGAGAAGTACGCTCTACACCTTCTTCCGTCGGGCATTCTGACGCCAGGCGTTATCCCCGTTATTTCTAACGGTGTGGTCATCGACCTTGAGGTTCTGTTTCACGAAATCGACGCACTAAACGCCCGCGGCATCGACACCTCGCGTCTGCGCGTTTCGGCTAACGCCCACGTCATTACGCCTTATCACGTGACCATCGACAAGACCACCGAGCGCTTCTTGGGTAAGCGCGCCATCGGAACCACCGGTCGCGGCATTGGCCCAACCTACGCCGACAAGATCAACCGCGTGGGCATTCGCATTCAAGACCTGTTCGACCCGAGCATTCTTCGCCAGAAGGTTGAAGGAGCGTTGGTTCAGAAGAACTCGCTGCTCACCAAGGTTTACAACCGCGCTGCTATTCGCGTTGACGAGGTTGTTGCCGAACTTCTTAGCTATGCCGAGCGCCTACGCCCGATGGTGGCAGACACCGCGCTAGAACTGCACGAAGCACTCGAAGCCGGCAAGACCGTTCTGTTCGAAGGTGGCCAGGCAACCATGCTCGACGTCGACCACGGAACCTACCCGTTCGTAACGTCTTCAAACGCAACCGCCGGTGGAGCATCCACGGGTTCTGGCATCGGCCCTCGCGAATTCAAAACCGTCATCGGTATCGTCAAGGCCTACACCACCCGCGTTGGTGCAGGGCCGTTCCCAACCGAACTGTTCGACGCGTGGGGGGAGCAACTTCGAGCAACCGGCCACGAATACGGCACCACCACCGGTCGCCCACGTCGCTGCGGTTGGTATGACGCCCCGATCGCCCGCTACTCGGCGCGCATCAACGGCCTCACCGACTTTGTGCTCACCAAGCTCGACGTGCTCACCGGCATCAAAGAGATTCCGGTTTGCGTCGCCTACGAGGTTGACGGCAAGCGCGTCGATGAAGTGCCTGTTTCGCAGAGCGACTTTCACCACGCCAAACCGATTTATGAAATGTTCCCTGGCTGGGATGAAGACATTTCGGCCTGCCGCACCTTCGACGAACTGCCGAAGAACGCGCAAGACTATGTCGTTGCTCTAGAAAAATTGAGCGGATGTCGCATCTCAGCGATCGGCGTTGGCCCGGCTCGCGACGCAATCATCGTGCGCCACGACATGCTCGAGGCTAAGTAAGTTTTCTGAGCCCAAAGTCGCTCGGCTTGCGAGCGGCCGGCCCTAGTTTGTTGGCGCTGGGCTCTGACGCAGCTTTTCGCGCTCAGCGGCAACCAAAATTGGGTAGCAAATGTCTTGAGTGCGAACAATCTCGCGATTGAAACTTTCGAAGCCGAGCACTAGATCACCAGATAAGGCCGAAATGCCGGCGTCGCTCAGGCGCAAGAACGACTCATATACTTTGCCAAAGTTTGGGTCTGCGTCGTTAAATTCTGGGTCGTATAGCTCGATGGCATCGTCACTCGCATTGAGCACCTGGTTGAAGGCGTCGTCGACGTCTTTCTTTTCGGCGCGCAGAGCCTTGTAGAAACCTTCGCAGGCGATGATGTCGTTCTTGGCAATTTGCGCTTTGCGAACGTCTGGGTAGATGACCTGCCCATAAAACACCACGCCGCCGATTAGTGCTGCGGCAACACCGACGGTTACGTAAATCCAGGCGCGAGAGCCCTTGCGCTCGGTAGCCTTTGGCTTGTCGGTCTTGGTTTTCTTTTCGGTCACGATTCCTCCAAGTACAAGACTAAAACGTTATTCGCCCTTGATGATTCCAAACGGTTTGGCGACGTCAATCTGCGACACCGTGCCCACGCAGCGAGCCACTCCACCTGCCGACATGACCGCCTGATAGAGCTCTTCAAGTTGGTCTGACTTGACCTTGCCAATGACCAATTGGCCCAGTGCAACGAGCACGGTGTTTGTGCCGGCGTTGGCTGCTGATTGGCAGACCAAGGTCAGCTCGAGCGGCTCATCACCTTGTGGAACCTGCGTGTAGCCATCGGTATCGATTGTCCAGCCATCGCCAGAACCCTCGGGCACCAACCTCGGTGCGCTCTTAGCTTGGTCGGCGAGGTCGAGGGGCAGAACATCCACGAATTTTTGAGCCACACGCACCTGCTGCATCGCTAGTGCGGCGGCATCGGCCTTGCCCGCGGTGAGCACCTTGTAGACGATTGCCCCAACGAAGCTGAGGGCAAATAGACCGATCACCCAACCTGCCGCGTTGCCAAAGAAATAGACAGCGAGCGAGGCGAAGAAGACGATGACGATGAAGTACCAGCAACCTTTGAGGATCATTTTGTGAATCTATCGCAGGCGTCAGACAATGTATGTATGGCCACGCATGACGAACTCGACGTCCCCGATGAGGCGATCGAAAACTGGGGTGAAACCGTGGTCACGCACGCCCCGTTCTATCGCACGCTCTATTACCCAGACGTGCTCGATTTGCGCCGCTGCGGCTATGAAATCGCCGACTTCGCCGAGCTATTCGACCGCCTAGACCTGGCTGTCGTCTCGCAGGCCCGGGTGGTTCACGGCCTGCTTCACCAACCCGGCGGCAACGCCATTTGGAACCCGCACCGTGCACGCCAACTCGAGTTCAGCACCCGCGCCGCGCTACACCGATTCGGGCTCAGCGACGCCCCGACCATGCTTAGGCGGATGCTCGGCCGAGCCTTTCCGGGCGACAGCGTTTCACACCTCGCCGTCGACCTGCTCAACGTCTTCTTCTGGGCCGCGCTGGCGCAAATCGCCCGCGACTACGCCTGGCGCATGCCGCAGCTCGCGATGTATGCCGACTACCTGGAATACCCGGTGGTTGCGGCATTCGGTATGCCAGCATCCGAGGCTAAAAGCGCCGCTTAGCGCACGTTCATAATCACGAACAAAACGCCCTTAAACGGGGCTATTCTTGGACTTACACAGGCAGATTAGGGGTTAATCGCGTGCGCAGAATTATTCGCTCGGCAATCGAACGCTTCGGCGGCGATGGTGAAGACCGTCGTTGAGACGGTTTCGAACATTCAAAACACCTTCACCATCATGGCCGCAGCCCCTGCGCAGCCCGCTGCTCCAACCGCCGTCGCTGGCAACAAATCTGCCACCCTAAGCTGGACCGCCCCAACCAACAACGGCGCTGCGATCACCTCTTATACGGTCACGTCGATCCCCGGTGAATTCACTTGCACGGTCTCTTCGCTGAGTTGTGTGATCACCGGGCTGAGCAACGAGACCTCTTATACCTTCACCGTTACTGCAACTAACTCGCTTGGCACCTCGGTGCAGTCAAACCAATCGGCTGCCATCACGCCAACCCACACTCCGCGCCAGCTAAGCAGCGCCACCGCAGCAACCAACTACTCAACCTTCGTTGCCTACACTCCAGACGGTCGCTACGGACTGATCGCAACAGACAGCGCACCGCCATCGATTGTGAAGTTTGATTTCGCAACCGGCACGGTGACAGAGACGATTGATTTGGCTTCAAACACCCCAGTAGTCAATGAGGTGGCGTATGACGAAAACTACGCCTACTTCTTCTACTCAGGCGGGTTCGCCAAGCTCGACATGGCCGGCATGTTCGTTGTGACCACTCCAAGTTTTGGCACTGCCTCCTCAAAAGTTGCTGTCGACAACACGGGCGCTTACCTTCTCAGAACCCTCAATCCGAACGTCAATGACGCGAAATCGTATCTCAAGAAATACGACTCAACCACCGGCGCAGAAGTTGCTTCGGTAACCGTGGGCACATCGAGCTCAACTGAGATCGCAGACGTTTTTGTAGTCGATGACACCGCCTACCTTCTGGTGCAAACGAGCTCGAAGCTCACGCTTCGCAAGGTACAAATTTCGACGATGGCACTAAACGCTTCGGCGATTGACATTGATCCGGGCAAGAACGGAACTAACTTCTTCATTCGTGATGTGAAGGTGCTTGCTGATTCGAATACCGCAGTGGTCACCTACCGATCCGACGACCAATTCAGCAGCCTTAGCGGTAACAAAATCCACATTGCAAAACTTGGTTTGAACCCAATGTCATTGCAGGGCTTGGTCACGACCGATAACGGCGCTGACACGGCAATCAGCTACAACGCGGTTGCCTACGATGAGCTTGGCTACGGCTACTGGTTCACCAACAGCACCTTGAGCGCCAACGGCAACATGAACAAGGTTTCAATCGACAACCTTTCGGTGGTTATCAAGAGCGCATTTGCGACTAAGCCAACTACCGAAGCGAATCGCGAATTCATTCGAGTAGCTCAGGTTTATGACGGCAAGCTAACGGTTATCGGCGAATCAAGCACAGTGGGCTGGATGCGCACCTTCGCTGTTGGCGATGTTGCAAACGAACCGACCAACCTAACCGCTCAGTATGGCGACCAGCAGGCCACCCTAACTTGGCGCTCACCGACCGACCTTGGCGTCGGCACCGACGTTAGCTACACGGTTGAGTCAACGGTTGGTGGTTTCAATTGCACGACCATCGAACTCCGCTGTGTCGTCACAGGTCTCACCAACGGAACCTCTTACATTTTCAAAGTCACCGCCACAAACACCGATGGCGTTGGTCTTGCTTCGGCGACCACATCGGTGACACCAAAGCGTGCACCGGATGCACCAACCGCAGCAACTGCCACATACGGTGCTGCGAGCGCAACGGTTTCGTGGTCGGCTCCGGCCAACAACGGTGGCGCGACAATCTCGAGCTACACCGTTACCTCGAACCCCGGCGGAAAGACTTGCACCACCGCGACCCGCACCTGTGCCGTCACCGGTCTTACCAACGGAACCAGCTACACCTTCTCGGTGACCGCCACCAACGTGGCCGGCACCTCACCGGCTTCACCTGAAACCACGGCCGTGATTCCGCGCACCGTGCCATCGGCCCCGAACTCAGTGACCACGGCTTTTGGCAACACCGAGGTGAGCCTCACCTGGAGTGCACCGACGATCGATGGCGGTGCATCCATTTCGGGTTATCGAGTTGTCTCGAACCCAGGTTCTAAGACCTGCACCACGGATGCTCTGACCACCGCCTGCACCATTACAGGTCTCACCAACGGAACGGCCTACACCTTCGCGGTGACAGCGCAAAACTCTGAAGGCTCTTCGAGCGCCGCCACCTCGGCGTCGGTCACCCCGGCCACCAAACCGGATGCTCCTGCGGCCCCTAAAGTCATATCAACATCAAACGGTGCTGTCGGATTGTCGGTTAGTGCCCCTGTAAATAACGGTGGGGCTGCAATCAGCTCCTATCGTGTGACCTCCAACCCAGGGGGCAAGTTCTGTACGGCAAGCACATTAACCAACAACGCGTGCACCGTAAGCGGACTCACCAACGGAACAACATACACGTTTACCGCCACAGCGAAGAACATCGCCGGCACATCCGAAGATTCGCCAGCATCAACTAACGCAATTCCGCGAACCAGCCCGAGTGCCCCAACAGGTTTAACCGCAACCTTTGGTAACGCATCGGTGTCCCTGTCATGGTCGGCACCGGTCGACAACGGCGGCTTCGCGATCAGCAGCTACAAGGTCACCACGGTTGGCAACGCCACCAAAACTTGCACCGTGAACGCGCCTACCACCACTTGTGTGATCACTGGCCTCACGAACGGAACGACCTATAGCTTCAGTGTTATCGCCACTAATGGTGCTTCTCTTATGAGCGCTGCATCGATTTCGGCAAGCGCAACTCCGAAGACCACTCCGTCGGCACCTCAGAACGTTTCTTTGACCGCGCAAGATGGCGCACTAAGGGTGACCTGGAGCGCCGGCAACAACGGTGGCTCGACCATCACTGGCTACACGGCCACGGCTACCCCGGGCGACCTGACCTGCACCACCGCGACTACTAGCTGCACAATTTCTGGTCTGACCAACGGCGCGACTTACAACATCAAGGTGGTCGCTACCAACGTGGTGGGTGCTGGTGCGGCAAGCGCTGCCGCAAATGCTGTACCTGACGTCGCACCTGCGGCCCCAACCTCGGTTCAGGCAACTGCCTCGCCAACCAAACTGGCGATCAGCTGGGGCGCTCCTGCCGACAACGGTGGAACATCCGTGCTCGGTTATCGAGCAACGGCAACACCAGGTGGCGCTTTCTGCGAAACCACGGCCCCAACAACCACTTGTGAAATCACTGGACTAACCAACGGCACCTCATACACAGTCAAGGTGGCCGCAAGAAATGCACTCGGCTCAGGCCTAGAGTCGGCCGCCTCGAATTCGGCGACACCTAAAGACGTGCCTTATGCACCCAGCGCGCCAACAGCAAACGCGGGCGACGGCAAGGTTACATTGACGTGGACGGCGCCAGGCGACGGCGGTTCACCGATTCTCAGCTACACCGTGGTTGATGTTGATGAGACAAGCATCACGTGCACAGTTCTTGCCCCGAACACTTGGTGCGAAATTCCAGAACTAACTAATGGCATGGAATACAGCTTTAAGGTGAGAGCAAAAAACTCCATTGGTGATTCGCAATTTTCTGCAGCCTCGGCCGTGGCAGTTCCACTCGGGCTGCCAGATGCACCTTCAATTTTTGAGGTGCAATCACTGGATAAATCTGTAAAGGTGTCTTACACCGAGCCACTACTCGATGGCGGTTCACCTGTAGTGACCTATGTAGTGGGTGGCAAAACTTGTGCGACAAACCTTCTTGAGTGCACGGTCACAGGACTTACCAACGGAACCGACTACACATTCACCGTGCAGGCTCGCAACAAGATCGGCCTCGGAGCAGCATCCGAGGCATCTGACCCGGTAGCACCTTGGGGTGCACCAAGCGCACCTACGGCAATCAAGACCGAAGCAGGCGAATCTGAGGTCACCGTGCTTTGGACCGCTCCATCAAACACGAACTTCGACACCACGAGCTACACCGTCACTAGCAACCCAGGCGGCTTCACTTGTGAAGTGACCGGAGACGTTTCATGCACCGTTACCGACCTCGACAATGGTGAGCCGTACACCTTCACTGTTGTGGCTACAAACGCAGCCGGTTCATCGCCTGCAAGTGCGGCAAGCGCTGCGACCAAGCCAAGAACGACACCGGATGCACCGCTGAACGCCATCACACGAGTAATCTCAACGGGCATCGAGGTTAGTTGGATTGCACCGGAGTTTGACGGTGGGTCAAAGGTCACTTTCTATACAGCATTTGCTTATGACTTTGAAGATCAGCCTCTCGATCTAACCTGCACCACGAGTGCGAATAGCTGTGTTGTCGGGGGTCTTACGCAGGGTGACTATTACTACTTCACTGTCACGGCCTCTAACGTCGCCGGTGAATCGGTTGAGTCAGAGCCGACCGAGTTGGTGACCTTTGGCGCAGTGCCTAGCAAGCCGAACTCGGTGTTTGCGATTGCTGGTCCGGGTGAGGTCACCGTGTCGTGGGCTGCTCCGCTGAACACAGGTGGCTCAGACATCTCGTACTACGTTGCCGAGTCAACCCCAGGTGGGTTCGTTTGCGTGGTCGAGGGGCAGAGCTGTGTGATCACCGGTCTTACAAACGGAACCAGTTATACATTTACGGTTCGTGCGGCTAATGAGTTTGGAGAAAGCGACAACTCAATTGCAACTGCAGCGGTAGCGCCCGTCACCAAACCTGGTCAGCCTTCTGTTGTTGAGAGCATGTTTATCTCATACAGCGAGTTGCTGGTTCGCTGGACTGCTCCTAGCGCCTCGGTCAATGCTTATCGCGTGAGCCTGCTGGAGCCGAACTATCCGTACACCGAAATTGATGCTGTGACAGTGCCGGCAGCACAACTCACCTACACGTTTGAAGGGCTTCTCGCTAGCAACGCCTATCGAGTTCAGGTTGTTGCCTACGGTGCCGGCACCAGCTACGTGCGAGCAGCGGCTGCGCCAGCACGCGCAGTGGGCCCTGTGCTGTTTACCGAATTGCCAGCAGTTACCGGCAGCGCAATGGTTGGCAAAGTCTTGACGGCCGGTGACGGTTTGTTTATTGGTACCCCTGCCCCAACCCTGACGCGTTCTTGGTACCGCTGCAACCAGCCACAGATCGAGTTCAGCCCGCTGAGCGCTGACTGCGTTGTTATCAAGGGCGCTACTGCCACCTCATACAAGTTGACAACATCCGATCTCAACAAATATGTAATCTTCGGGCTAAAGGCAGCTAACGCCTATGGTGACACTTGGGCGTTTGGTCTTACCGAGGCCAAGGTTGTTTCAGCGCCAATTCTCTCGAAGACCGCCACCCTCAGTGGCACCTCAAAGAGCGGTCGCGTGCTGTCGGCGAAGGCAGGCACCTGGCTTGGTTCTAGCAAGATCACATACAAATACCAGTGGATGCGCTGCACAACAACCTACAAGGCGGCAATCACTAAAGGTGCAAAGTGTGTGGGAATATCGAAGGCGACCAAGACCACCTACAAGCTCACCAGCTCTGACGTCGGCAAGTACATCCGCGTTGTAGTCACGGCGACCAACCCATACGGAAAAGCTGAGTCTCACTCGGTAACCACTGGCAAGGTATCGAAATAGACTGAACTCATGACCCAATCGCGCGTGCTACTTACCCAGTCACCAACTTCGAACTTCGAAAAGAGCACCATCGAGCGGGGTGAGCTCGGGGCTCATGACGTGCTAATCGATATCGACTTCTCTGGCATCTGCCACAGCGACCTTCACCAGGCCCGCAACGAGTGGTTCGAGGGCATTTTTCCAATGGTGCCAGGCCACGAAATCGCCGGCCACGTGTCGGCTGTTGGCTCGGCCGTTACCAAGTTCAAGGTGGGCGACCGCGCGGGCGTTGGCACAATGGTGGGCTCTTGTGGCGACTGTGAATACTGCAAAGCAGGTCGCCAAAACGTCTGCCTCAAGGGCAACGTGCAAACCTATAACGGTCGCTACTACGACGGCCGCCCAACTTTCGGCGGCTACTCGTCGAGCATCGTGGTTAACGAAGACTTCGTGCTGAGCATCCCAGCAAATTTGAACATGGATGCTGCTGCACCTTTGCTCTGCGCCGGCATCACCGTTTATGCGCCGCTCAAGCGATGGGCCGCTGGGCCTGGCAAGCGCGTCGCGATCATGGGTATGGGTGGTTTGGGTCACCTAGGGGTCAAGTTTGCAGCCGCATTTGGTGCTGAAACCTATGTGCTCGGCACCTCGCCAGCTAAGGCAGAAGACGCCACGGCCTTCGGCGCGACCGGCTACATTTTGGTCAACGACGAGGCTACTTTTGAGAAGTACCACAACTTCTTTGACATTGTTTTGAACACCACATCGAACAACATCGCGGTTGACAAAATTCTTGGGCTGCTCAGAGTAGGCGGAAGCCTGGTGAACGTAGGCCTACCGCCGGCCGACGAGCACTTCAACCCGTTCAGCTTGATTGCGTCGATGAAGTCGATTTCTGGCTCTAACACTGGCGGCATCGCTGAAACTCAGGCAATGCTCGATTTTTGCGCCGAGCACTCGATTGCTGCCGAGGTTGAGATTGTTGACGCCACCGAGGCTTCGGCCATCGACCGCGCCTACGACCGCATGTTGCACTCGGATGTTCGTTACCGCTTCGTCATCGACGCAAAAACGATTTAGCGTCACGTGGTCTAAAGACCAACGCAACTAGCAAGCTTTAGAGGCGCTCCGCCAAACGGTGATAAGCCGCACTCCACTGCAGTTCTTTTCGGAATTCGCGCATGCGGGTTTCTTCGTCAATGACCACGAGCTCAATCTTTGCCATTCGGGCAAAGTCTTCGATGGTTTCGGCCGACACAGAGTTGGTTAGCACGGTGTGGTGAGAGCCGCCAGCGAGCATCCACGCTTCTGCCGATGTTTCGAGTGACGGTGCCGGCTGCCAAACGGCACGAGCCACAGGCAGGTTTGGTAGGTCTTCGTTCGGCTCAACGATCTCAATCTCGTTCTGCACGATCCTGAAACGGTCGCCGAGGTCAACGAGGCAAACCACGCGCCCTGCTGCCGGCGTAGCAGTGAACACCATGCGAACAGGGTCTTCTTTGCCGCCGATACCGAGTGGGTGAATCTCAATCTTGGGCTTCGCCTTGGTAATGCTCGGGCAAACCTCGAGCATGTGCGCGCCGAGAACCTTGGCTGGCCCTGGACCGAAGTGGTAGGTGTAGTCCTCCATAAATGAGGTGCCGCCACCAGCTGGGGTCATACTCTTCAAGATTGCGCCAAGAGCCGATGTCTTCCAGTCGCCTTCGCCACCAAAACCATAGCCGTCGGCCATCAGACGCTGCACGGCGAGGCCAGGCAACTGCTTTAGGTCGCCAAGGTCTTCGAAGTTAGAGGTGAATGCGTTGAACCCGCCTGCCTCTAGAAAGCCTCGCAGGGCGATCTCTTGCTTGGCCGCATAAACCAGCGACTCGTGGCGTGCTCCTCCAGCTTTCAACTCGGATGCTACGTCATAAAGTCGTTCGTAATCTGCGGTTAGCGCCTCGGCGTCGGCATCGCTCACAGTGCCAACAGCGGCAACAAGGGCGTTTACGCCGTAGTTCTCAACCGAGATGCCCAGAGCCATCTGAGCCGACACTTTGTCGCCGTCGGTGACCGAAACGAAACGCATGTTGTCGCCGAATCGAGCGAGC
>JBEDEQ010000085.1:0-3982 GCA_041175645.1 Actinomycetota bacterium | reverse complement strand
CAACAGCGCCTCTGTGCTCTAGATTGCGAAGGGAGTTGAGCGCTGTCTCGACAATGTCGTGTCCGGGTGTGCCGCGAAGTGTCGCAACCATTGCCAAACCACAAGCGTCGCGGTCGCGACTAGGATCGTACAGGCCGTGAGCCGATGGCGCTGTTGAAAAGCGCTCGAATGGCGATTCGGGCATGTTGGACTCCTAACGATTTACCGTTGGGACAACCTTGGCCCGATGCTTATGCGGTCAACCGACCACGCTCAAAAGTGCTGCTACGAAAGTTTATCTCAGTCTAGGCTTTTTCAGGCTCTGGTTCAGGCTTAGTCGTGTACACGGACTCTTCGACGCCAGGGTGGCGTTTTCTAGACCAAATGATGAGTGCCACGCCGATGATGACGCCAAATACGGCGCTCCACTGGTTGGAACGCAACCCAATAAGCACATCGCTCGGGTCGATACGCAAGTCTTCGATCCAGAAGCGTCCGATTGAGTAATAGATCAGGTAAGCGGCAAACATGCGACCCCAACGAAGATTGAGGCGGCGTTCGAGCAGCACCAAGAGCACGACGCCTGCAATCGACCAAAGGAACTCATAAAAGAATGTCGGGTGAAAAGTTTGCTCGGACAACCAACCAGATGGGATTGCTGGGTTTGGCGCATCAATCTGAATTGCCCAAGGAAGGTCGGTTGGCTTTCCGAAAAGTTCTTGATTGAAGTAGTTACCCCAGCGGCCTATGGCTTGTGCCAAGAGCACGGCCGGAGCAAGTGCGTCGGCAACCGAAAGCAGCCTAAGGTTAGCTAGTCGCGCTCCAATATAGGCTCCCACGACTCCGAAGATAAGGGCGCCGTAAATAGCAAGCCCGCCCTCCCAAACGTAAAGAATCTTCAGCAGGTCTTTGCCCTCGCCAACGTAATCACTTAGGTGGGTAAGAACGTGAAAAAGACGAGCGCCCACGATACCGAAGGGGACGGCCCAGATCGCTATATCGAGCATCAGCCCACTTTCGCCACCGCGCTTGACCAGTCGACGGTTTGACCAGTAGACGGCGACGGCAATTCCCAGAAGGATAAACAAGGCGTAGTAGTGGATGCGCGCGAAGCCCAGGTCGATCGTTGATTCTGCTGGGCTAGGAATTGCAGCTACGAAATTGGCGATGGTCATTTGTGTCCCTTGTTCATCTTTGATTCTATTTCGGCGACCGTTCGTTTAAGTTCGATTAGTCCGCCTTGGCTGTAGGCCTTCACAAACACACTGCCGATGATGGCTCCGTCTGCGTATTCGTTCACGGCAGACGCCTGTTCTCCGGTTGAAATACCAATTCCAACGGCTACGTTTGCTTCGACATCCGTCTCCCGAACTGCAGAAACTACTCTTCGAGCGAGAGAATCAACCTCGTCTCTTGCACCTGTAATGCCCATTGTTGAAACGGCGTAAACAAAACCACGGCTAAGCGCGGCGGCGTTCTCGACTCTCTGCGTCGAAGATGTAGGGGCGGCAAGGAAAACACGGTCAAGGTCATGTTCCTCTGCCGCGGCTAGCCACTCAGAGGCCTCGTCAGGAATCAGGTCGGGTGTGATCATTCCCGCTCCCCCAGCCTCTTTCAACGATCTTGCAAAATCCTGCACACCGAACTGCATCACAGGGTTCCAGTACGTCATCACCAGTACTGGAATACCGGTGCGTTCACTAACTTCTCTTACGGCTTCGAATGTTTGGCGCAGTTTGAAACCGTTGGCCAAAGCTGTCTCGGTAGCCTCTTGGATGACCGGGCCGTCCATTACCGGGTCTGAATACGGAACACCTAGTTCGAGAATGTCAACACCGCCCTCGGCCATCGCTACCGCGGCATCTACTGATTCCCTCAGCGTTGGAAAGCCGAGTGGAAAATACCCGATAAGAGTGTCTTTGCCGGCTGCCTTATTCTCGGCGAATTTTGCTTCTACTTGGCTCATGCCTAATCCCCTAGCAATCCGAAGTAGCGTGCGGCGGTTTCCATGTCTTTATCTCCACGACCGCTGAGGTTCACCAAGACAGAGCTTCCGGGAGCCAGCTCCTTGCCGAGTTTCAGCACACCCGCCAATGCGTGTGCTGTCTCAATGGCAGGAATGATTCCTTCGGTTTGGCTAAGTAGGCGCAGTGCCTGCATCGCTTCGTCATCCGAGATACCGCGGTATTCTGCACGACCTAGGTCTTTGAGCCAAGAATGCTCTGGTCCCACACCTGGGTAATCAAGGCCGGCACTAATAGAGTGACTCTCGAGTGTTTGACCATCTTCGTCTTGAAGCATGTACGACCGCGCCCCGTGCAGAACGCCTGGTTTGCCATAGTTCAATGTTGCGGCGTGTCTAGGTGTGCCCATGCCGTCTCCTGCGGCCTCGAAACCAAGCAGACGAACATCCTGGTCATCTAGGAATGCATGGAAGATTCCGATGGCGTTCGAACCGCCACCGACACAGGCGGCAACGACGGTTGGAAGAGTTCCGTAGTCGTTTAGCATTTGCGCTCTGGCTTCGTTTCCGATGACTGAGTGGAAGTCTCGAACCATTGTCGGAAAAGGGTGAGGGCCTGCTACCGTGCCCAACAAATAGTGTGTGTCTCCAACGTTTGTTACCCAGTCGCGAAGCGCTTCGTTGATTGCATCTTTCAGAGTGCGTGAGCCGGTCTTAACGGCAACTACTGTCGCGCCAAGAAGCTTCATGCGAGCCACGTTGAGGGCCTGTCGCTCGGTGTCCACTTCGCCCATATAGACAACGCATTCAAGCCCGAAAAGTGCTGCCGCGGTTGCGCTAGCCACACCGTGCTGCCCAGCGCCAGTTTCGGCGATTATGCGTGTTTTACCCATGCGCTTGGCAAGCAGGGCCTGGCCCAGAACATTGTTGATCTTGTGTGAACCGGTGTGGTTCAAGTCTTCACGCTTCAGAAAGACACGAATGTCGCCAGCGTGCGACGCGAAGCGTGCTGCTTCGGTGATGATGCTCGGTCTGCCTGTGTAGGTCTTGTGGAGCTCTGCTAGTTCAAGCACGAAGCTGGGGTCAGCCTTAGCTTTCTGATAAATGCTTTCAAGCTCATCGAGGGCTGCAATAAGCGACTCGGGAACGAACCGGCCTCCGAACTCACCGAAGTAAGGCCCTACCTGGTCGCGCAACTGAGTCATAGTTTCAATCCTAAATCGATTAGGCGTTTAGAAATTCATCAAGACGACTAGCCGGATCGCCTGTTACTAGAGCCTCACCAACAAGAACCACATCTGCGCCAGCATTTCGGTAGGCAACTACATCTGCGACCTCGCGAACCGCGCTTTCGGCTACCTTAATCGCACCAGCTGGAAAGTTTTCAACTAGTTTCGAGAACAAATTTCTGTCGGTTTCAAATGTCGTTAGATCTCTAGCGTTTACACCGATCAGTTGAGCACCCAAGTCACTGGCAATCTTCAACTCATCGCCTGAGTGGGTTTCGACAAATGCCGTCATGCCAAGGTCTTCACCAAATACCTTCAGCCTCATGAGTGTCGCGGCGTCAAGCCCCGCAACAATAAGCAAGAAGATGTCGGCTCCGTGAGCCCGCGCCTCTAAGAGCTGATACTCATTCGAGATGAAATCTTTTCTCAGAAGCGGCACGCTGACTGCTTCTCTAACCTGTTCAAGATCTTCAAGAGAACCCTTGAACTTGCGCTGCTCGGTTAGCACCGAAATAGCGGATGCTCCGTGCTGTTGGTAGATGCTTGCCAAAGCCGCCGGGTCTTCGATCGTCGCCAGCGAACCCTTCGACGGGCTAGACCGCTTGATCTCTGCCAACACGTGCACTCGGTCGCGTGGTTGAAGAGCCTTTAAAGCGTTGATAGGTGGCCTGCGTTTAGCAATGGCGGCTTCTAGTTGGCGGGCTGAAACGGTGCTTCTTCGTCGCGCCGAGTCTTCTGCAGCGCCGGCATAGAGATCTTCAAGCACGAATGTTTAGCGCTTGCCTTTGATTCCATAGCCCAATCGAGCGAG
>JBEDEQ010000084.1:0-7550 GCA_041175645.1 Actinomycetota bacterium | reverse complement strand
GGCTCGGCAATGCTCGCCGAGACTGTGCCACTTGATCAAAAGACCAACGTTCAGGGCGTCAGCGACATGATGATGATGTTGGCTGGCGCATTCGGCGGTGCCATCGCCGGAAACATCTTGGCACTGGTCAAGTTCGTCGGCCTAAACCTTGCGTCGCTGGTGCCGGTCGTGATCGTGGTTGTTGCCACCGCCGTGATCAGCAGCAGAGCAGCCAAGCGGGTTTAGTCAGCGACTAGCTCTTTGAATAGGGCTGACCAGAGGCCGCCGGCGGTTTCACCTTGCCAGCAAAACCTGCCACCGCAATCAGCGTGACGAGGTAAGGCACCATGGTGATGAAGTCGGTTGGAATGCCAGGGCTCACCTGGTTGGCCCAGATGCGCATGATGATGGCAAAACCAAATAGCAGCGCCGCAGCGGCCACATAGAACGGCTGCCAACGACCGAGAATCACAACGGCTAGGGCGATAAAGCCGAGACCGCCAGACATTTCGCGACCGAATGCGCCCACGTTACCGATGGTTAGCGCAGCGCCACCGATGCCGGCGATCGCACCACCAGCGGTTACCCACCAAAAGCGTGTGCGGGCGACGTTGATGCCAACCGTGTCAGCAGCAAGTGGATGCTCACCCACGGCGCGAGCGCGAAGACCGAGCTTGGTGCGGAACAACATGAACCAAACCAGTGGCACCAAAAGCAAAGTGATGTAGACGGTCACGCGGTTCGCAAACAGTGCCTCGCCGATGATGGGGATGTCGCTTAGCAGCGGAATCTTGACGATGTCGAAGGTGCCCGGAAAGTTTGAGTTCTCGCCGTCGCTGGCAAGCCACTGCGAGTACAAGAAGTTGGTTACACCGATTACCAACACGTTGATCAGAACACCGATGATGATCTGGTCAACGAGGTACTTGATGGCCAGCGAAGCCAAACTCATCGACAACAGTGCCGATGCGATTGCAGCCGTAATCAAACCAAGCCACAGGTTGTCGGTGAGGCTACCAACAACGGCGGCCACGAAAGCGCCGGTGAGCAACTGACCTTCGATGGCAATGTTGACCACGCCAACTCGCTCAGTCATGACGCCGCCAAGGGCACCGAGAATAATCGGCACGGCAAGCACCACGGCGTTAGAAAGAATGAAAGGCAACGGCACAGATGCACCGGCAGCCAGCCAAGCCAATAACGAGGTTGCACCAACCAAACCAAAAAACAGCGACAGCCACATTGGAGTTGGGCGGTTGCGAATGGTGAGGAACGTCGAGACTAGGGTGACAAAGCCGAGAACGCCGCCGAGAAGAAGCGAGAAGCCACTCGAAGACACGGTGAAGTCTGGAACCGAGAGCCAGGTGCCCACCTCGTTGAGTTGAAAGGTTACGCCCTTAGGGTTTCCGTAAACGCCAAAGGCGAGCAATACCAAAACCGTGAAAAACGCCATGACAATCCCGGTCTTTGGGCTTACCTTCACCGGAGCGGTTGAAAACATTCCAGGGGTGACTTCAAGTTTGCCGCTGGCTGCAGCGGCAGCATCCGAGTTGGTCTTTTTAGCCATCACTTATTTCACCTCTGCCTGTGGAAGTCTGAAGAACGCTTTGATCAGTGGAGGGGCAGCGATGAACAGAACGATCAAGGCCTGCACAACGCCGAGAATTTCTGGCGAGACTCCGGCCACCTGCATGGCTGGGCTACCGGCCTTGAATGCGCCGAATAGCAGACCCGCTGCAAAGATTCCCTTTGCGCTGTTACCGCCGAGCAGGGCCACCGTGATGGCGTCGAATCCGATGTTGGCGTTGATACTGGTGGTGATTCCACCGGTCTCGCTGAGCGCCTGATTGGCTGCAGCCAAGCCGGCGAAGGCCGCCGAAACTGCCATCGCCCAGATGAACGTGCTCTCAACCTTGATACCTGCTGCGCGGGCCGCGCTCATGTTGTGGCCGACCATCTTGAAGCGGTAGCCGATTGCCGAGCGGTCCATCAGAAGCCAGTAGATAAAAGCTGCCGCGATTGCGAAGAAGATGCCGATGTGAATCTTGTACATGTCGCCGAACAAAGTTGGAAGCATGGCGGTGTCGGCAGGTGGGTCAGACTTTGGAGTGCCACCGCCGTTGGCTTCGAGTAGCAATTCAGGGGTGCGCAACAGCCAGGTGAAGAAGTTGAGTGCCACATAGTTCAGCATGATGGTGACGATAACCTCGTGTGCGCCCGTGCGCGCCTTGAGCAGACCAACGACAGCACCCCACAGCGCTGCGCAAATAACTGCAACGATTACGGCGACGATCATGTGGATGCCGTAAGGCAAGTCGAATCGCGTCGAGATCCAGGTTGCGCCGGCGAGGCCCATAACGATTTGCCCGGTTGCACCGATGTTGAACAGGCCGACTCTGAAAGTGAGAGCGATACCCAAGCCGGCCATGATCAAAGGCGCTGCAAGGCGGAACGTCTCGGTGATCGGGCGGAACATAGCAACTACGTCGCGACCCTCGGGGTTGAAGATAGCGCCTTTCAGCAATCCGCCGTAACCGTCGGCTAGCACCTTCAGGGCGGCCATAAAGGTGTCGCCCGGGTTAGAGAAGAAAGTTTCGTAGGTGGCAACCACGTCTTCGTTGAACAAAATCATGAAAATCGCGCCGATTGCAAAACCTAGAAGGATTGACAACAGCACACGGGTGAAGCTGGCAGACATGATTTCGCGAATCACGTCGTTGGCCTTGTCTGCCCCGGTGTTCACAGGCGTTTGCGACTTTTTCAAATCTGCTTTTTTGCTCATGCGGTGATACCTGCCATCATTTTTCCAAGTGTTTCGCGGCTAGTATCGGCGGGCACGATTCCGACAATTTTGCCGCGGTACATAACCGCGATGCGGTCGGCCAAAGCCAAGACCTCATCGAGTTCGGTAGAAATCAAGAGCACAGCGGTGCTTTGCTCGTCGCGCTCTTTCATGATTTGGTCGTGAATGAATTCGATCGAACCTACATCTACGCCGCGCGTTGGTTGTGCGACTAACAGCACATCGTGCGGTCTGCTCATTTCACGAGCCAAGACAACTTTTTGCTGGTTTCCACCCGAAAGTTTTCCGGCGAGCGACTTTGAACCCTGGGTGCGAATGTCAAAACGCTCGATTGCTAGATCAGCCTCGCTCTTGAGAACGGCCTGGTCTAGTAGTCCGCGGCGAACAAACTTTGCTCCACGGTCATCCTCGAAGCTTTGATTCAGCATCAAATTCTCTTCGATGTTGAATTCAGAAACTAGCCCATCTTTTTTGCGGTCTTCGGGAACATAGCTCAAAAAGTCTTCTAGGCGCTCGCGCACCGAGAGCGACTCAACCGACTTGCCCTTGTAGACGATTTTGCCCGAGCCCTTTTCAAGCTTTCGCAAACCTACGATGGCCTCGGCAAGTTCGGTCTGCCCGTTACCTTGAACGCCAGCGATGGCTAGCACCTCGCCGGCGTGAAGTTCTAGCGAAAGATCGTTGACTGCTAGCTGGCCGCGATCGTCTCGAACCGAAATCTGATCGACCGACAAAACCACCTCGCCCTTCTTCAGTGGAGCTCGGCCAACTCGGATGCGCTGGATGTCGGCTTGGCTTCACCAACGACCTTGCCAAGGCGAATTACCACGATTCGGTCGGCAACCGCCTGAACCTCACGCAGTTTGTGAGTGATGAAGATGATCGAAGTACCGTTGGCCGCGAGCTGGCGCATGATGGCCATTAGCTCGTCTGTTTCTTGAGGGGTCAAAACTGCGGTTGGCTCGTCGAGCACAAGCACGCGTGCATCCCTACTCAGAGCCTTGATGATTTCAACGCGCTGTTGAACACCAACCGGAAGGTCTTGGATCAAAGCATCTGGGTCAACGTTGAAGCCAAATCGGTCTGAAATTTCTCGCACGCGCTCTCGGGCTGCCGCGACATTCATCAGTCCACCAAGCTGAGTTGGCTCGTTTCCAAGTGCCACGTTCTCGGCCACTGTGAATACGGGAATGAGCATGAAGTGTTGGTGAACCATGCCAATACCGGCGTTCATCGCGTCACCAGGGCCCTTGAAATTGACCGCAACATCGTCGATGAGGATCTCGCCACCATCGCTCTGGTAGAGACCGTAGAGCACATTCATGAGGGTGGATTTGCCAGCACCGTTTTCACCGAGAAGGCTAACGATCTGCCCGGGCTCAACAACAAGATTGATGTCGTCGTTCGCTATGAGGTCGCCAAAGCGCTTTGTGATGCCTCTGAGTTGTAGCTTCATCGCTGTTTGCCCTTTTGTGTTCTTGCGCAACTAGTTCAAATCTACCTCACCAAAAAAGCCAAAACCGCCGAGACCATTGCGGTCTCGGCGGTTTTGTTTGGCTAGTTAGAAACTAGGCCTTTGGGTCGATCGAACCGTCGATGATTCCGGCCTTTAGCTCGTCGAGCTTGGTCCATAGTTCATCGCTGATCAGGCTTGAGTCGCTCAGACCGGTTCCGTCGTTCTCCAAGGTACCAACGTAAGCGTCGCCTGAGAATTCAGCACCGCCCGATAGTTCCTTGATGATGTCGAAAGTTGCAGCGGTCATGCGCTTCTCAACCGAGGTGAGAACGATGTCTGCGTACTCAGGTGAGGTAACGGCGATGTTCTTGTCAACACCGATCATTACGCCTGGCTTGCCCGACTCGCTGATTGCTTCGCTGACAGCGCCGAACTGGTCTCCACCAACCGGGAAGATTACGTCTGCGCCTGCTTCAATCTGAGTTGCAGCGATGGTCTTTGAGACACCGCTGTTTGGAGCGAAGTCACCCATGAAGTCTCCAGCCTTAGCAACTGGGTCCCAACCTAGAACGGTAACTGCAGTTCCGGTTTCCTTCTCATACGCCTTAGCGCCGTAGTAGAAGCCATCCATGAACGCGGTTACAGCGTCAATCTGCATACCGCCGTAGGTACCAATAACCTTGGTGGTCGAGTAAGCAGCTGCAGCGTATCCAGCTAGGTAGCTAGACTGCTCCATTGCGTAACCAACTGGCTTTAGGTTTGCGTTGCCTTCTGACCAACCATCGATGGTTACGAAGTGCATCTCTGGGTTAGCCTTAGCAGCTTCGTTGACTGCTGCAACAAGGTTGAAGCCAACTGCAAAGGTTACGTCACAAGCTGCGTCAACCATGGCCTGTAGGTTAGGGCCGAAGTCTTCTGCGCTGTTTGATTCTGCATCAGCGATCTCAACGCCGAGCTCGTCTTTTGCCTTGGTTAGACCGTCGTACACCGACTCGTTGAACGACTTGTCGTTCCAGCTACCCTCGTCAGACACGGCACAGGCCTTGTAGTCCACCGATGGGGTTGCAGGTGCACAACCGGTGAACGCAAGAGCTGAAACAGCCGCGATCGACAGAGTCTTTAGTGCGGTGCCAGTAATGGTGCTCACTATAGTTCCTCCTGAAAGTTCAGCCACATGGATTTCATGGGCTGCTTACGGGGTTTAGCCTACGCCCGAGATGCGAGTGGGGAAGCGGTTTCAGGGGTGAAAATTGTTTCGTTTTCGTAAACTCTCGACCAACACTTCAGGGTTAAGAAAAATCTCGCCTCCGAGAGTAAATCATCGAAGGCGAGATCGTGACCCCAAGGGGATTTGAACCCCTGCTGCCGCCGTGAGAGGGCGGTGTCCTAGGCCGCTAAACGATGGGGCCGTTTAAACAACCTCTTGATTATGCCACAAAAATCTTGACTGCGTTAGGGACGATTTCAATCTGAAGCGGACGCCTGCCCACGTATTCACCATCGGCGTAGGTCGGAATGTTGCCGGCATCTAGCCTCAGAAGCTTGGTGCGAACTATTTCAACAGCCGGGTGCGAGATGTGAGCGCCGGTGTAAACCTTCGGGAACATTTTCAAAAACGCTGGTCTAGAAAGCGGATGCACGACGAACAGGTCTAGCTCACCATCCTGCACACTCGCCTCGGGTGTGATGAGCATGCCGCCACCGAACGATCTCGAGTTGGCAACAGCGCACAGCATTGCCTCGATCTTGCGCTCGACTCCGTCGATGACTGCGTCGTATTGCAACGGCTTGAAGGTGGCGAGCTCTCGCAACATGGCTAGAACGTAGCGACTCGGCCCCTTGGGCCACTTCCACTTATTGGCGCGTGATGCCACTACAGCGTCAAAGCCGGCTGAGAGGCTGCCGAAAAAGTGAAAAGACCTTTCGTCGCTCTTTCCCAAACCTAGATCGAAGCTATCTGATTTTCCGCCGAGCACAACCTGTGCTGCAGCGGCCCCATCAACCACCGGCAGCCCCAGAGTACGTGCCGCGTCGTTTCCGGTGCCGCAAGGAATGATTCCGAGAGTGACATCGGTGCCCGCGCAAAGGTTGACACCCAGGTGAACCATTCCATCGCCACCGGCTACAACGAGACCGTCGATGCGGCCCTCGTCGATCGCGGCACGCCCGTTGGCAAACGCCATGTCATAAGTTTTGGCACTCAGGTCAATGAGGTTTGCGCCTGCTGCGCGAAGTGCATCCAAGGCCAAATTGCCATGCAGCCGACCATTGCCTTTGCCTGATGTCGGATTGATGATCAGGCCTAGGCGGGTCATGTTATCTCCTGAGCAGTTGGGCGTTAGCGGCAACGATAATGGTCGACAGTGACATCAGCACTGCGCCGATGGCTGGTGATAACACTAGACCCAAAGGCATTAGCGCACCGGCTGCTAGAGGAATTGCGACCAAGTTGTAACCTGCGGCCCAAAAGAGGTTTTGGCGCATTTTGGTCACGCTTCGCTTCGCCAGGCGCAACGCTGCCGGTACGGCTAAGGGATCGCTGGTGACCAAAACCAAGCCGGCCGAGTCGAAAGCAACGTCTGTGCCGCCGCCCACGGCGAAGCCGACATCAGCGCCAGCAAGGGCAGGAGCATCGTTGATGCCGTCACCGACGAATGCCACCACCGAACCATCGGCTTGCAGCTTTTTCACGATTTCTGATTTGCCGGCTGGTAGAACTTCGGCAAAAACCTCGTCGATACCAACCTCTTTGGCAACCGCGTTGGCTACTCCGGTCGCGTCGCCGGTAACCATGGCTACCCGAACTCGCATGCGCTGAAGTTGGTAGACCGCCTCGGCCGCACTCTCGCGAATTTGATCACCGAATTCGACAAAACCGGCCGGCTTGTGGTCGATGACGACGTAGACCACGGTGTTTCCCTTGTCGTTTGCCTCAGCGACAGAAACTAGGTCTTGAACGGCAAGTTCAATGTTGTTTGCGGTGAGCATTTGTGGCCCACCAATTAACACCTCTGAACCATCCCAGTTGGCACTTACACCTAGGCCACTCTGTGACCTGAAATCACTGATGGCTGGCAGGCGCAGCGCACGCAGGCTCGCCTCGCGCACAATCGACTCACCAAGCACGTGCTCTGACTTCGTCTCGACGGCAGCCGCGAGTGCGAGCAGGTCGTCGGCCGAG
This sequence comes from Actinomycetota bacterium, assembly GCA_041175645.1. GTDB lineage: Bacteria > Actinomycetota > Actinomycetes > Actinomycetales > Microbacteriaceae > Rhodoluna. The sequence goes on along the minus strand of JBEDEQ010000084.1, from coordinate 131 downwards.
GCGATCTCTGAGCGTTGCGCCAACTTGACGGCGAGGATGCTTCGCTTACCGGTCGTCAAAGTGCCAGTTTTATCGAACAGAACGACATCTGCTCGGCGAGCGCTCTCGAAGTCGATGCGGTTGCGAATAAG
>JBEDEQ010000083.1:0-4014 GCA_041175645.1 Actinomycetota bacterium | reverse complement strand
GGCGCGCTCTGCTTGGCCTGTTCGAATAGGTCACGCACGCGTGATGCACCGACACCGACAAACATTTCGACAAAGTCAGAACCCGAGATTGAGAAGAACGGCACCCCAGCCTCGCCGGCTACAGCCTTGGCGACCAGAGTCTTACCGGTTCCCGGAGGCCCATACAAAAGCACGCCGCGAGGAATCTTGGCACCGACGGCCTGAAACTTCTGCGGGTTTTTCAAGAAGTCTTTGATTTCTTCGAGCTCTTCGATTGCTTCGTCAGAGCCGGCAACGTCGGCAAAGGTGACGGTCGAGTTTTCTTTGTTCACGAGCTTGGCGCGCGACTTGCCAAAGTTCATAACCTTGCCGTTGCCACCGCCCATGCCGCTCATCAAGAACCAGAAGATTGCACCGATGATGATGAAAGGAAAAATCGTGCCGAGCAGGGCTACATACCAAGGGGTGTTTGGAACCTGGTCGTCGTAGCCATCGACGATGTCGGCTTTGGCGATGGCCTCGGTTACGGCAACGCCGCGGTGAAATACATAGAAGAACTGAACGTTCTTGCCGAGAGTTGCGTCTTTGTTTTTGAGCACGATGTCAACGCGCTGTTCGCCGTCATAAACCTTGACCGACTCGGCCTTGCCGCCGCTGAGCAGCTCGAGACCAACCGAGGTCTCGACGCGCTTGTAGGTTGTGCCGGTCGAAAGTGAGGTGCCGATGAAAACGATCAGCAACGCGGCGAAGATCCAGATGAATGGACCCTTCAAAAACTTCTTGGATTTCATAGTTGAGGCGCGGGCCTCTTCCTTTCGGTGGCAAGGAACAACTAGAGATAAGGCTACCTGCTGGGCGTGCATCCGTGCAGGGGTGTTCGCTCAAGGGTGAGCGATTAAGCGGATGCGCAGCGCTGAGTTGAACCCTATGAATAGACGGCTGGCGAGAGAATCGCAACGCCTTTTAGCGTGCGGTATTTCTCGGCGTAGTCGAGGCCGTAGCCCACGACGAATTCGTTAGGAATGTCGAAGCCGACCATGGCCACGTCAACCTGAACCTTGGCGGCATCTGGCTTGCGCAAGAAGGCGACGATTTCTACCGAGGCAGCGCCGCGAGCCTTGAGGTTTGAGATGAGCCACGACAGGGTTAGACCAGAGTCGATGATGTCTTCAACAATCAGAACGTGGCGACCGAGAACGTCGGCGTCGAGGTCTTTGAGAATGCGAACCACACCAGAAGATTGGGTGCCCGAACCATAAGAAGAGACCGCCATCCAGTCCATCTGCGCGTGCATTTGCATTTCGCGAGACAGGTCGGCCATGAACATCACGGCACCTTTTAAAACACCCACCAACAGCAGGTCTTTGCCTTCGTAGCGCGCGTCAACCTCGGCGGCTAGCTCTTTGATTTTCGCGTTGATTTGCTCTTCGGTGACGAGAATCTTGGTGATTTCGCCGGCTACCTTGTCGAGGTCCACTAACAGGCTCCTGTTTTGAGGGTTTTTGTGGTTCTAAATACGAGCGATCGGCCCGTGCGTTCTACTCTAGTGCCCGAAAGTGTAAGCGGTTTCTGCCCGTGCCAGTCGTGCACCAGGGCCGTGACCGAGTCGATTGCGGTTGCGCTGGTTTGCCCGCCGACGGTCTCGATGGCGAGCTTGATGAGGCGAGATGAAAGAGCACTCGGATTCTTCGCTAACGCCTCGCAGTCGAGCGTGACGCTGGTGGCCGCCACCTGCGCTTCGGCGGCGAAAAGTTCGGCGGCCAGTTGGTCGAGCGCCGAGGCATCTGCTCGAAGCAGGTTTGCGGTTCGGGCCAGAGCTTCTGCGACTCCACCGCCCAGCGCCTCCTCAAGTAGCGGCAACACCTCGTGGCGAAGTTTTACGCGCGTGAATCGCGGGTCAGTGTTTTGCGGGTCGGTCCAGTAGTCGAGCGAGCTGTCACGGCAGAAGGCTTCGGTGGTGGCTCGCCGAATGGCAAGCAGGGGGCGCAGGTAGCTGCCGCTCACCGAGCTCATGCCGGCGAGTGACTTTGGCCCGGAGCCGCGCCCCAAACCAAGCAAAACTGTTTCGGCCTGATCATCGAGCGTGTGGCCGAGCAACACGAACCGTGCGCCGTGCGCCGCGGCAGCGGCATCCAAGGCTTCATAGCGAGCGGTTCGAGCCGCAGCTTCTGGCCCTGCGCCGGCACCAACCGACACCGACGAAACTTCAACTGGCGAGAGACCAAGCCCGCACAAAACTTCTGCGGTGGTTGCCGCAACCGACACCGTCTCGGCCTGCAGCCCGTGTTCTACGATTACGGCGCCAACGCGAACGCCGGCCCGAGCACCTTCAAACCCGGCAGCTGCGGCGAGCGCGAGTGAATCGGCACCGCCAGAACAGGCCACCAAAACCAGATCGCCAGCCGAAACCTCAGCCTCGGCTAAAGACTCGCGCACGGCACGACGCACATCGGCAATCGCCGGGGTAAGCCTGGCACGGGTTGGCATGCGCCGCCTTTCGCTAAACTCTCTTTCAGACAACTCTATTTAGGAGCACCATGGCACACGACGTAGTTATCGAAATCCCTCGCGGCAGCCGCAACAAATATGAAGTCGACCACGAGACCGGTCGCGTTCACCTAGACCGCGTTCTATTCACCCCGTTCGTCTACCCAATCGACTACGGCTACTTCGACAACACCCTCGGTGGCGACGGCGACCCGCTAGACGCTCTGGTCATGCTCGAGTTCCCGGTTTACCCAGGTGTGGTTTGCACCGTTCGCTCAGTCGGCGTGCTCACCATGGAAGACGACGGCGGCATCGACGAGAAGCTCATCTGCGTGCTCGACAAAGACCCACGCTGGTCGCACATTCAAGACATCGACGATGTGCCGGCTCAAACCAAGAACGAGCTCAAACACTTCTTCGAGCACTACAAAGACCTCGAGCCTGGCAAGTGGGTCAAGGTTGGCGACTGGCAGGGCAAGGCTGTTGCCGAGCGCCTAATCGCCGAATCGATCGAGCGCTTCAAGGCCGAAGGCCACTAAAGCTTTCAAACGAAAAACCCCGTCGAGCGATCGGCGGAGTTTTTTTCTTTGAGCGGATGCACTGCTCGCGCAAGCGGTTTATGGAGCGCTCGGGCGACCGCCGTATTTGAACATCTCGCCCCAACGAATCGGAACGATGCGAACTTCGCGACCCGGGCGTGGAGCCTCGAGCATCATGCCGTTGCCGTAGAAAATCACAATGTGGTACTTGTCGCCGTCGAAGTTGCCTGGCTCCTTGGTGTACCACATCAGGTCACCCGGCTGAAGTTGGTTTAGCGGAATCAGCTTTTTGGCGGCAGCCATGGTTCTGAACTGATTGGTTGCAGAGTGGGTGCCGATGTAGATTCCGGCAGCGGCATAAGAAGCCTTGGTGATGCCAGAGCAGTCCCACACGTTCGGGCCGATGCCGCCGAGAACATAAGGCTCACCCAGCTGCGCTTTGGCGAAGTTGAACATGACGTCGACCTTGGCGGTGTTGGCGTCGCCAACGTCATAAAGCTCGGGTGCCGTGGTGTCGGCGGTTCCGTTGGCCTGGGCACGTTCATCGGCCAAGCCCTGGGCGCGCCTGCGCTCTAGGTCTGCCGAGGTGTTTCGAAGGCTGGCCAGCTGCGCATAAAAGGTGCGGTTCAGTGCCTTGTTTTCGTCGACCTTGGCCTGCAGGGTGTTGGCGGCAGCTTGAGCTTCGGCATAAGCATCCTGGGCGATTTTGGCCTTAGCAGCCAACTCTTCTTTGGCAGCACTGAGTTCGTCGGCCAAAGCCTGGGCGTAGCGCTGCTTCTCGATCGAGCGCTGGTAAAGCTGGTCGCTCTGCTGGGCAATCTTTTCGCTGGCACCAAGTTGGTAGAGCAAGTCATCGGCCTTGTCGGCGTTCAAAAATAGGTTGAGGCTGTTGCCGGCCGAGCCGTTGCGGTACATCTGGGCGGCAAGTTGACCGAGTTGCTCAAGGGCCTGATCGGCCTGCGCGTTGGCCGCGTCAACCTGGGTCTGCAGCGAGTTCACGCGGGTGTTC